>JADZBA010000134.1 GCA_020852355.1 Alphaproteobacteria bacterium
GCTACTTCCCGCCGTCGACCTGCAGCGTCTGGCCGGTGATCCAGCCGGCGTGGTCCGACGCCAGGAACAGCACCGCGGCGACGATGTCCTCGACGCTGCCCAGCCGCTTCATCGCGATGTTCTCGATGATCCGGGCCTGCCCGTCGGGGCCGTACGCCTGCCACTGCTTCTCGGTGCTCGGGTTGGAGCGGATCAGGCCGGGGGAGACGCTGTTGACGGTGATGCCGAAGGGGCCGAGCTCGTGGCCGAGCTGGCGGGTCAGGCCGATCAGGGCCGCCTTGGAGGAGGCGTAGCCCTGGATGCCGGTCAGGCTGACGCCCAGGCCGGCGCCGCTGGAGATGCTGACGATGCGGCCGCGCCGCGCGGCCTTCATCCCCTGGGATACCGACTGGGCGAACCAGAAGGCGCCGTCGACGTTCGCCTCGAACAGCTCCTTCCAGCGCCGCTCGTCGATCTCCTCCAGCGGCCGGCCGACCTGGCCACGCACGCCGCCGGCGCAGTTGACCAGGATGTCGACGCGACCGCCGAAGGCCGCGGCGGCCTCGGCGACGAAGGCGTGGACCGCGGCGCGGTCGCCGACGTCGACGACGCGGCCCGCGATCGCACCGCCCGGCGTGGCGCGGCAGGTCTCCGCGATCTCCGCGGGGTCGAGGTCGCAGATCCTGACCCTGGCGCCGCGGGCGGCGAACGCATGGGCGATGGCCCGGCCCATGCCGTGACCGGCGCCGGTGACGATGACGCCGCGGTCGGGAAACTCGATGAGCATGTCGCGGGACCCCTGCTGCCGGCCGGCATGCTGGGCGGCCGGACCGCGGGGCGTCAAGCCGTGGCGGCGCACCGATCGCAGCGGCTCGACCGTGCGGCGGCAGCGTGCCAGAGTCGCCGCCCAGGGCAACGAACCGGGAGCGCGAAATGACGGGGTGGGGGCATAGGGTGCGGCCGCTGGCGCTGGCGACCGCGACATTGGCGCTGGGCGCGCTCGGGGCGGCGGCGCAGACCCTGACCATCGGCCTGCGCGGCGGGCCGGAATCGCTCGATCCGCACTTCTCGGCGCTGGGCACCCACGCCGAGGCGATGAAGCACATCTACGACACGCTGGTCTTCGCCGACGCGAAGAACCAGGTGCAGCCCTGGCTGGCGGAGTCCTGGAAGGCGGTCGACGACACGACCTGGGAGTTCAAGCTGCGCAAGGGCGTGAAGTTCCACGACGGCAGCGAGATGACGGCGGCCGACGTCAAGTTCTCGATCGAGCGCGTGCCGGCCGTCGCCGGCCCGGTGACGACCACCATCTACGTCAAGAACGTCGCCGCCATCGAGATCGTCGACCCGCACACCATCCGCTTCAAGACCAAGGAGCCGGTGGCGACGCTGCCCTACGACTTCGTGCGCGTCTTCGTCGTCTCGGCCAAGGCCGCCGCGGCGGCGACGACCAAGGAAGCGTCGCCGCAGGAGTTCAACTCGGGCAAGGCCGCCATCGGCACGGGTCCCTTCCGCTACGTCTCGTGGACGCCCAAGGGCGACCTCGTGCTCGATCGCTTCGAGGGCTACTGGCAGGGACCCGCACCCTGGCAGCGCGTCGTGCGCAAGGAGATGTCGTCCGACCCGGCCCGGGTGGCGGCGCTGCGGGCCGGGCAGGTCGACGTCATCAACTACGTGCCTTCGGCCGACTACGAGACGCTGCAGCGCGATTCGCGGCTGACCGTCGCCAAGGCGGATTCCGTCTACGTCTTCAACCTGCAGCTCGACCAGCGCGAGAGGACACCGCGCGTCTACGACCTCGACGGCAAGGTGGCCGAGCCGAACCCGCTGCGCGACGCCCGCGTGCGCGAGGCGATCGATCTCGCCATCGACCGCAGGACGCTGGTCGACATCGTGCTGGAGGGCTTCGGCAAGCCGGCCAACCAGCTCATGCCCGACGGCTTCTTCGGCTCGTCGGCCCGCATCCCCGCCAAGCCCTTCGACGTCGAGCGGGCGAAGAAGCTGCTGGCGGACGCGGGCTACGGCAAGGGATTCAGGATCGACCTGCACTGCACCAACGACCGGCTGCCCGGCGACGGCGTGGTCTGCGGCGCGCTCGGCCAGATGCTGGCCAAGATCGGCGTGGTGACCAACGTCCAGGCGATCAGCCGCACCGTGTTCTTCCCGGCCCAGGCGAAGCTCGAATACAGCGTCTTCATGAACGGCTGGGGCACGTTGACGGGCGAGGCGTCCTACACGCTGGGCTCGATGGCGCACACGCCGGCACCCGATGTCGGCATGGGGCAGTTCAACCGCATCGCCTACTCGAACAAGGAGGTCGACCGGCTGCTCGAGCTCGGCCGCGCCACGCTGGACGACGGCAAGCGCCGGGCGGCCTACGAGGAGGCGATGGAGAAGATCGTCGCCGACCGCGCCTACCTGTCGCTGGTCGTCCTCCAGACGGCGTGGGGCGGCCAGGCGGCCAAGGTGGTGCTGGCGCCGCGTGCCGACGAGGACACGCTCGCCTACTTCATCAAGCCAAAGCGGTAGCGCCGGCAGCGGGGGCGGCCGGCGCGACGGCCGCCCCTTCCGCGTCGCCGCGGCATCGGTCCCCGTGCTGGGCTTCCTCATCAACCGGCTGCTCCAGGCGGCGGCCGTGATGGCGGCGATGACCGTCATCGTCTTCGTCGGCGTCCACGCCATCGGCAATCCGATCGACGTGCTGATCCCGCCCGACGCGACGCAGCAGATCCGCGCCGACGTGATCGCCCGCTACGGCCTCGACCGGCCGCTGGTCGAGCAGTATCTCGCCTTCGTCGGCAATCTCGTGCGCGGCGACTTCGGCCGCTCCTTCGTCTTCAACGTGCCGGTCGCCGAGCTGATCCTGTCGCGCTTGCCGGCGACCGCCGAGCTGACGTTGCTCGCCGTGCTCGGCGCGTCGCTGCTCGGCATCCCGCTCGGGATCTATGCGGGCTACCGGCCGCGCTCGCCCGTGTCGCGCGCCATCATGGGGGCGTCGATCCTCGGCTTCAGCGTGCCGACCTTCTGGATCGGCCTCATCCTGATCCTGACCTTCGCGGTCGAGCTGCGCTGGCTGCCCGCCGGCGGCCGCGGGCCGACGGCGGTCCTCCTCGGCGTGCCCTGGAGCTTCACCTCGGGCGAGGGGCTGGCGCATCTCCTGCTGCCCGCGCTCAACCTCTCGCTGTTCAAGCTGGCCCTGCTGATCCGGCTGGCCCGCGCCGGCACGCGGGAGGCGATGCTCTCGGACTATGTCAGGTTCGCACGCGCCCAGGGCCTGTCGGAGCTGACCGTGATCCGCGGCCACGTCCTGAAGAACATCGCGATCCCGATCGTCACCGTGTTCGGCCTGGAGCTGGGCTCGACGCTGGCCTTCGCGGTGGTGACGGAGACGATCTTCTCCTGGCCCGGTGTCGGCAAGCTGATCATCGATTCGATCCGCGACCTCGACCGGCCGGTCATGGTCGCCTATCTCGTCCTCGTCACCTTCCTCTTCGTCGTCATCAACCTGGTCGTGGACCTCGTCTACGGCGCCCTCGACCCGCGCCTCCGACCGGGGGCCGCGGGATGACCGGCGGACCGCTCGCCGCCTTCTGGCACGACTTCCGCGGCAACCGCGTGGCGGTGGCGGCGCTGGTCGTCGTCCTGCTGCTGCTGGCAGGCGCCCTGTCCGCGCCGTGGCTGGCGCCGCAGGACCCCTACGACCAGGTGACGCTGAGCCTGCTCGACGCGCGCCGGCCGCCGGGCTTCGTCGGCTCGGGCGGCTATGTCCACCTGCTCGGCACCGACCCGTCGGGCCGCGACATGCTGAGCGCCATCCTCTACGGGCTGCGCATCAGCCTGCAGATCGGCGTCTTCGCCGGCGCCTGCGCGCTTGTGGCGGGGACCACGATCGGGCTCGTCGCCGCCTTCGTCGGCGGCCGGCTCGAGCAGGCGATCATGCGCGTCGTCGACCTGCAGCTCTCCTTTCCCGCGATTCTGCTGGCCCTCATCCTGGTGGCGCTGCTGGGGCAGGGGCGGGGCCAGCTCATCGCGGCACTCGCCGCCGCGCAGTACGCCTACTTCGCGCGGACGGCGCACGGCGCCGCCGCGGCGGAGCGGCGCAAGGACTACATCGAGGCGGTGCTGGCGACGCCGCTGCCGGCCGCGCGGGTGGTGTTCCGGCACCTCCTGCCGAACATCCTGCCGCCGCTCATCGTCGTGGCGACCGTGCAGATCGCCAATGCGATCGCGCTGGAGGCGACCCTGTCCTTCCTCGGTCTCGGGCTGCCGATCACCGAGCCCTCGCTCGGCATGCTGATCGCCAACGGCTTCCAGCACCTGATGAACGGCCGCTACTGGATCAGCATC
The DNA here is from genome assembly GCA_020852355.1 of Alphaproteobacteria bacterium. GTDB lineage: Bacteria > Pseudomonadota > Alphaproteobacteria > ATCC43930 > Allostellaceae > Allostella. The sequence continues at coordinate 4,327 of JADZBA010000134.1, forward strand.
TATCCCGGCGTCGCGCTGATGGTGCTCGTCGTCGCCATCAACCTCGTCGGCGACCAGGTGCGCGACCAGGTGAACCCGCGGCTGCGGCGATGACGGCACCGATCCTGGAGGTCCGCGGGCTCGCCACGCACTTCTTCACCCGCGCCGGCATCGTCAAGGCCGTCGACGGCGTCGACCTCGCCGTGGCGCGCGGCCGGGTGCTGGGCCTGGTCGGGGAATCGGGGTCCGGCAAGTCGGTGACGGGCTTCTCGCTGATCGGGCTGGTCGACGCGCCGGGCCGCATCGTCGCGGGCTCGATCCGGCTCGACGGGCGCGAGCTGGTCGGGCTGCCGCCGGCGGCGCTGCGGGCGCTGCGCGGCCGGCGCATCGCCATGGTCTTCCAGGACCCGATGATGACGCTCAACCCGGTGCTGCGGGTCGGGACCCAGATGGCGATGGCGCTCGATGCCCATGCCCACCTGCCACGCGCGGCCAGGCGTATCCGCTGCCGCGACGCGCTGGGACGCGTCGGCATCCCCTCGCCCGACGAGCGACTCGCCGCCTATCCGCACCAGCTCTCGGGCGGCATGCGGCAGCGGGTGGCGATCGCCATGGCGCTGCTCAACGAGCCCGACATGGTCATCGCCGACGAACCGACGACCGCGCTCGACGTCTCGATCCAGGGTCAGATCGTCCACGAGATGCAGCGGCTGGTCGCCGACACCGGCATCGCGCTGCTGTGGATCACCCACGACCTCGCGGTCGTCTCGGCGCTCGCCGACGACATCGCCGTGATGTACGCCGGGCGCATCGTCGAGCGCGGTCCGGCGCGCGACGTGCTGGCCGAGCCGCGCCACCCCTACACGCGCGGGTTGCTCGATTCCGTGCCGGGCGAGGTGCCGCCGGGCGGCCGGCTGCCGCAGATCCCGGGCAGCACGCCCGCGCTGCGCGAGCTGCCGCCGGGCTGCGCCTTCCGCGGCCGCTGCGGCCGGGCGAGCGCCGCCTGCACGACGATGCCCGAGCTGCCGGCGGGAGAACGGAGCGTGCGGTGCCATCACCCGCTGTAGCCGGCGCCGACAGGGTGCTGCTCGATGCCGTCGGCGTCTCCATGCGCTTCCAGCGGCGCCTGTCGCTCGGCGAGCGGATCGCCGGCCGGCTCGGCGCCGGCCTGCCCCCGGCGTCGGTCGGGGCGGTCGAGGACGTGTCGCTGCGCATCGTGCGCGGCGAGACCCTGGGGCTGGTCGGGGAGTCGGGCTGCGGCAAGACCACGCTCGGGCGCATCGTCGCCGGTATCCTGGCGCCGACGGGCGGCACCGTCAGGCTCGACGGCGCCCCGGTGCGCGCCGGCGGGCGCAAGCTGACGACGCGGGTGCAGACCGTCTTCCAGGACCCGTTCGCCTCCCTCAACCCGCGTCGGCGGGTCGGCGCGCAGATCGCCGAGGGGCCGGTCGCCCATGGCGCGACCACCGCCGCCGGCGCCGCCGCCTATGTCGCCGGGTGGCTGGAACGCGTCGGCCTCGACCCGGCCTACGCCGGGCGCTTCCCCCACCAGCTTTCCGGCGGGCAACGCCAGCGCGTCGCCATCGCCCGGGCGCTCGCCATGCGCCCCGACCTGCTGGTCTGCGACGAGCCGGTGGCCTCGCTCGACGTCTCGATCCAGGCGCAGATCATCAATCTGCTGCTCGATCTGCGGGCCGAGCTCGGGCTCACCTGCCTCTTCATCAGCCACGATCTCGGCGTGGTCCGCCATCTCGCCGACCGGGTGGCGGTGATGTATCTCGGCCGTCTCGTCGAGGAGGGGCCGGCCGCCACGATCTACGCCGCGCCGGCCCACCCCTACACGCAGGCCCTGCTGGCGAGCGTGCCGCGCATCGCCCGGCGCGGCGACATCGGCCGGCACGCCTTCCGCCCGGTCGCGGGCGAGCTGCCCTCGCCGCTGGCGCCGCCCGCCGGCTGCGCCTTCCACCCGCGCTGTCCGCACGCGATGCCGGTCTGCCGCAGCCGGCGGCCCGACTATTGCGTGGACGAGGGACAGGGACGCGGCCTCGCCTGCCATCTCGCCGACCGCGGTGAGCCGCTTGCCGGGCCGGCGTCCTCGCACTAGCTTCGGAAGAGGTCGGGACCCGGCGCGTCAGAACCGGGCCGAACTCCAGCGGGGGGCATGGAGTACCTTCTCCAGCAGATCATCAACGGGCTGACGCTCGGTGCGATCTATGGACTGATCGCGATCGGCTACACGATGGTCTACGGCATCATCGGCATGATCAACTTCGCCCATGGCGACGTGTTCATGATCGGCGCGTTCATCTCGATCATCACCTTCGCGCTGCTGTGGATGGGCGGGGTGACGTCGATCCCGCTGGCGATCGTGCTCGTGCTCTTCACCACCATGCTGTTCACCGCCGTCTACGGTTGGACGGTCGAGCGCATCGCCTACCGGCCGTTGCGCGGGTCCTTCCGCCTGGCGCCGCTGATCTCGGCGATCGGCATGTCGATCTTCCTCCAGAACTACGTCCAGCTCCTCCAGGGTGCGCGCATCAAGCCGCTGCCGCCGCTGATCTCGGGCGGGATCGTCCTGATGGAGGGCGACGGCTTCGCGGTACAGATCAACTACACGCAGATGATCATCATCGCCGTCACCGTCGCGCTGATGACCGCTTTCACGCTGCTCATCACCCGCACGCCGCTCGGCCGGGCCCAGCGCGCCTGCGAGCAGGACCGCGGCATGGCGGCGCTGCTCGGCGTCGACGTCGACCGCACCATCTCGCTGACCTTCGTCATGGGGGCGGCCCTGGCGGCGGTGGCCGGGCTGATGTTCGCGCTCTACTACGGCGTGGTCGACTTCTTCATCGGCTTCCTCGCCGGCCTCAAGGCCTTCACCGCGGCGGTGCTGGGCGGCATCGGGTCGCTGCCGGGAGCCATGCTGGGGGGCATCCTGATCGGCCTGATCGAGGCGCTGTGGTCGGGCTATTTCAGCGTCGAGTACAAGGACGTCGCGGCGTTCGCCGTCCTGGTGCTGGTGCTGGTCTTCCGTCCGACCGGGCTGCTCGGGCGGCCCGAGATCGAGAAGGTGTGAGGGCGATGGCCGTGGCGGGCGACCCGGCGCCGGCGGCGCCGCCGATCGCGGCCATCCTCAAGGACGCGGCGCTCGCCGCCATCGTCACCTTCGCGCTGGCGCTGCCGCTGGTCGGCTTCGAGACGATCGATGTGTCGGGCGTCGGGCTCGGCCTCAACTTCCGCTTCGCGGCCGTGGCGATCGCCACGGCGACGGTCTTCCTCGGCCGGATCGGCCTCGCCGCCATCGCGCTCGGCCGGCCGATCGCCGTCCTGGTGCCGTCCGCCGGCGTGGCCGCCGCCGCCGCGCTCGGGCCCTGGCCGATGCGGACCGTCGCCTGGCTGGTGGCGATCGCCGCCGCCGTGCTGGCGCTGCGGGCGGGCCTCGCCCTGCGCCGCCTCGCCCCGGGCGCGGGGGCCGGGGCGGCGATTCCGGCGCGTATCGTCGGTCGGCTCCGCCGCGTCGCCCCGCCGCTGCTCCTCGCGCTGGGCGTCGCATTCCCGTTCCTGCCGTTCACCGACCAGCGGCTCCTCGACATCGCGATCCTGGTCGTCACCTACGTCATGCTCGGCTGGGGCCTCAACATCGTGGTCGGCCTCGCCGGCCTGCTCGATCTCGGCTACGTCGCCTTCTATGCGGTCGGCGCCTACACGTTCGGCCTGCTGGCGCTCAACTTCGACGTCGGCTTCTGGGGCGCGCTGCCGGCGGCGGGCGCGCTGGCCGCCATGGTCGGGCTGCTGCTCGGGTTCCCCGTGCTGCGGCTGCGCGGCGACTACCTGGCGATCGTGACGCTCGGCTTCGGCGAGATCATCCGCATCGTGCTGCAGAACTGGTGGGAGGTGACGGGCGGGCCCAACGGCGTCTCGAACATCCCGCGGCCGACATTCTTCGGGCTGCCCTTCAAGGCGGAGCCCGACGAGGGCGAGGCGACGTTCGCCACCTTCCTCGGGCTCGACTTCTCGCCCGCCCATCGCGTCACATTCCTTTATTTCATCATCCTGGCGATGGCGCTGATCGTGAACGCCTTCACCCGCCGCATCCGCAGGCTGCCGGTCGGCCGCGCCTGGGAGGCGCTGCGCGAGGACGAGATCGCCTGCCGGGCGCTCGGCATCAATCCGACCAACACCAAGCTCTCGGCCTTCGCCATCGGCGCGATGTTCGCCGGCTTCGCCGGCAGCTTCTTCGCCGCCCGCCAGGGCTTCATCAGCCCGGAGAGCTTCACCTTCATCGAGTCCGCGGTGATCCTGGCGATCGTCGTGCTGGGCGGCATGGGCAGCCAGCTCGGCATCGTGCTGGCGGCGATCGTCCTCATCGGCCTGCCGGAGTTCCTGCGCGAGCTGAACCAGTTCCGCATGCTGGCCTTCGGTGCGGGCATGGTCGCCATCATGGTGTGGCGCCCGCTCGGCCTGCTCTCCCACCGCGAGCCGACCATCCGGCTGCACGCCACGGGAGACCGGGCGTGACGGTGGTGCCGCTGCTGTCCGTCCAGCATCTGACGATGCGCTTCGGCGGCCTGGTCGCGATCGACGACCTGTCCTTCGACGCCGCCGACCGCGAGATCACGGCGATCATCGGACCCAACGGGGCCGGCAAGACCACGGTCTTCAATTGCCTGACGGGCTTCTACCAGCCCACGGTCGGGCGCCTGACCCTGACCCATGGCGGCGGCACCTTCCTGCTGGAGCGGCTGGAAGGGCACCGCATCGCCAAGGAGGCGCGGGTCGCCCGTACCTTCCAGAACATCCGCCTGTTCCCCCGCATGACGGCGCTGGAGAACCTCGTCGTGGCCCAGCACAACCGCCTGATGCGGGCGTCGGGCTACACCGTGCTCGGCCTGCTCGGCCATCCGGGGTATCGCCGCGCCGAGCGCGAGGCGGTCGAGCTGGCGCGGCACTGGCTGGAGCGCACCGGGCTCGCCGACCGCGCCGACCGGGACGCCGGCAGCCTGCCCTACGGCGCCCAGCGCCGGCTGGAGATCGCGCGCGCCATGTGCACCCGGCCGGCGCTGCTCTGCCTCGACGAGCCGGCGGCCGGTCTCAACCCGCGCGAGTCGGCCGAGCTCAACGATCTGCTGCTCGCCGTCCGCGAAGAGGAGCGCATCGGGATCCTGCTGATCGAGCACGACATGAGCGTGGTCATGGGGATCTCCGACCACATCGTCGTGCTCGACTACGGCAAGCGCATCGCCGACGGCTCGCCGCGGACGGTGCGCAACGACCCGACGGTCATCCGCGCCTATCTCGGCGAGGAGGACGACGAGGAACTGCCGCCGGAGGTGTTGGTCGACCTCCGCGGGGTGCCGCCCGGATGCTGACGATCGCCGGCCTCAGCACCGGCTACGGCCATATCGAGGCGCTGCGCGGCGTCGATCTCGAGGTGCGCGCCGGCGAGATCGTCACCCTGATCGGGGCCAACGGCGCCGGCAAGTCGACGCTGCTGATGTCGGTGTGCGGCAGCCCGCGCGCATGGCGCGGACGCATCCTTTTCGAGGGCCGCGACATCACGCGGATGCCGACCTTCGAGATCGTTCGCCTCGGCATCGCCCAGTCGCCGGAGGGACGGCGGATCTTCCCGCGCATGACCGTGCTGGAGAACCTCCAGATGGGCGCCACCACGGCGCCCGAGCATTTCGAGGATGGGCTGCGCCGGGTCTTCAAGCTGTTCCCGCGGCTGGAGGAACGCCGGCTGCAGCGCGGCGGCACGCTCTCGGGCGGCGAGCAGCAGATGCTCTCGATCGGCCGCGCCCTGATGAGCCGGCCGCGCCTGCTGCTGCTCGACGAGCCGTCGCTGGGCCTGGCGCCGATGATCGTGAAGCAGATCTTCCAGGTGATCCGCGAGGTCAACGAGCAGGAGGGGATGACCGTCTTCCTGGTCGAGCAGAATGCCTTCCACGCGCTCCGCCTCGCCCATCGCGGCTATGTCATGATGAACGGCCGGATCACCTTGAGCGGAACCGGACGGGAGCTGCTCGCCAATCGCGAGGTGCGGGCGGCCTATCTCGAAGGCGGCCACGGAGCCTAGGCATGGAGACGGGTCTCGGGACGACGGTACCGGTGTTCCTCGGCCTCACGGTCGTGCTGTTCGGCGGCGCCGCCTTCCTGACCGGGCAGGCGCTGGCCCAGACCTGGCGGCCGTGGTGGCAGGCGGTGCCCAGCGCGATCCTGCTCGGCCTCGGCGATCTCTTCCTCGCCTTCACGTTGTTCGGCGGCGAGCCGTCGGTGGTCGGCTACCTCGTCCACACGCTCGTACTCCTCGCCATCATGCTGCTCGCCTGGCGGATCACCCAGGTGCACCGGATGGTCACGCAATACCCCTGGATCTACGAGCGCGCCGGGCTGTTCGCCTGGCGCGAGCGCCGGGGGTGACGTCTCGCGCATGGCGGGCTGTTGGCCTACCATGCGCCCCACCGAGCGGGCCCGGCGGGGTCGTCCCGCGGGCACCGTCGACGATGCGGCGCCGAGGCGTCGCACCGGAGCTGCAACCAGTCGGAGTATGCTCATGCGCAATGTGGCAACGGCGGTACTCGCCGCGGCGCTCGCCGGGATCGGTGGCGTCGCATCGGCCCAGGACATCGCGGTCGCGACGGCCGGCCCGATGACCGGCCAATATGCCGTCTTCGGCGAGCAGATGCGCCGTGGGGCGGAGCTCGCCATCGAGAACATCAACGCCAAGGGCGGCGTCCTCGGCCGCAAGCTGAAGCTGGAAGTCGGCGACGACGCCTGCGATCCCAAGCAGGCGGTGGCGGTGGCCAACCAGCTCGCTAGCAAGAAGGTGGCGCTGGTCGCCGGGCATTTCTGCTCGTCGTCCTCGATCCCCGCCTCGGCGGTCTACAACGAGAACGGGATCCTGCAGATTTCGCCAGCCTCCACCAACCCGGCACTCACCGACGATGCGGCCAAGAAGGGCTGGAAGAACGTCTTCCGCACCTGCGGCCGTGACGACGCGCAGGGCCTGGTCGCGGGCAAGTTCCTGGCGAACCGCTACAAGGGCAAGAAGGTCGCGATCATCCACGACAAGTCGGCCTACGGCAAAGGCCTCGCCGACGAGACCAAGAAGGCGATGAACGCCGCCGGTCTCAAGGAGGCGATGTACGAGGCGATCAGCCAGGGCGACAAGGACTTCACCGCCCTCATCACCAAGATGAAGTCGCAGAAGATCGAGGCGATGTACCTCGGCGGCTATCACACCGAAGGCGGGCTGCTGGTCCGCCAGGCGAAGGAGCAGGGGCTGAACGCGCTGCTCGTCTCGGGCGACGCGCTGGTCACCGAGGAGTTCTGGAAGATCACCGGCAAGTCCGGCGAGGGCACCCTGATGACGTTCGCGCCCGACCCGCGCAAGGAGGCGGCGGCCAAGGACGTCGTGGCGCAGTTCAAGACGAAGGGCTTCGATCCGGAGGGCTACACGCTCTACACCTACGCCGCGATCCAGGTGTGGGCGGACGCCGCCGCCAAGGCCAAGTCGCTCAAGACGGCCGACGTCGCCAAGGTGCTGCGCGGCGCCAAGCACAAGTCGGTGATCGGCACCCTGGACTTCAACGCCAAGGGCGACGTCGTCAACCCGATCTACGTCTTCTATTCGTGGAAGGACGGCAAGTACACGGAGATCGGCTCGGGCGCCTGATCGGCTCTCGTCACCGTCCCCGAATCGCGACGGCCCGGCGATCGCTCGCCGGGCCGTTCGCTCGAGGGGCACCCGCCGTCGGGCGCGCCCTGCGGCAGCCGATGGCTACTTCTTGCCGCGCCGCGGCGTGGTCCGGCCGGCGGTCCGGCCGAGGCCGATCTTCTTCGCGAAGTCCGAGCGCTGGGCGGCGTAGTTCGGCGCGACCATCGGGTAGTCCGGCGCCAGGCCCCACTTCGCGCGATACTCCTCGGGGGTCATGTTGTAGGTCGTGCGCAGATGGCGCTTCAGCATTTTCAGCTTCTTGCCGTCCTCCAGGCAGATCAGGTAGTCGGGGTTGACCGACTTCTTGATCGGCACCGCCGGCTTCAGCGGCTCGGCCTTGACCTCCGGCGGCGCGCCGTCGAGCGCCTTCAGCGAGCCGTAGACCGCGCTGATGACGTCGGAGATCTGGGTGGCGGGGAGGACATTGTTGCTGACATAGGCTGCGACGACCTCGGTCGTCATCCGCAGCAGCTCTTCATGTTGTTCGTTCTTCATCTGCTCATCATCCATGACCAATGATCCCAACAGTCGAACCAAAGACGAGCGGAAAATCGCACGCCGTCCCGCGCGAAGTCAATCCTTGCCTTACTTGGCTGCGGGTGAATGAATTTGCCCGAGGAAACTTGATCCGGCCCGCGGTTCGCGGCGATCCGCCGCTACCCATGGTGGCGCAATGGCGCCCGGCGGCAGCGAGCGGCCCGACTCCGCCCGCGGCAAGGGTTGTGGGCTGCTTGGCGGAGTCGCCCGACATGTGGTAAGCGACCCGGGTCTTTTCGGGAACGAGCGGAACGGGATGGTCGCCGGTTCGATGCAGGCGGAGCCGATCGTCATTGCCTCCGATCACGCGGGGGTGGATCTGAAGTCTGCCCTGGTCGCGGAACTGGAGCGGCTCGGACTGGCGGCCCTCGATCTCGGCACCGGCCCGGCCCAGCCGGCGGACTATCCCGACGTCGCGGACCGCGTCGCGGCGGCGATCGCGGCCGGCCGGGCGCGGCGCGGCGTGCTCATCTGCGGCACCGGCATCGGCGTGTCGATCGCGGCCAACCGCCACCGCAACATCCGTGCGGCGCTCTGCCACGACGTCTCGAGCAGCCGCCTCTGCCGCGAGCACAACGACGCGAACGTTCTCGTGCTCGGTGCGCGCATGATCGGCACCGAGGTGGCGAAGGACTGCCTCGCGACCTTCCTTTCCACGCCCTTCGCCGGCGGGCGCCATGCCCCGCGGGTGGCGAAGCTGGCCTGACCCCGCAACCGACCGGAAGCCCCCATGGATTCGTCCTCGCCCAGCGCCGCCGCCGATGGCTTCTTCACCGCGATGCTGCGGGACGCCGACCCCGAGCTGATGCGCGGCATCACCGGCGAGCTGGAGCGCCAGCGCGGGCAGATCGAGCTGATCGCGTCGGAGAACATCGTCTCCCGCGCCGTCCTGGAGGCGCAGGGCAGCGTCCTCACCAACAAGTACGCCGAGGGCTATCCCGGCCGGCGCTACTATGGCGGCTGCGAATTCGTCGACGTCGCCGAGGAGATCGCGATCGAGCGAGCCAGGCGGCTGTTCGGCTGCACCTTCGCCAACGTCCAGCCGCATTCCGGCGCCCAGGCCAACCAGGCCGTGTTCCTGGCGCTGCTGAAGCCGGGCGATACCATCCTCGGCATGTCGCTGGCGGCGGGCGGCCACCTGACCCACGGCGCGCCGCCGAACCTGTCGGGCAAGTGGTTCAACGCCGTCCCCTACGGCGTGCGCCGCGACGACGCCCGCATCGACTACGACGAGGTGGAGCGGCTGGCCCACGAGCACCGGCCGAAGCTGATCATCGCCGGAGGATCGGCCTATCCGCGGGTGATCGACTTCGCGCGCTTCCGGGCGATCGCCGACGCGGTCGGCGCCTACCTGATGGTCGACATGGCGCATTTCGCCGGCCTGGTGGCGGGCGGCGCCCATCCGAGCCCGCTGCCGCACGCCCATGTCGTGACGACGACGACGCACAAGACGCTGCGCGGCCCGCGCGGCGGCATGGTCCTGGCGATGGACGAGGAGATCGGCAAGAAGATCAACAGCGCCGTCTTCCCGGGTCTCCAGGGCGGCCCCCTGATGCACGTCATCGCCGCCAAGGCGGTCGCCTTCGGCGAGGCGCTGCGGCCCTCCTTCCGCGACTACGCGACGCGGGTCGTGGCCAACGCCCGGGCGCTCGCCGACGCGTTGACCGCCCGCGGCCTCGCCATCGTCTCGGGCGGCACCGACACCCACCTGATGCTGGTCGACCTGCGGCCCAAGCGCACCACCGGCCGCGACGCCGAGAAGGCCCTGGAGCGGGCCTCGATCACCTGCAACAAGAACGGCATCCCGTTCGATCCGGAGAAGCCGATGGTGACGTCGGGAGTGCGGCTCGGCACGCCCGCCTGCACCACCCGCGGGTTCGGCGAGGCGGAGTTCCGCAGGGTGGGGGCGCTGATCGGCGACGTGCTGGAGGAGCTGGCGCAGGGCCGCGAGGCGAACGGCGCCGCCGAGGCCGCGGTGCGCGCCGAGGTGGCGACGCTGACCGGCCGGTTCCCGATCTATCCTGGGCTGGCGTAGCCGGCCCGGCGAGAACGCTCGACCAGGGGGGAGACGACGATGCGATGCCCGTTCTGCGGGGCCGACGACACCCAGGTCAAGGACAGCCGGCCGACCGAGGACAAGGCCGCGATCCGCCGGCGGCGATCATGTCCCAACTGCGGCGCGCGCTTCACCACCTTCGAGCGGGTGCAGCTCCGCGAGCTGACGATCGTCAAGAAGAACGGCCATCGCCAGCCCTTCGACCGCGACAAGCTGGCGCGCTCGATCTACATCGCTCTGCGCAAGCGGCCGGTGGAGCCCGAGCGGATCGAGCGGGTGATCAACGGCCTCGTCCGCCGCCTGGAGAGCGCGGGGGAGAGCGAGATCCCCTCCGACATGATCGGCGAGTACGTGATGGAGGCTCTTTCACAGCTCGATCCGGTCGCCTATGTGCGGTTCGCGTCCGTCTACCGCAACTTCCGCGAGGCGAAGGATTTCGAGGACTTCGTTGGCCGGCTCGGCGTCGACCGCGACTGA
>JADZBA010000135.1 GCA_020852355.1 Alphaproteobacteria bacterium
CTACTACGGCGGCTCGGGCTACTACGGCAGTCCGGTCTATCGGCCCGAGCCCCGCTACGTGACCCCCCGGTACGACGCCCCCCGGTACGACGCCCCGCGCTATGATCCGCCACGTTACGACCGCCGCACCGACAACGACCGCCGGGACCGGCGCGACGACCGGCCGGACAGCCGCGGCGCCGTGGCGCCGAACTATAACCCGGGCTTCCACGAGAACCGCACCGGGCCGGGCGGCACCGGCCTGCGCGGCAACCAGGGCCCCGGCGAGTAGCGCTCACATCGGCAGGGCCGTCTGCGACGGCCCTGCCGACGCCTCCTCGACCAGCGCCAGCGCGGCCTCCTCCAGCAGCGCATCGCGCGCGCTGTCGGCGACGCCCTCCCGTCCGATCTCCAGCAGCACCGGCACGGCCAGCGGCGAGATGCGCGGCAGTGGCCGATGCAGGATGCGCCCGCGGATGCGGGCGAGGAACTGCGCCAGCCGGCGCACGTCGGTCAGCCCCTCGGCGGCGTCGGCGCGGGTCGCGCGCAGCAGCACGTGGCCCGGCTCGTGGCGGCGCAGCACGTCGTAGATGAGGTCGGCGTTGAAGGTGACTTGGCGGCCGGTCTTCTCCTGGCCCGGATGGCGGCGCTCGATCAGGCCGGCGATCACCGCGACGTTGCGGAAGGTGCGCTTCAGCAGCGTCGATTCCGCCATCCATTCCTCCAGGTCGTCGCCCAGCATGTCCTCGTCGAACAGACCGGCGAGGTCGCGCGCCGCCTCCAGGCTCCACACGGCGATCACGTAGTCGGTTGCGACGAAGCCGAGCGGCTTGAGGCCGGCGCGCTCCATCCGGCGGGTCAGCAGCATGCCCAGGGTCTGGTGCGCATTGCGGCCCTCGAAGCAGTAGGCGACGAGATACTGCAGGCGGCCGCGCGGGAAGGTCTCGACCAGCAGGCCGTCCGCGCGCGGCAACACCGAGCGCCAGCGCTGCAGGTCGAGCCATTCGTGCACCGGCGCCGGCAGGTCCGGCCAGCGGGCCGGGTCGGCGAGCAGCCCGCGGACGCGATCGGCGAGATGGGTGGTGAGCGGCAGGCGGCCGCCGGCATAGGCGGGGATCTTCGGCTGGCCGGTGCCGCCGCGGCTCGCCTGCACGGTCATCTCGCGGATACCCTCGAAGCGCAGGAGCTGACCGGCGAAGAGGAAGGTGTCGCCCGGCACCAGCCCCTGGGCGAAATACTCCTCGACCTCGCCCAGCGTCCGGCCGCGCCCGATCCGCACCTTGAGCGTCGTCGCCTCGACGATGGTGCCGACGTTCATGCGGTAGCGGCGGGCGATCGACGGATGGGCCAGCGCCAGGCGGCCGTCGGCCTCCTGCCGCACGAGGCGGCGCCACTGCTCGTAGCCGCCCAGCGCGTAGCCGCCGTTCTCCACGAACCCGACGACGTCGTCGAAGTCGCGGCGCGACAGTTCGCCGTAGGGTTGCGTCGCCCGGACCTCGGCGAACAGCAGGTCGGGATGGAAGGGCGCCGCGCAGGCCGTGCCCAGCACGTGCTGGGCCAGCACGTCGAGGCCGCCCGGCCGGGGCGGCCGGCCGTCCAGCGTGCCGGCGTCGACGGCGTCGAGGGCGGCCCGGCACTCCAGCACCTCGAACCGGTTGGCCGGTACCAGAATGGCCCGGCTCGGCCGGTCGAGACGGTGGTTGGCGCGGCCGACGCGCTGGATCAGCCGGCTCGCCCCCTTGGGGGCGCCGACCTGGATCACCAGGTCCACCGCCGCCCAATCGATCCCGAGGTCGAGCGAGGAGGTCGCCACCACCGCGCGCAGACGCCCGGTGGCCATGGCCGCCTCGACACGCCGCCGCTGCTCGACGGCGAGGCTGCCGTGATGCAGCGCGATCGGCAGGTTGGCGTCGTTCAGGCGCCACAGCTCCTGGAATACCAGCTCCGCCTGGGCGCGCGTGTTGACGAACACGATGGTCGTCCCCGCCTCAGCGATTTTCGCATAGACCGCGGGCATGGCGTGGATCGCCATGTGACCGGCCCAGGGCAGCGGGCCGTCGGGCACCAGGATCGAAACGTCCGGTGCCGCTCCGGCGCCGCCGCCGACGATGTCGACGGGCCGGTCGCCGGCACCGATCCAGCGTGCCAGGGCCGCGGGATGGGCCACCGTCGCCGAGAGCCCGACGCGCCGGCTCGCGGGGGCGAGGCGGGCGAGACGGGCGAGGCCGAGCGCCAGCAGGTCGCCGCGCTTGGTGCCCGCCAGCGCGTGCAGCTCGTCGACGATCACCGCGGAGAGGCCGGCGAACATGGTCGCCGCATCGGTGTAGGACAGCATCAGCGCCAGGGATTCCGGCGTCGTCATCAGCATCTGCGGCGGCCGGCGGCGCTGCCGTGCGCGCCTGGCGGCGGGGGTGTCGCCGGTGCGCGTCTCGACGATGATCGGCAGGCCCAGCTCGCCGATCGGCGCCTGCAGGTTGCGGTGGATATCGACGGCCAGCGCCTTCAGCGGCGAGATGTAGAGCGTATGCAGCCCGTCGCGCGGCGCCGCCCCGAGGTCGACCAGCGACGGCAGGAAGCCGGCGAGCGTCTTGCCGCCCCCGGTCGGCGCGATCAGCAGGCTCGACCGTCCCGCCGCGGCGGCGTCCAGCAGGGCGAGCTGATGGGGGTGCGGCGTCCAGCCGCGCGCGTCGAACCAGGCGCGAAAGGCCGGCGGCAGCGGATTGCGCGCCTGCGCCGGGCGGGCGGTGCCGGCGTCAGGGCGCCGCCGCCGGCCGGGCACCGGACAGCGCGTCGATCAGCGGCTGGAGCTGCGTGCGATAGCGCTTCCAGCGATCGACGGCCCCGCCGTGGATCGGGCCGCGCACGGCGGCGTAGTTCGAGGTGTCGACGACCCGGCGGTTGCCCTCGACGTCGAGGCAGCTCTCCTCCCACGGCAACTCGAGGAAGGCGATGATCCGTCGCGCCTCGACCTCGGGCTGCGCCACCAGGCTCTCGTAGCGGACGTCGAGGATCGGCAGGTCGAGCACCTTCATCCAGTGCGCCATCAGCCGCTCGTATTCGCGGTAGGCGAGACCGGCCCGGAACAGGTCGTAGGTCTCCATCACCGGAATCTTGTCCTCCTGGTAGAAGGCGGACAGGCAGAGGTCGATCGGGTTGCGCTGGCAGTGGATGACGCGGGCGCCGGGCAGCATCCGTTGGATGATCGGCAGGCGCAGGAAGTTCTGCGGCAGCTTGTCGGCGATCCTGGTGGCGCCAGGGGCGAGCGCCGCGAGCTTGCGCAGGTACGTTGCCCCCGCCGCCTCGACCATCTCCAGCGGCCACTTCGTGACACCTGTCGGATAGCCCATGCCGGTCGCCTTGCCGAGCGCCACCGACGCCTGAGTGAGGGCGCGCCGCTCGCCCGAGCCGTGCGCCCGGGAGTGGCCGGAGATGATCTGCTCGACCAGGGTCGTGCCCGAGCGGCCCATGCCGACGATGAAGACCGGCAGCTCCGACCGGTCGCGCGCGACCGGCGCGGCAGCCATCGCGCTGCGCGGGGTCGCCGCGATCATCTGGTCGACCGTCTTGGTGAGCAGCCCCGGCACCGGGCGCCGCTGCTCCGCGAACACCGCATTGCCGCGCGCGGCGAAGGCGAACGACTCCTCGTACCGGCCGAGACGGTCGAGCAGCCGCGCCAGCGCATGCAGGAGCCGGATATCGTCCTTGCCCTCCTCGGCCGCCAGCGCCGCCCGGGCCAGCGCGACGGCGCGCTCGCCCTCGTCGGTCCGCCCTGCGATGCGCACGAATGCGTGCACGATCTCGTGGTCGGGCAGCGGCACCGCGAGGTGCGGTTCCAGCACGCGCCGCGCCGCGGCGACGTCGCCGCGGCGATCGAGGGTCCGTGCCAGTCCGGCGGCGATCTCCGGCTCGGTGGGCCGCATCCGGTACGCGCGTTCGAAGGCGACGAGCGCGACTTTCGAATAATAGGCGGAACGATCCGGATCGTCGGACACCAGCCGCTCCGCCAGCAGGCCGAGCTGATGGTGGAGCAGGACGCTGCGCGGCAGGTGGCGCACGGCCTGGATGGCCGCGGCGAGGGCACGGCGCAGGTCGCGGCGCTTCAACATCGGGTCGATGTGATCGCGGGCGGCCCGTTCGCTCATGGTCCAGGCCGGCGGGGCGGCGACGGAGCGCGCTGCCGCCTCGGCGTCAGCCATCGGCATCGCTCCGTGCCGCGAAGGCGGCGGCGAGCCGGGCGGCGGCCGCCGCCGCCTCGCCCGGCGGGTGCAGGGCGCGCGCCGTCGCGCCCCAGACCGGCTGCGGCCAAGCGGCATCGCCGATGCGCCGCGCGATGACATGGACATGGAGCTGCGCCACCTGGTTGCCCAGGGCGGCGACGTTGAGCTTGTCCGGGGAATGGAGATCGGCCAGCACCCGCTCGGCCAGCGCGATCTCGTCGACCAGCCGGTAGCGGTCCTCGGCGGTGAGGTCGAGCAGCTCGCGCGTGTCGGGCCGCATCGGCACCAGGATCAGCCAGGGCCAGGCGATCTCGTCCGTGAGACGCACCTCGCAGAGCGCGAGACGGGTCACGGGGACGGTGTCGCCGGCGAGGCGTGGATCGAGGGTGAACATTGCGGATCCGACGGTGCGCGCGGATCAATAGCCGCGGCGCGACGACGGGCGCAACTGTCACGCCGCCCCAGGGCCGCCTATATCGTCGCCCATGGCAGCGTCCCCACCCCGGCCGGAGGACTGGATCACGGTCCGGCCCGAGGGTCTCTATTGCGTCCCCGGCGGCTTCTTCGTCGATCCGGTCCGCCCGGTCGACCGGGCGGTCGTCACGCACGGTCATTCCGACCACGCGCGGTCCGGCCACGGGTGTGTCCTGGCGACGGCCGAGACGCTGGCGATCATGGCTGCGCGCTACGGTGCGGGATTTGCCGGGGCGACCCAGGCGCTGGCGTATGGGACGAAGATCACGCTGGGCGGCGTCCGCCTGCGGCTGGTGCCGGCCGGGCACATCCTCGGCTCGGCCCAGGCGGTGCTGGAGCATGCCGGCACCCGGATCGTGATCTCCGGCGACTACAAGCGCCGGCGCGACCCGACCTGCCTGCCGTTCCAGCCGGTGCCCTGCGACGTCTTCGTGACCGAGGCCACCTTCGCGCTGCCGGTCTTCCGCCATCCCGACGATCGCGGCGAGATCGTCCGCCTGCTCGACGTCCATCGCCGCAATCCCGACCGCTCGGTGGTGGTCGGCGTCTATGCGCTGGGCAAGTGCCAGCGCGTCATCCGCCTGTTGCGGGAGGTGGGCCATGACGGGCCGGTCTACCTGCACGGTGCGCTCGCCGCTCTTTGCGACCTCTACGCGGCGCACGGCATCGCGCTCGGTCCGTTGCTGCCCGCTACCGACGCGGGCAAGGCGGCGCTGGCCGGCGCGCTCGTCCTGGCGCCGCCGGCTGCGGTCGCCGACCGCTGGGCGCGGCGTCTCGCCGATCCGATCGTCGCCATGGCCTCGGGCTGGATGCGCGTGCGCCAGCGCGCCCGCCAGCGTGGCGTCGAGCTGCCGCTGGTCATCTCCGACCACGCCGACTGGGACGAGCTGCTGCGCACCATCGACGAGGTCGGCGCGCCGCGCGTCTGGGTGACGCATGGCCGCGAGGAGGCGCTCGTCCACGCCGCCCGGGCCAGGGGCGTCGACGCGCGCGCCCTGGCGGTCGTGGGATTCGACGAGGAGGAGTCGTGAACCGCTTCGCGGCCCTGCTCGACGCGCTCGTCTTCACTCCCTCGCGCAACGGCAAGCTGCGCCTGTTGCAGGCCTATTTCGCCGAGACGCCGGACCCCGACCGCGGCTGGGCGCTGGCCGCCCTGACCGGCACGCTGTCGTTCCCGGCCGCCAAGCCGGCGATGATCCGTGCGCTGGTCGCCGAGCGCGTCGACGCCGAGCTGTTCGCCTGGTCCTACGACTTCGTCGGGGATCTCGCCGAGACCGTCGCCCTGATCTGGCCGGCGCGACCCGGCGCCAACGCCTCGCCGCACCTGGCGGCGATCGTCGAGCGGCTCGGCCGCACCGGTCGCGTCGAGGTCCCCAGGCTGGTCGAGGGCTGGCTCGACGCGCTCGACGCCGAGGGGCGCTGGGCGCTCCTCAAGCTGATGACCGGGGGCCTGCGCGTCGGGGTGTCGGCGCGCCTCGCCAAGACCGCGGTCGCCGGGCTGGGTGCGGCCACGATCGAGGAGGTCGAGGAGGTCTGGCACGGCCTGACGCCGCCCTACGGGCCGCTCTTCGCCTGGGTCGCTGGCGGCGGTGCGCCACCGCCGGCCGACGAGGGTGCGCGCTTCCGTCCCCTGATGCTCTCCCATCCCCTGGAGGAGACCGATCTCGCGACGCTGGACGCGGCCGAGTTCGCGGCGGAATGGAAGTGGGACGGAATCCGCGTGCAGATCGTCGCGACCGGCCGCGAGCGGCGGCTGTTCTCGCGTACCGGCGAGGACATCGGCGGCGCCTTTCCCGACATCCTCGGGGACGTCGGCTTCGTCGGGGTGCTGGACGGCGAGCTGCTGGTCGGCCGCGAGGGGATCGTGGCGCCGTTCAACGACCTGCAGCAGCGGCTCAACCGCAAGACCGTCACGGTCCGGCAGATGGCGAGCCATCCCGCCTTCGTGCGCCTCTACGACCTGCTCTTGGAGGGCGAGGAGGATCTCCGCGGCCTGCCGTTCGACGAGCGGCGGCGGCGCCTGGAGGCGTGGCACGACGCGTATCGCCCGGCACGGCTCGACCTCTCGCCGCTGATCCCCTTCGCCGGCTGGGCGGACCTCGTCGCCCTGCGGGACGGCGCCCGCGCATCGGGCATCGAGGGGCTGATGCTGAAGCGCCGCGGCAGCCCCTATCTCGCCGGCCGGCCCAGGGGCCACTGGTTCAAGTGGAAGCGGGCGCCGCTCGCGGTGGACTGCGTGCTGATGTATGCGCAGCGCGGCCACGGCAAGCGCTCCTCCTTCTATTCCGACTACACGTTCGGCCTGTGGGCGGGCGATATCCTGGTACCGGTCGGTAAGGCCTATTTCGGCTTCACGGACGAGGAGCTGGCCCGACTCGATCGCTGGGTACGGAACAACACCGTGCGACGCTACGGCCCGGTGCGCGAGGTGGCGCCGGGGTTGGTGCTGGAGATCGCCTTCGACGGCGTCCAGCTCTCGGGCCGCCATAAATCCGGCCTCGCGATGCGCTTCCCCCGCATCGCGCGCATCCGCTGGGACAAGCCCGCCGTCGAGGCCGACCGCGTCGAGGCTCTGGCCGCGATGGTGGCCTGATCGCCGGGGCTCGAGACAGGGTGTCCATCCCTCTCATGATTGAATCGATCTGGAATCGCGCTACCTGGCGGCTATGCTGCGCGCTGGCGGCACAGGTCCGCGCGGCGAGTCCCCGATGTCGAGAAAAGGCGAAGCGAAGCACGAAGAGACCCCGGGAGGAGAGGCAATGTTCGTGGCGAGGAATCGCTCGCCGATCGCCCATGACGAACCGGCGATGGGGAACGCGGCCCAGGCGAGGTCGTTCGCCTGCGATCGGGCGGCCGCGGCCGGCCGCGACGCGGGCGGGTTTCTTCGGCGTGGCTCCGGCAAGAGTCTCCGGGCAGGCCGGCGCTGATCGCGAATCGGCATGTTCCAGATCCGATTCCTCTCGAACACGGAAGCCACGCCGACCCATCGCCGGGTCGCGGCGATCCTGGTGGCGTGCCTCGTCGC
>JADZBA010000136.1 GCA_020852355.1 Alphaproteobacteria bacterium
AGCCAGCGCTCCATGCGCCCGGCCATGACGTCGCTGCGCTGGTGCAGCAGCGCCCATTCCTCGACGTGGCGGATGGCGTAGGCGGCGGCCGCCAGGGTCGGCAGCCATACCGTCGGCAGCGTCAGCCCGTGCAGCAGCTCCTTGGCGAGGCCGAACTCGAGCAGCGCCAGCTTCATGAGCAGCAGCACCAGGGTGACGATGAAGCTCCACTCGCCGATCGCCTCGGCGCCGGCGGCGAGCCGGCTGGTGCGTAACGCGTTGCGGCGATGGTAGTCGATCTGGCTCAGCATGAGATGTGCGGCCGGCCGAATCAGCGCGGCGCGGCGGTCGGCCGCCCGGGTCATGTCGACGGCGGCGAGCCCGGCGTCGCGCACCATGGCGTCGAAGTACCAGGAGACCCAGCCCGGGAAGGCGCGGCCGACATGGCCCTCGCCGACGCTCATGCGGACCGGCATGGTGCGGCCCAGGGGCGCGAGCTGGGCCGCGACGCGCAGCAGCTCCGCCAGCAGCCGATAGGCGAGCCAGCGGTCCTTCCAGCGCCGCACGTTGGCGACGACGACCAGCGCGAAGACGAGCAGCAGGAGCAGCAGCTCCGCCGTCGCCAGCCAGGCCTTGGCACCGGAGAACACCAGGGAAGCGGCGGCGCACATGATGGCGACCGCCGCCGCGAACCCCACCAGGAGCGTCGCCGAGCGCTTGTCTTCCGACAGGCCGACGGCCACCGCGTCGGGCACGCGCATGGCCCGGCGCAGCAGCGCGGCCGGCCCACCATCGGCGGAAGCCGACGGCGCCCGCTCCTCCGCCTCGACCGCCGCCCACGCGGCGACACCCATCCGTTCGGCGAGGCGGGCGCGGACCGCGCCGACGCCGGCATCGGCGAGCGCGGCGGGGGCGACGCGATCGCGCAGGGCGCGATGGAGCGGCGGCACCGCGAGGCCGGTCGGCGTCCCGTCGGGCCGGACGCGCTCGGCGTAGAAGCGGGCCAGCGCCGCGCCGTCCGGCACCGGCCGGCCGAAGTAGCGATCGACCAGCCAGGTGATCGGTCGCAGCAGCGCGCCGGCCGCCTCGGGATGGGCCCCGCCATGTCCCTGTCCCGCGGCCGCACCGCGCCACGGCACCGCGACGACGCGCGCCGCCCAACCCGCGACGAGCCGGGTCAGCGCCTCCTCGCCGAGGGGCGGCGGCGGCGCGTCGAGCTGCGCCGCGCCAGTGACGGCGCGGACCGTCCCGTCCCGCGCGTGGATCCACAGGATGGGAATCTCCTGGCGCGCCGCGATGTCGACGATCTGCCCGGTGCCGCCGCGGCCGCGCGACTCCGCGCCATCCCAGACGGCGACCAGGATGTCGCAGTGGCGCAGGACGGTGCGCCCGACGGCCTCGTAGCTGCGGTCGCGGATACGCGCGCTCGTCGGCGCCGGCGACGCGTCGTCGCGCCGGCGCCCGTCATGGACGAACACCGCTTCCGCATCGGCGAGCAGGTCGCGGAACATGGCGAGCGCCGGACCCGGCTCGCCCGTATGCCCGTCCTCGCGGTCGAGCTCCCGGAAATCCTCCTCGAACTCCTCGCGGGCGAACGGCAGCACGGCCTGCAGCCCGCCGCCGCGGCGGCGCACGCGCTCGGCGACCAGGCTGTCGGCGCCTGCGGCCAGCCCCGACAGACAGACCAGCGGCGCGCGCGACCCCGCCGCGGGCGCCGCATAGGCCGCGACCGATTCCGGCCGCGCCGATACCTCGCCGATCGCCGCTTCGAGCGCATCCAGGATGCGCTCCAGCGCGGCGGCGACGGCCGTCGGCGACGGCAGCCGACGGTGCCCCGTCACGCCGAGGCGCAGGCGCAGGCGCGGCCGCGGCGGCGTCGGTACGCGCGTGGAATCCGCCATGCCCCCTCCCATAGCCGACCTCGGCCGCCACGCCATGCGGGCGGCGTGCCAGATACTATCATCCCCCGGCGACCGACGGCGCGCGGTCGCCGCGTGCACCATCGCGCCGTCCTGGCCGCAAAGGTTGCCGAACCGGCGATGCGGGCTGCTGGCCCTCGTTTTGCTTGGCGCATGCGGCGCCGGATTGGCTAGCATCCCGGGGCTCAGCGGCGACGTGGTGGGAGCCAGCGGCATGATCGGCACCAAGAGCGACGATCCGGGCGCCTGGCGGTCGAGCGACTTCCGCTCGGCCGACGACTATGCGGTCGACCTCGGGGCGCGCCACGTGCGGGCCCTCACGGACGCGCTGGCCGCCGTGCGGCGCGCCGGCATCGCGACCGAGGACCTGACGCGCGACGCCTTCTCCCTCGCCGCCATCGCCGACGACGTCGCGCGGTGGTTCGACGTCTTGCGGCACGGCCGCGGATTCCTGATGCTGCGCGGCTTCCCGGTCGAGGGCTTCCCGGTCGAGGACATCGGTACGATGTACTATGGCCTCGGCACGCATCTCGGCGCGGCGACCTCGCAGAGCGTGCTCGGCGACAGGCTCGGCTACGTCATCGACATGAGCCGTGAGAAGGCGGACGCGCGGTCCTACCAGAACCGCGAGCCGATGCTGCTGCACAGCGACTTCACCGACATCCTGGCGATGCTGAGCGTCCGCACGGCTCGCGTGGGCGGCCTCAGCCGCTACTGCTCGGCGCTGGCCGTGCACGACGACATCGTCGAGCGGCATCCCGAATACCTGGAGCCGCTCTATCGCGGCTTCCCGCTGTACCTGATGGGCGAGCATCGCGAGGGCGAAAGCCCGGTGACACCCTTCGACGTGCCGGTGTTCTCGCGCTGCCAGGGCGCGCTGAGCTCCCTCTTCGTGCGCGGTCTCATCACCAAGGCCGCGGCCCACGCGGGCCGGACCCTGACCGATCTGGAGACCGCGGCGGTCGACTACTTCGTCGAGACGGCGCATCGCCCGGACGTCATGCTGGAGTTCATGATGGAGCCGGGCGAGGTCGTGCTCGCCGACAACCTGCGCATGCTGCACAGCCGCACGGCGATCGAGAACGACCCCGAGGGGCCACGACGGCTGCTGCTGCGGCTGTGGCTCAAGGTCGCGAACGGCCGGCCGCGCGTGCCGGAGATCGACCTCTACCAGACCGCCGGCGGGATCGCGCCGCAGGCGGCCAAGCGGCCGGCCTATGCCGAGACCGCGCTCGCCCGCGAGGTCGCCCGCTGAGGGACGGCCGCCGCCCGCACGAACAGGAGGGGACCATGAGCCAGAAGCTTCTTCCGCTGTCGCGTCGCCGGCTTCTCCAGGGGGCGCTGGCCGGCGCCGGCATCGCCGCCGGCGGCCTGCCGCTCGCCGGCGCCGCGAGCGCCCAGCAGGCGCCGCGCCGCGGCGGCGTGCTGCGCGTGTCGGTGACCCAGCGCGTCGCCACGCTCAACCCGCTGCGCCACATCAACAACCCCGAATACATGGCGAGCGAGCTGCTCTATTCGGGCCTCACCATGCTCGGCGCGTCGATGAACGCCGAGCCCGACCTCGCCGAGCGCTGGGAGGCGAACGCCGAGGCGACGGAGTTCACCTTCCACCTCCGCCGCGGCGTCAAGTTCCATCATGGGCCGGAGGTCACGGCGGCCGACGCCGCCGCCACCATCATGGCCGTGCTCGATCCCAAGACCGCCTCGCCCGGCCAGAAGAACATCGGGCCGATCAAGGAAGCGAAGGCGGTGGACAGCCACACGCTGAAGGTCGTCCTGACCGGACCCTTCGCCGACCTGCCGGTCAACATGGCGCACCCCAACGTGCGCGTGGCGCCGGCCGAGATCCTGGCGCGCGACGTGCGGCTGCTCGACAACGCCGACCATGGCTGCGGGCCGTTCAAGCTGGTGCGCTTCGAATCCGACCGCGCGCTGCGGGTCGAGCGCTACGACGGCTACCATTTCCCCGGCCGCCCCTATGTCGATGCGGTCGAGCAGATCCTCTATCCCGACGTCGCCGCCGAGACCGCGGCCATCATCAACGGCGAGACCGACATCGTGCTGTCCGGCCAGCCGGCGGAATGGGACCGCATCGGCAAGGCGACCGGGGTCGTCGCGGCGCGGGCGCAGTCCGGGCGCTTCCACAACGTCGTGATGCGCTGCGACGCGCCGCCCTTCAACGACGCGCGGGTGCGCCGCGCGCTGGCGCTCTCGCTCGACCGCGAGGCGATCGTGCAGCTCGTGCTGGAGGGGCTGGGGCGCCCCGCCTACGACAACCCGGTCTCGCCGGAATACCGCTTCGCCGCCGCCACGCCACCCTTCAAGCGCGACGTCGCCCAGGCCAAGCGCCTGCTCGCCCAGGCCGGCCACCCCAACGGGCTGAAGATCACGCTGCAATGCGCGAACCGGCCGACCACCCGCACCGCCCTCGGCGTCGCCATGCGCGAGATGGCGCGCCCCGCCGGCTTCGACATCGACGTGCAGACCATCCCTTACGACACCTACATCGCCAACGTCTGGCGCAAGGCGAACTTCTACATCGGCAGCTTCAATACCCAGGCGACCGAGGACGCGCTCTACACGCTGCTCTTCACCAGCGACGCGCCCTGGAACGACTCCCAGTGGAACAACAAGCGCTTCGACGAGCTCGTCTACCAGGGCCGCCGCACCATCGACCCGGCCAAGCGCAAGGAGCTCTACGCCGGCGCCCAGAAGCTGATGACCGACGAGCTGCCGTACCTCATCCCCTTCTTCGAGGACCTGCTGTCGGCACGCCGCACCTACGTCCAGGGCCACACCCTGCATCCGCGCGGCGGCGTCTTCTTCATGGACCGTGTCTGGCTGGGCGACGGCGCGCCGAAGCGGGCGTGAGGGGGTCGTATCGGCTTTGCCCTCTGCGTCCTGAAGGGCGGAGAGGGAGGGACGGGCACGCGTGACCCTCTCCTATCTCGTCCGGCGGCTGGGCAGCATCGTCGTCACGATGCTGCTCGTGTCGTTCGTGGTGTTCGCCATCACCCAGATCCTGCCGGGCAATGCGGCGACGATGATCCTCGGCGAGTTCGCCACCGCCGAGGCGATCGAGAACCTGTCGCGCCAGCTCGGGCTCGATGCGCCCTGGTACGTGCAGTATCTGCGCTGGCTGGGCGGGGTGATGAGCGGCGACTGGGGGATGTCGATGACCCTGTCGCGGCCGGTCCTGCCGGAGGTCCTGGCGGCGCTGGGACGCTCCGGCGTGCTGGCCGGCCTGTCGCTGGCGGTCGTCACGGCGATCGCGGTGCCGCTCGGCGTGTGGGCGGCGGTGCGCCAGGGGCGGCCGGCGGACATGGCCATCGGCGGCTTCTCCTATCTCGGCATATCGCTGCCGGAGTTCGTCACGGCGACGCTGCTGCTGGTCTTCCTGGTGCGCCCGGAGATCGGCATCTTCCCGGCCGGCGGCTACCAGCCGCTCGCGGCCGGGCTCGGCACGTTCCTCATCCACCTGGCGCTGCCGGTGACGGCGCTGGCCATCGTGCTCACCGCCCACATCGTGCGGCAAACGCGCTCGGAGATGGTCGACGTCCTGCAGGCGGAGTTCGTGCGGACGGCGACCCTGAAGGGCCTGCCGCGCCGCACCGTCCTCTTCAAGCACGCGCTGCGCAACGCGCTGCTGCCGACCGTCACGGTGCTGGCGCTCGACGTCGGCTACCTCATCGGCGGCGTCCTGGTGGTCGAGGACATCTTCGCCTATCCCGGCCTCGGGCGGCTGCTGATGTTCGCCATGCAGAACCGCGACCTCCCCATGCTGCAGGCCGGCACGCTGGTGATGGCCGCGGTCTACGCCATGACCAACCTCGCCAGCGACCTCGTCTACGGCGTCCTCGACCGGCGGATCCAGCATGCCTGACTGGCTGCGCCGGTTGCTCGCCCACCCGTCGGGCAGCGTCGGCTGCCTGCTGCTCGCCGTCGCCCTGGTGCTGGCGGTCGCCGGCCCGTCGCTGGCGCCGTTCGACCCCGAGACCTTCCACCCGCGGCGGCGCTTCGAGGGCCCGGGGCTGGAGTTCTGGCTGGGCACCGACCAGTTCGGCCGCGACCTGCTGAGCCGGCTGCTGCACGGCGCGCGCTCGACCATCCTCTTCGGCGTGATCGCGACCGCCATCGGCACCTCGCTGGGAGCCGCCGTCGGCCTCGCGTCGGGCTATGCCGGCGGGCTGATCGACGAGGCGGTGATGCGCATCATGGACGCGCTGCTCGCCATCCCGAGCCTGCTGTTCAGCCTGCTCATCGTCACGGTGCTCGGCGGCAGCACGGTCAACGCCGTCGCCGCCGTCGCCGTGACGATCGCGCCCGGCATGGCGCGCATCGCCCGCTCGGTGACGCTGTCGGTCAAGTCGCGCGACTTCGTGGCGGCCGCGGTAGCACGCGGCGAGAGCCACGCCTTCACCATGTTCCGCGAGGTGCTGCCGAACGTCGCGGCCGCGGTGGTGGTGGAAGCGTCGATCCGCGTCGCCTTCGCCACCATGGTCGGCGCGACGCTGAGCTATCTCGGCCTCGGCGCGCAGCCGCCGGCGTCCGACTGGGGCCTGCTGATCGCCGAGGCGCGGCCGCACATGCTGCGCAACGCCTGGCTGGTGATCGGCCCGGGCCTCGGCATCGCCACCATCACCATCGGCTTCAACCTGTTCGGCGACGCGCTGCGCGACGCCCTCAACCCGCGGGTCGGCCGGTGACGCCGGCGCTGGCGATCGAGCGGCTCTCGGTCGGCTACCGCGTCCGCGGCGGGACGCTGCAGGCGCTGCGCGACGTCAGCCTGACGATCGCCCCGGGCGAGGTGGTCGGCCTGGTCGGCGAATCCGGGTCGGGCAAGAGCACGCTCGCCTATGCCGCCGTGCGCTATCTCGCCGCCAACGCCGCGATCGGCGCCGGCCGTGTCCTGCTGGCGGGCGAGGACCTGCTGGAGGCGACGCCGCAGGCGCTGCGCCAGATCCGCGGCCGGCGCATCGGCATGGTCTACCAGGACCCGGGAACGGCGCTGAACCCGTCGCTGCGCCTGGGCGAGCAGGTGGCCGAGCTGCTGCGCACCCATCTCGGCCTCGACGCCCGGGCCGCCGAGGCGCGCACCGCGGAGCTGCTGCGCATGGTCGCCCTGCCCGACCCGCAGTTCATCATGCGGCGCTATCCGCACGAGGTCTCGGGCGGCGAGAAGCAGCGCGTGCTGATCGCGATGGCATTCGCCTGCGATCCCGACCTGCTGGTGCTCGACGAGCCGACCACGGCGCTCGACGCCACCACCGCGGCCGGCATCCTCGACCTCATCCGGGCGCTGCAGCAGCGTACCGGCGTCGCCGTCCTCTACATCACCCACGACCTCGGCATCGTCGCGGAGATCGCCCAGCGGCTGGCCGTCATCTACGCCGGCACCATCGTCGAGGAGGGGCCTACCGAGGCCGTGCTGCGCCGGCCGCGGCACTTCTACACGCGCATGCTGCTGGCGAGCCTGCCCAACCCGGCACGCATCGCCGAGCGCCGCCGCCTCGTCAGCTTCCCCGGCCTGCCGCCCGACCTGCGCGCACCGCCCGCGGGCTGCGTCTTCGCCGACCGCTGCCCGGCCGTCGAAGCCGCCTGCCGCACGGCACCGCCGGTCCTGGCCGGCGACGCGCAGAAGAGCGCCTGCCGGCGCGCCGACATCGTCGCCGCCAGCGACCTCGGCGTCCGCCCCGTGGCGGCGGCGAACGGCGGCGGCGGCGAGGCGCTGCTGCGGGCCGAGGGCATCACGGTCGAGTACCGCCGTATCGGCATCCTCGACCGCCTGCGCGGGCGGCCGGGAGACCGCGTGTCGGCGGTGTCCGACGTCGATCTCGTGCTGGCGCGCGGCGAGACCGTCGGGCTCGTCGGCGAGAGCGGCTGCGGCAAGTCGACCCTCGCTCGCGCCCTCTCGGGCCTGGTGGCGTGGCAGGGCCGCCTGGTCTTCGACGGGCGGCCGATCGCCGCCGCCGCCGCCATGGATCGCGCCTATCGCCGGCGCGTGCAGCTCGTCTTCCAGAACCCCGACCAGTCGCTCAACCCGCGCATGCGGATCGGCACCATCCTGTCGCGACCGCTGCGCCTCTACCACGCTCTCTCCGGCAAGGCGCTGGCGCGCGAGATCGCGGCGTGGCTCGACCGCGTGCGCCTGCCCGAGAGCTACGCGCGCCGGCATCCGCACGAGCTGTCGGGCGGCGAGAAGCAGCGCGTCGCCATCGCCCGCGCCTTCGCCGCCGATCCCGCGGTCGTGCTCTGCGACGAGATCACCTCGGGCCTCGACGTCTCGATCCAGGCGGCCATCCTGAACCTGCTGATGGACCTCCAGGCGGCGCGCGGCACGACGCTGCTGCTGATCTCGCACGACCTCAACATGGTGCAGCACTTCGCCGACAGGATCGCCGTCATGTATCTCGGCAAGCTGGTCGAGCTGCGTCCGGCCTACGGCATGGCGCGGCCGCCCTTCCACCCCTACAGCGAGGCGCTGCTGGCGGCCGTACCGGTCGCCGAGCCGGGCCTGCATGCGCGCGCGGTGCGCCTGCACGGCCCGCTGCCCAGCCCGAAGAATCCGCCCGCGGGCTGCCGCTTCCACAGCCGCTGCCCGCGCAAGCTGGGCGCGGTGTGCGAGGCGGCACCGCCGCCGGTGCGCACCGCCGAGGACGACCATTGGATCCGCTGCCAGATCCCGCTCGGCGAGCTCGCCGCCGTGCCGCCGATCTGGCAGCGCGAACCCGCCTGACGCCCCCACCCGAGAAAAGGAAGCGCCCCATGTCCGCCGAGCCCGCCCTGTCCTTCTCCCGCGCCGAGTACGACCGCCGGGTCGCCGCCGTTCGCGACGTCATGCGCGCCCGCGGCGTCGACCTGCTGGTCCTCGACGAGTGCGAGGCCCTCGACTACCTGTTCGGCACCGCCAACACCCTCAACCTCTATCGCGCCGGCATCCTGCCGCTGGAGGGCGAGCCGGTGATGATGCCGCGCCAGCTCGACGAGGCGCCGTTCCGCGAGGCGAGCTGGCTGACCGAGTTCCGCCCCTTCGCCGACTGGAAGGACCCGGTCGAGCATGTCTGCGCGGTGATCGCCGAGCGCGGCTTCGCCAAGGCGACGATCGGGATGGACTACAACTCCTACGCCATGGGGGTCCGCCGGTTCGGCCAGTACCAGACCCTCCTGTCCGGCGCCCGCATCGTCGACTTCGGCAACGCGATCAACGAGATCCGCCTGATCAAGTCGGCCGAGGAGATCGACTACCTGCGCCGGGCGTCGACGATCGCCGACGAGGCGATGCGCATCGCCATCGCGGCCGTCGGCGTCGGCGGGACCGAGCGCGACGCGGCGACGGCGGCCAGCGGCGCCTTCGTGCGCCTGGGCGCCGACAACGGCGCCTGCGGCCCGATCACGGCCGGCGTCGGCGCCGGCTTCCTGCACGGCCACCTGCACGACCGGCCGCTGGTCGCCCACGACGTCGTCCACATGGAGCTGACGCCGCGCATCAACGGCTACAGCGCGCGCCTGATGCGGCCCGCCGTCGTCGGCGGCGCCACCGCGCGGCAGCAGGGCGCGGCCGAGAAGCTGATCGAGCTCCAGGACGCGCAGATCGCCGCGATGAAGCCCGGCGCCGACGCCCGCGCCGTCGACGCGATCCTGCGCGAGGGCATCCTGAAGTCGGGCCTGCGCGACCGCTTCGACAACCTGACCGGCTACACGCTGGGCTTCTATCACCGGGCGGGACCCCGCACGAGCGACTTCACCCGCGTCTTCGGCCCGCACGTCGACTACCGCCTGGCCGCCGGCATGACCTTTCACATGTGGGTGGCGGCCGACGGGCTGGCCTTCAGCGAGACGGTACTGGTCGGCGCCGGCGGGCCGGAGCGGCTGACGAAGATCGAGCGGAAGCTGTTCGTGCGCTGACGGGCGCGGGCCGGGGCGAAGCCGCACCCCGGCCCACCGTCAGCTTCCGAACGCCGGCCCGCCCGGGTTCATCCGGACGCCGGGGCGCAGGCGGGTGAAGGGCAAGTTGGCGGGGTCGACGATCATCGGGCCGGGCGCCTCGACCACCAGGATGGTCTCGGCGATCGGCTGGAAGTCGGCGCGGAAATGCACCGAGCTCTTGAGGCCGAGGATCGCCGTCCTCGTCGGCTCGATGCCGACATGGCGGAACATCTCCTGGTCGGCCGCCTGCGCCTTCCTGGAGGAGATCGCGACGCGCACGCCGCCGATCGACAGGCACGCCATCGGCCCCAGGTCCATGCGTGCCCCGCCATAAAAGGGACCGGTGCAGGTGAAGCTGCCGCTCGCCACCTTGTCGACGCGGAAGTCGCCCTCGACCGGCTCGATGCCAGGCACGCCGGAGACGGCACCCAGCCGCAGGCGCAGCACCGCCCCTTCGCCCGCCGCGTGCGCCGCCTTCGCCGAAGCCGGATCCCACAGCAGCCCGAGCGCCGTGTTCTGCGCGTCGTTGCGGATCATCGCGGCGAGCAGACCGGTCGTGTCGGAGTTGCCGCCGGCGCCGGGATTGTCCTGGGTGTCGGCGATGACGACCGGTCGGGTCGCCGTGCGCGCCAGGCGCGTCGCTTCCTGCACGACCGAGTCGGGATCGTAGAGCTTGCCGGCGAAGGCCTGCTCGGCGTCGGCAACCGCCTGGGCCATGCGCTCGCAGGCGGCATCGGCCGCGTCCTGCGTCCAGCCGTAGGCGAACACCGCCGGGCCGCAATGGTGGATGTCGGCCGCCGGGAAGCCGGGCGTAAAGGAGACCGACGGCACCTCGTCGCTCTCCAGCGCGGCGCACAGATCGTAGAGCGACCTGCCCGGCTCGATGAAGGTGCATTGCCAGGTGAGCGGGATGAGGAAGGGAAGCTGGCGGTAGGCCTTCGCCGGGCGCCGTCCCTCGCGCAGCATCCGGTCGAGCAGGGCGGCGGCGCGCCCGCCCGTCTCCGCCATGTCGACATGCGGGTAGGTGCGGTAGGCGATCATCGCGTCGGCCAACGCCATCATCTCCGGCGTGGTGTTGGAGTGGAGGTCGAGGCTGGTGACGATCGGGATGTCCGGGCCGACGATGGCCCGTACCCGGCGCAGCACCTCGCCCTCGCCGTCCTCGAACTCCTCCGCCACCATGGCGCCGTGCAGGTCGAGATAGACGGCGTCGTAGGGCGCCTGGGCGGCGAGGTCGGCGACGATCATCGCCATGATGCGCTCGTAGGCGTCCTGGGTGACGTAAGAGGACGGGACCGCGGCGGCCCAGGCGATCGGCACGATGGCGTGGCCGCGCTTCTGCAGCACCTCGATGGCGCCGGCCATCGGCAGGTTCATGCCGTGGACGCGCGCCGGCAGCTCGTTGCCGCGCAGCAGCGGCGGCCAGGCGCCGCCCTCGGCGAAGGTCTGATAGGTCGCCTTTGCGGGCGCGAAGGTGTTGGTCTCGTGCTGGAAGCCTGCGACCGCGATGCGCGCCATGCCCTGCCCTCTCGAACCGTCCCGGCAATCGACGGCCGGCGGCGCGATGTGGCCATCGGGAGCCGTGGCGATCAAGGAGAATGTGGCACGGCTGTGCCACGGGAACGACACCGCCTCGTCACGTTCGGCCGATAGGTTCCGTCGATCGATTGGCCCGGAGTCGCCCCGCGATGACCCAGTTGCGCCGCATCTTCTCGACGATCAGCCGCCGGATGACCGACCGGCACCATCGCCGCCTGTTCAGGACCTGGCGCAACGAGCGCGAGGCCCGGCGCGGGCGGTAGTGGGGCGTTCTCAGACGATCCGGTCGGCGAGCGGCGCGCCTTCCATCAGGCGGCGAACGTTGGCGAATACGTCGGCCATCTTCATGTGCATGGCGTCGATCGTGCCCGGAGCGATGTGCGGCGTCATGACGACGTTGCGGAAATGGTCGAACGGACCGGGATGGGCCGGCGGCTCGACCTCCATCACGTCGAGGCCGGCACCGCTCAGGTGACCCTTCTCCAGGGCGGCGGCGAGGGCCGCGGAATCGACGATCGGCCCGCGGGCGCAGTTGATCAGCACCGCACCCGGCTTCATCTGCGCGAGCGAGACGGCGTTCATCAGGTGCCGCGTCTCCGGCGTCAGCGGCACGTGCAGCGTCAGCACGTCCGAGCGTGCCAGGAGCTCGTCGAAGGAGACCCGCCGCACCGCCAGCTCCTCCTCCAGCTCGCGCGGGAAGTTGGCGATGTCGGTGTAGATCAGCTCGACCCCGAAGGCGCGCAGCCGGCGCGCCACCTCGCGGCCGATACGGCCGAGCCCCAGGATGCCCACCGTCTTGCCGTAGAGCTGCCGGCTCTCGGTCCGCATGTCGTGAGCGTGCCAGACGCCACGCCGGATCTCGGCATCGACGAAGGCGAGCCGCTTGTAGGTCGCGAGCATCATCATGATCGTGTGCTCGCTGACGCCCTCGCCGGTGCCGCCCGGCGCGATGGCCAGCGCGATGCCGCGCTCGGCCAGCGCGTCGACGTCGACCGCGTCGTGGTAGCCGACGCCCTGGAAGTTGACCAGCCGCAGCCGCGGCGCGGCCGCGATGTAGCGACGGTCGAGATAGGCCCCGGCCAGCACGATCACCTCGGCCTCGCGGAGCTTCTCCAGCCGTTCCGCGACGGTGTCGGTATCGAGCGTCAGCAGCGTGCAGCCGGACGGCACGTGGCCGCGCACGAGGTCGTAGAGCTCGGGGTTGCCGTGGGCGAAGTAGAGGGCCTTCATGTCAGCGTCCGCCCATCTCGCGATACGCGCCGGCGAGGCGCTTCATTCCCTCCTCGATCTCGGCGACGCCGGCCTGGCTGTAGGACAGCCTGAGGGTGTTGCGCCGGGGACCCTCGGCGAAGCACGAGCTGCCGGGATAGACCACGACGCCGTGGTCGAGGGCGCTGCGGGCGAGGCGGTCGCCGTCGACGCCTTCCGGGAACTCGGCCCACACGAAGTAACCCCCGTCGGGGACGGTGATGCGCGCGTCCGGCAGGAGCGTGCGGATCCCGCGCACCATCGCGTCGCGATGGCGCACCAGTTCCGGCACCACCTCGGCGATGTGCTCGGCGATGCCGCCGCGCGCCAGCACGAGGGCGGCGACGCGCTGGAGGAACGGGCTGGTCCCGCCGTCGGCCTTGAGCGCCGCCAGCCGGTCGAGGATCGCGGGCGGTGCCGTCACCCAGCCGACCCGCAGTCCCGG
>JADZBA010000137.1 GCA_020852355.1 Alphaproteobacteria bacterium
AACTTCTTCTTCGTCGACCGGATCAAGGACGCGATCCGCCGGCGCGGCGAGAACATCTCGTCGTTCGAGGTCGAGAAGGAGATCGTGGCGCACGATTCGGTGCGCGACTGCGCCGTGGTCGCGGTGCCGAGCGAGTTCGCCGAGGACGAGGTGATGGCCGTGCTGAGCCCGGTCGACGGCCGGGCGATCGACCTGCCGGCGCTGGTCGAGTTCCTGCGCCCGCGGCTCGCCCACTTCATGGTGCCGCGCTTCTTCCGCGTCGTCCCCGACCTGCCGCGGACGCCGACCCAGAAGGTGCAGAAGCACCTGCTGCGCAGCGAGGGCGTCACCGCCGACACCTGGGACCGCGAGAAGGCCGGCATCGTGCTGAAGCGCGAGCGGCTGGCCGCGGCGCCGGCCGCGCTGGCGGCGGGAGGCGGGCGATGAGCGACGAGCTGCCCCGCGACGAGTTGGCCCGCGACTTCGCCGCCCGCCGCCAGGCGGTGCACGCCATGGGCGGCGGCGCCAAGCTCGAGGCCCGCCGCGGCCGCGGCCTGCTCGACGCCCGCGCCCGCATCGCCCTGCTGTGCGATTCCGGCAGCTTCCGCGAGATCGGCGAGTTCGCCCATTCGGCGCGGGCCGAGGACCGCGGCCGCACGCCGGCCGACGGGAGCGTCACCGGCTTCGGCACGGTCGAGGGCCGCGCCGTCGCGGTCGCCTCGTTCGACATGACGACGCTCGGCGCCTCGTCGGCGATGATCAACATCCGCAAGCTCAACTTCCTCAAGGACGCGGCGGTCAAGGCGGCGATCCCCTGCGCCTTCCTGATCGAATCGGCCGGCGCCCGCATGCCCGACATCCAGGGCGCGGTCGGCATGGGCCGCATCGGTCAGATGAACTCGACCAACCGGGTGCGCGACACGCCCTGGGTCACCGCCGTGCTCGGCCCGTGCTACGGCATGGGCACCTGGTACACGGTGCTGTCGGACTTCGCGGTGATGCGACGCGATGCGACCTTCTCGGTATCGAGCCCCAAGGTGACCTCGGTGGCGCTGAGCCAGGAGGTCACGCCGGAGGAGCTGGGCGGTTCGGAGCTGCACTCGGAGCTGACGGGGCAGATCGACCTGGTGACCGACAGCGACGAGGAGGCGATCGCCGCCCTGCGCCGCTTCCTCGGCTACCTGCCGTCGCATGCCGGCGAGGCGCCGCCGCGCGCCGGCGGGCCGGTCGAGGCGCATCCGCCGGAGCGGCTCGACGGGCTGATCCCGCGGCCGCGCAACCGCATCTACGACGGCCGCAAGCTGGTCGAGTACCTGGCCGATATCGGCTCGGTGATGCCGTTCCGCCCGAGCTACGGCCGCACCCTGGAGACGGCGCTGGCGCGCATCGACGGCCGCGTCGTCGGCGTCATCGCCAGCAATCCGCAGCGCAAGGGCGGGGCGATCGACGGGCCGTCGTGCAACAAGATGACCGAGTTCGTCGTGCTGTGCGACAGCTTCAACATCCCGCTGCTGCTGCTGGCCGACACGCCGGGCTTCCTGATCGGCCTGCAGGCCGAGCGCGAGGGGATCGCCGGCAAGATCATGAACAACCTGCGGGCGCTGTCGCTGGCCACGGTGCCGAAGCTGGCGGTCGTCGTGCGCAAGAGCTACGGCCAGGCCTATCTCAACCTCGGCGGCGGCGTCGCCGACGCGGTCGCGGTGATGACCACCGGCGAAGTCGGCTTCGTCGATCCGGCGGTCGCCGTCAGCGTCGTGCACAACCGCCGCGCCCAGGACGGCGACGCCGCCTACGAGGCGCTGCTGCAGGGCATGGTGGTCAGCAACTCGCCCTACGAGCTGGCCGGCATCTTCGCCGGCCACGCGGTGATCCAGCCGGCCGAGACCCGCGACTGGGTGATCGGCATGCTCGAGGTCTACCGGCGCCGCGCCGCCGGCGGCAACGGCCAGCATCGCCTCGCGACCTGGCCGACCAGCCTGTGAGCCGGCCCGTCGTCGCGCGACCGTGATGGCTGCCGAGACCTCCCGTCCCGCCCGCGGCCGGCGGCGCTGGAACGGCGCCTTCGAGCCGTCGACCGAGGACCATGCGCAGAAGCGCCGCCTGCTGCTGCGCGAGGCCGGGGCGGCATTCAGCGCCCGCGGCTTCCACAACGTGTCGCTCGACGAGGTGGCGCTGCGGCTCGGCCTGTCGAAGACCGTCTGCTACTACTATTTCAAGGACAAGAACCACCTGCTGCTGTCGTGCGTCGAGATCGGCTTCGAGCTGGCCGAGCAGGCGCTGGCCGCCGCCGAGGCAACCGAAGGACGGGCGCTCGACAAGGTCGTCGAGTTCACCCGCGCCTACGTGCGCAACATCACCTCCGAGCTCGGCACCTGCGCCGTGCTCACCGACCTGCAGGCGCTGGCCGCGGGCGACCTCGCGGCGGTGCGCCGCCGCCAGCGCCAGTTCAGCCGCCGGCTGATCGAGCTGATCAAGCAGGGCCTGGCCGACGGCAGCGTCGCGGTCAGCGACCCGCGCGTCGCCGTCAGCTGGATCGTCAGCGCGCCGCTGATGATTCCCAAGCTCAGCCACCTGTGGGAGAGCGAGGGCACGTCCTGGCTCGCCGATCACTATGCCGAGCTGACGCGACGCTCGCTGTCGGCCCCCTGACCGCGATGACACGGAGGACTCCATGACCCAGGACGGCGTGCCGCCGCGCGAAGAATGCGTGCTGCGGCCCCTCCTCGAGCGTCACGCGGCGGCGACGCCGGACAAGCCGTTCGTCGTGCTGAAGGACGGCAGCGCCGTCACCTGGGCGGCGATGCTGGTCCGCGTCCGCCGCCGCGCGCGCGCCCTGCAGGAGCTCGGCGTCCAGCAGGGCGACACGGTGATCGTCTGGATGCCCAACGCGCCCGAGACGCTGATGCTGTGGTTCGCCATCAACTACATCGGCGCCGTCTACGTGCCGATCAACACCGCCTATCGCGGCGGCATCCTGGAGCACGTGGTGCGCAACGCCGGCGCGGCGCTGATGCTGGCGCACGTCGACCTGATCGAGCGGCTGCGCGACATCGACCGCAGCCAGCTCGCCACCGTGGTCGCGCTGGGCGGGCCGCCGCCGGCGATCGACGGGCTCGCGGTGCTGGCCGAGGACCGGCTCGAGGCCGACGGCGAGCCGCAGCCGCTCGCCCGGCCGATCGAGCCGTTCGACACCCAGTGCATCATCTACACCTCGGGCACCACCGGCCCGTCGAAGGGT
Source organism: Alphaproteobacteria bacterium (assembly GCA_020852355.1). GTDB lineage: Bacteria > Pseudomonadota > Alphaproteobacteria > ATCC43930 > Allostellaceae > Allostella. The sequence continues at coordinate 3,218 of JADZBA010000137.1, forward strand.
GTGCTGTCGTCCTACGCCCATCTGCACGCCACCGCGCTGGGCCTGGCCGCCGAGGCCGACGGCACGCTGTTCCTCGGGCCCGACGACCGCTTCATGGTCAACCTGCCGATGTTCCATGTCGGCGGCACCGGCCCGACCTACACGATGCTGGCGCTGGGCGCCTCGATCGTCCTGCTCGAGGGCTTCGACACCGGCTCGTTCTGGAGCACCATCGAGGCCACCGGCACCACCAAGGTGATCCTGCTCGGCGTCATGGCGACCTTCGTGATGAAGCAGCCGCCGCGGCCGGACGAGCGCCGGACCTGCCTGAAGCACGTCAACATCATCCCGTTCGGCGTCGAGGGAATCGCCTTCCGCGAGCGCTTCGGCGTCACCACGCACACCCTGTTCAACATGAGCGAGGTGTCCTGCCCGCTGATCGCCGAGACCAACCCCAGCGTGGTCGCCACCTGCGGCCGGCCACGCAACGGCGTCACCGTGCGGCTGGTCGACGACAACGACTGCGAGGTGGCGCCCGGCGCGATCGGCGAGCTGGTGGTGCGCACCGACCATCCCTGGGCGCAGAACCACGGCTACAACGCCAATCCCGAGGCCACCGCCCGCGCCTGGCGCAACGGCTGGTTCCACACCGGCGACGCCTTCCGCCAGGACGAGCACGGCAACTTCTTCTTCGTCGACCGCTTCAAGGACGCCATCCGGCGGCGCGGCGAGAACGTCTCGTCGTTCGAGGTCGAAGTCGAGGTCTGCGCCTATGCCGGGGTGCGCGAGGCGGCGGCGGTGGCGGTGCCGAGCGAGCTCAGCGAGGACGAGATTTTGGTCGCCGTGTCGCTCGCCCCGGGCCACAATCTCGACCCGGCGGCGCTGATCGAGTTCCTGCGCGGCCGCATGGCGCACTTCATGGTGCCGCGCTTCGTGCGCGTCGTGCCCGACCTGCCCAAGACGCCGACCCAGAAGGTGCAGACGCACGTGCTGCGCGGCGACGGCATCACCGCCGACACCTGGGACCGCGAGAAGGCCGGCATCGTCATCAAGCGCGACCGGATCGGGCGCTGAAACGCAAAGGGGCGCCGCAGCGCGGCGCCCCCTGCGTCGGCCTCGCGGCCGGCGACGTCAGCCTTCAGCGGATGATCGTGGCGTCGATCGCCGTCTGCTGGCTGAACACCGTGACGATCACGTCGCCCGGCTTGATGCCCTGCAGCGCCGACTTGCCGGCGGCGGTGACGATCTGCGGCATCTGGATGACCTCGCCGTCGTTGGGCGGCGGCTCGTCGGTCTGGTTGCCGGTGGCGTTGATCAGGAACACCGTGTTGGTCGCCAGGTCGACCTTGGTCACCATGCCTTCCATGGTCCACAGGTTGATGCGCTGGCGGGCGCCCGGGATGCCCTCGAGATAGGCGCCCTGGGCGACCATCGCCTTGGCCTTGGCCGAGGTTTCCGGCGTCTTCTTGGCGATCAGGAAGTCCATGTAGTCGTACCAGTGGGTATCGACGATCATGCCCGGCTTCAGCGAGTTGAAGTTGGTGACCAGATCGGCCGCCTTCATCTTCACCCGGCCGAGATCCTGCCACACGATGACGAAGCTGCGGCGCTCGGGATGCATCGAGTGGATGGTGCCGCGCTTGAAGTTCTGCAGCGTGTTGGGCACCGTCATTTCCTGCGCGGCCGCCATCTGCGGCAGGGCCGCGGTCGCGAGGGCGGCGCCTCCCAGCAGCCGGAAACTCGTACGACGATCGATCTTCAGCATGCGACTTCCCCTTCTCCTCCAAGAACCGCCGAAGCCTACCGGATGGCCACCCGGACGACCTTGACGCATGTCAAGGCTTCGGCCGGGCGGTTAGATCACGAACCGGCGGGGCGATTCGTGGCGTTTATCACCTATCTGCATGCTAAAGGCGAGGCATGGACTTCGATTTCACCGACGCCCAGACGGAGCTGCGCCGCACCGTCGCCCGCTTCGCCGCCCGGGAACTCGCCCCGCTGGTCCGCGAGGCCGAGGAGACCGAGACCTTCCCGCGCGCCCTGTTCCGCCGCTTCGGCGAACTCGGCCTGGTCGGCGTGCGCTATCCCGAGGAGGATGGCGGCTCGGGCTTCGACAAGGTCTCCGACTGCATCGTGCGCGAGGAGATGAGCCGCGTCTGCCAGTCGTTCGCCTCGTCGTGGTCGGCGCACAGCCATCTCGGCATCTGGCCGATCTGGCGCGCCGGCAGCGAGGCGCAGAAGGCCCGCTTCTTCCGCCCCGCCCTGGCCGGCGAGCGCGTCGCCGGCTTCGCCCTGTCGGAGCCGGACGGCGGCTCCGACATCCGCGCCCTGCGGACCCGCGCGGTCAAGGTCGAGGGCGGCTGGCGGCTGTCGGGCGCCAAGCTCTACATCACCAACGCGCCGATCGCCGACTTCCTCACCCTGGCGGCGCGCACCGATGCCGCCCTGACGCCGGGCGCGATCAGCCTGTTCCTGGTCGAGCTGCCCAACCCCGGCATCGTCGTCACCCGCCTGAAGAAGGAAGGGATCCGCGCCTCGGACACCGGCCTGGTGCACATCGCCGATGCCTTCGTGCCCGACGACTGCCTGCTCGGCGGCCGCACCGGCACCTATCCCATCATTCTCGACAGCCTGTCGGAGAACCGGGTCGGCGTCGC
>JADZBA010000138.1 GCA_020852355.1 Alphaproteobacteria bacterium
ACCGACCACAGGCCGCGCAGCCGCGAGCAGCCGTCGATCCACGCCGCCTCCTCCAGGTCGACGGGCACCGTGTCGAAATGCTCCTTCATCATCCAGGTCGCGAGCGGCACCGCGAAGCTGAGGTTGCCGAGGACCACGGCGGCCGGATGGTCGATCAGGCCGGCCGCGCGCGCGAGCACGTAGAGCGGGGTCAGCAGCACGGTGGCCGGCAGCATCTTGGCGAACAGCAGCAGCCCGCCCAGCAGCGGCACCGCGCGGCCGCCCGCGCGCGACAGCGCGTAGCCGGCCGGCACCGAGACGACCAGCGCGAGCGCGATGGAGGCGACGGTGATCCCGGTCGAGTTGAGGAGCCAGCGCAGTGCGCTGGTGCCGGTCAGCACCGCCTCGTAGGCCGCGAGCGTCAGGCCGGCCGGGTCGGGGAGCAGGCGCGGCGGCCATGCCAGCGCGGCGTTGGCCCGGGCGAGCGAGGTCACCGCCATCCAGTAGAGCGGCAGGATCGCGAACAGGGCCGCGGCCAGCAGGCCCGCCGCCTGCAGGGCGGGAACCAGGCGGCGCATCATGATCGGGCGCGCCGGCGGCCGGCCCAGAGGAAGGCGAGCGTGGTCGCCACGGCCACGCCCAGCGTCAGCACGCCGAGCGCGGCGCCCCGGCCCGGCGACAGGAACTGGAAGGTTTCCGCGTAGACGCGCACGGCCAGCGTCTCGGTCGAGCGGGCCGGCCCGCCGCCGGTCATCACCAGCACCGATTCGACGTTGCGGAAGGCCGAGAGGAGGCCGAGGAAGACGGTCACCCGCAGGAAGCCGGCGAGGCCCGGAAGGGTGATCGCCCGAAATCGCCGCAGCCGGCCGGCGCCGTCCATCATCGCCGCCTCGTGCAGGGAGCGCGGGATCGACTGGAGGCCGGCCAGCAGCATGACGGTGAAGAAGGGATAGGACTTCCAGGCGGCGGCGAAGGTGACCGCCCAGATCGCCACGTCGGGCGAGGTGAGGAAGGGCACGGGCGACGCCACGACGCCGGTGGCGAGGAGGAGGTAGTTCACGAGGCCGAACTGGTCGTTCAGCAGGAACATCCAGATCAGGCTGGCGATGGCCGGCGCGACGCTCCAGGGGCTGACGATCAGCGCCTGGAAGAGCGCCGAGCCGGCGAGCCTGAGGTCGAGCAGCAATGCGGTCGCCAGCCCCATGGCGAGCGCCGCCGCGGTGCCGGCGAAGACGAAGATCGCCGTCGCCCCCAGGCTCGGCAGGAACCCCGGATGGCCGATGGCCGCCGCGTAGTTGGCGAGCGTCCAGGGCTTGACGATGGGGCGCATCAGCTCCGCCAGGCGTAGCTCGTAGAAGCTGATCTGGATCAGCTTGGCGATCGGCCAGGCGACCAGGACGCCCGTGCACAGGAGCGCCGGCACCATCAGCGCCGTCAGCAGCAGGCGCGTGCGCGCCTGCCGGCCGAGGCGAAGGCGCCGCTGCGGGCGCGCCGCCGCTCCGCCCTCGGCCGGAAGCGTCACCAAGGGGCTACTCCAGGCCGCGAATCTCCCGCCTGAGGCCCGCCGCGATCCGGGCCGCCGCCGCCTCCGGGGTGAGGCGCCCCGCCACCATCGCCGTCATGCCCTCGGTGAAGACGTTGCTGAAGCGGTTGTATTCGTTCTCGAAGCCGATCGGCAGGTGCGAGCGCGACCGGCGGCTCGCGCTCGCCTCGAAGAGCGGCAGGAAAGGCCACTTCTCGCGCGCCTCGGCATCGACGCTGCCGAGCCGTCCCGGCGGGTTGCCGGTCATCACCGCGTAGCGGCGCTGCCATTCCGGGCTCGCCACCAGCGCGATGAACTTCCAGACGAGCTGCTTGCGCTCGGCCGGGATATCCTTGGGGATGGCGAGCGCGTTGCTCGGGCCGCCGGCGAGGTTGGGGAACGGCAGGGCGGCGACGCGCCAGCCGCTGCGCACCGCCTCGGCGGCGCGCTCGGCATAGCCGGGCGCCCAGCTCCCGTCGATGTACATCGCGGCGTTGCCCTGCCAGAAGAGCTGGCGCATCGGGTTGTTGTCGAGTCCGGTCGGCGTGACCCCGGCCGTCACGTATTCCTGGATGCGCGCCAGCGTCCGCGCGATCTCCGCCACGTCGTCGAGCCGGCGGTTCTCGACGATGTCGCGGTCGCGGCCGTTGTGGAAATGCATGAAGGTCATGAACCCCCAGGACGACGAGGAGGTGTTGAGCGCCATGCCGAACTGGTCGATGCGCCCGTCCCCGTCGCGGTCGCGGGTCAGCCGCTTGGCCGCCGCCAGCAGCTCGGCCTCGGTGGTCGGCACGGCGACGCCGGCCGCGCGCAGCATCGGCTCGTTGTAGACGAGGCCCCAGCCGTAGTTCAGCAGGACCAGCCCGTAGGTCGAGCCGGCGACGGTGAGGGACGCCTGCGAGGGGACCCAGGAGCGCTTGATGTCCGTCTTGTCCATCCAGGCGTCGAGCGGCTCCAGCACGCCCTCCTCGGCATAGCCCCACACGAAGCGCGCCGTCATGTGCACGATGTCCGGCGGATTGCCGGCGGCGAACCGGGTGGTCAGCATGCGGTGGTGATCGTTCGAGGGCGCGTTGGTCAGCTTGATCCGCACCCCCGGGTTCCGGCGTGCGAACTCGTCGGTCACCGCGCGCCACCACGGGCCGAAGCTCTCCTCGAGCTGGTAGGTCGGGAAGTCGAGCACGGTCTCGGCCCGGGCGGCCGGCGCGGGATGGGCCAGCACGGCCGCGAGGCCGAGGCACAGGCTGGCGGCGGCATGTCGCATGGAGCGGTTCCTATCGGTCGGTAAGGGAGAAGGGGCGCACGCCGTGGCCCGAAGCGGCGGCCGCGAGGGCATCGCCGCCGCCCGCGAGAGCGCAGCGTGCGAGGTCGAGGCCGAGCTCGCGGGCGGCGAGGGGAAAGAGCTGGTCGGCCTGCGGCGCGCCTTCGGCCGGCAGGCGGTCCCGTCCCGCCGCATCGAGCGTCGGCGGGACGACGAAATAGGCGGCGTCGAGCTCGGTGCCCGTGGCGCGCGCCGACCGCGCGACGGCGTCGGCCGCGGCCTGCGCCGCCCGCCAGCCTTGGCGCCGGGGCTCCCAGGGGAAGACGAGCAGGGGAAGCCGTCCGTCGGCGACGGCTGCCCGCAGCAGGTGGCCGACCAGCGGGTCGAGACGGATGGTTCCGGTCGCGGCCGGCAGCGCGCGGTCGACGATCCGGTCGAGGCCGAGGAAGACGGCGCTGCGCCGGACAGGACGGTCGCCGCCACCCAGCGCCAGCGTCTCGATCTCGGTGCGTTCCCGACCCAGCGTGAGGATCCGGAAGCGGTGCGGCCATTCGCAGAAGGTCGGGCAGACCGAATAGGTCGTGACGCCCGCCGTCAGCGGCGCCTCGCCCTTGTGCCAATGGCCGCTCAGCACGGCACGCACCCGCCCGGAGCGTTCGATCGCCGCGGCGAGGTCGGGCGCGTCGCCGTACATCAGCGGGTAGCGGTACTCGACCCGCGGCCGGATCAGATAGTGCTGGAGATGGACCTGCGGGGTGGCGTCGCCGTCGGCCAGCACCCGCTCGAAGCGCGTCCGCGGCTCACCGACGCGCCGCGCCTGGTCGGCATCGACCTCCCAGTCGTCGAAGCCGACGATGCGGAAGCCGCGCAGCGTCCGCTCGACGATCCGCCCCGGCGCGAACGCGCGCGCGAAGGCGTCGGGATGATCATGGTTGCCCGGCACCACCTGCCACGGGCAGGGCAGGCCGTCGAGCCAGCGGCGAAGCAGGGCGTAGTCGGCCGACGATTCCGCCATCATCTCCGGATGGTCGTCGGCCCGCCCGTGCAGGAACGGGTGCGGCACGTCGACGAGGTCGCCGGTCAGGACCAGGAGATCGGGCCGGCGCTCGCGCACGACGCGGCCCAGGCGCGCCAGCAGCGGCGGGATCTCGCGCGACCGCCGGACGGCATGCCCGCTGCTGCCCGGCAGGTGCCGGCGCAGATGCAGATCGGTCGCATGCAGGATGGTGAGGGGGCCCGGCACGTTCCCTGGTTCCCCGGCGGCAGGAGCGCGGGATGCGCGGGATGCGCGGGACCCTAGGCGGGCCGGGTGACCGATTGTTGACGGCCAGATGACAGGTCAGGGTCGTGCGGGCGCCGCCGGCCGCCGGGCCGACCGGTTTGACTTCGCCCGCGGGCCGAACGAATAGTAGCCGCACCGACGATACCCCCGTCCGGAAAGGATTCCCCATGCAGCGCCCGCTCGGCAATTCCACCGCCAGCCGCGACATCGCGACCTATCTGCACCCCTACACCAACCTGAAGAAGCACGAGACCGAGGGGCCGCTGGTCGTCACCAGCGGCAAGGGAATCTATGTCCAGGACGAGGCGGGCAAGCAGTACATCGAGGGCATGGCCGGCCTGTGGTGCACCTCGCTCGGCTTCAGCGAGGAGCGTCTGGTCGAGGCGGCGATCCGCGAGCTGCGGCGGCTGCCCTACTACCATACGTTCGGCCACAAGAGCACCGACGTCGGCGTCGACCTCGCCGAGAAGCTGCTGTCGATCGCGCCGGTGCCGATGTCGAAGGTCTTCTTCGCCAACTCCGGCTCGGAGGCCAACGACAGCGTCGTGAAGCTGGTGTGGTACTACAACAACGCGCTCGAGCGGCCGGCGAAGAAGAAGATCCTGGCGCGCGTGAAGGGCTACCACGGCGTCACCGTCGCGTCGGCCAGCCTGACCGGCCTGCCGAACAACCATCGCGACTTCGACCTGCCGATCGCCAACATCATGCATGTCGACTGCCCGCACCATTACCGCTTCGGCGAGCCGGGCGAATCCGAGGAGGCGTTCGCCACCCGGATGGCCGAGAACCTGGAGAAGCGCATCCTGGCCGAGGGCCCGGAGACGGTAGCGGCCTTCATCGCCGAGCCGATCATGGGCGCCGGCGGCGTGCTGCTGCCGCCGGCGACATACTTCGAGAAGATCCAGCCGATCCTGAAGAAGTACGACATCCTCTTCATCGCCGACGAGGTCATCTGCGGCTTCGGCCGCACCGGCAACATGTGGGGCAGCCAGACCTTCGCGCTGAAGCCGGACATCCTGGTCTGCGCCAAGGCGCTGTCTTCCGCCTACCTGCCGATCTCGGCGGTGATGATCTCCGAGGGCATCTACCAGGCGCTGGTGCGCCAGAGCGAGAAGATCGGCGTCTTCGCGCACGGCTTCACCTATTCCGGCCACCCCGTCTCCAGCGCGGTCGCGCTCGAGACGCTGAAGATCTACGAGGAGCGCGACATCGTCGGCCATGTCCGGAAGATCGCGCCGCGGATGCAGAAGCACCTGCGCAGCTTCGCCGACCGGCCGCTGGTCGGCGAGTGCCGCGGCACCGGCCTGATCGGCGCCATCGAGCTGGTGGCGGACAAGAAGAGCCATGCGCCGTTCGACGCCAAGCTCGGCGTCGGCCCCTACCTCGCCGCGCGCGCCCAGGACCACGGGCTGATCCTGCGCGCGATGGGCGATGCCATCGGCTTCTGCCCGCCGCTGATCATCGGCGAGGACGAGCTCGACGAGATGTTCCGCCGCTTCGACTCGGCGCTCGGCGAGACGGAGAAGTGGCTGGCCGGGCAGGGCCTCGCCAAGGTCGCGTAGGGAGCGGGCACGGCGTGCCGGGGCGGTTCCCGGCACGCCTTCCCGGAAGTGCCGGCGCGCCCGGCGATCAGACCTGCGGCGACAGCCCCGGCACCGGCCGGATGCTCGTCACCTTGAACGGCCGCGTCTGGCCGTCATGCTCGCGGATGCCGACATACTCGCCCTCGACGAAGCGGTGATCCTCCAGGCGGTGGATCGGCTCGTCGTCCTCGGCTCCGGCCTCGTAGGAGAAGGCCCAGTGGCCGGCGCGGGTGCGCACGAGCTGGCCGGTCGCGTCGCCCTCGCCCGGCCAGAAGCGATGCACCGTGCAGACCTGCCGGTTCTTCTTCCACAGCTCGGCGTCGAGATGATGGTCGGCGGTCAGCGGCGCCACGAACTCGTAGCCATGGTGCGTGCTGCCCTCCGGGAAATCCTTGGTCCGGGCGAGTTCGAGGCGGATGCGTCGCAACATGGCGTTCCCCAACCGAATTGCGGCGGCATCGCGGCCGCCGAGATGATGAAAGACCCTAGGTTCGCCGGATGCCCCGGCATTGAGCCATGTCAAGCCGCCGCCGGGTCGATCAGCCGGCGCGCCGCGTCGACCACGGCGTCACGATCCCCCGTCGCCGTGACGGCCGGCCACGCGAGGGTGCCGATATCATATCCGAGCTGGCGGCGCACGACCGCGGCGTCGGCATCCGATGCATCGCCCCGCCGTGCCTCGACGCGCGCCACCAGGGTCGGCGCCGGCGCCTCCAGCCAGATTCCCCGGAAGGGCACGCCGAGCCGCGCCGCCACCGCCTCCACCGCCGCGCGTTCCGCCGGGTCGGCATGGACCGCATCGACGATCGCCGAACGGCCGGCGGCCAGGGCCGTCGCCGCGTCGCGCCGCAGCCGCTCGTAGACCTGCCGCGTCCGCTCCGGCGCGTAGGCCTCGGGTCCCGCCCGCTCGCCGGGTTTAAGGCCGGCGAGCCGCTTGCGCACGAGGTCGCTGCGCAGCACCACCGCGCCCGGTGCCGGCGGAAGCGACGGCGCCAGCGCCAGCGCCAGGGTCGACTTGCCGGTCCCCGACAGGCCGCCGACCGCGATCAGGCATGGCGGCGCCGGCTCCAGCGCGGCGCCGGCGAGGGCGAGATAGGCGCGTGCCCGGCGCGCGGCGTCGGCGCCGCCCATGGCGACCGAGACATGGGCACGGACGGCGGCGCGCATCGAGAGGAACAGCGGCATCAGGGCGAGCCCCGCGAGATCGCCGGTGCGCTCGACATAGCGGCCGAGGAAGCGATGCGCCGCGACGCGGAGACCGCGGACCCACAGGTCCATGACGAGGAACGCGGCGTCGTAGAGCACGTCGATGGTGATCAGCCGCTCGTCGAACTCGAGCGCGTCGAAGAGGCGCGGCTCGCCGGCGATCAGGCAGATGTTGGCGAGATGCAGGTCGCCGTGGCCGAGACGCACGCAGCCCTCGCGCCGCCGCCGCTCCAGCAGCGGGCCCAGCACCTCCAGCCGGCGCCGGCTCTCCTCGGTGAGGGCGGCCGTCGCCTCGCGCGGCAGCGTCGGCGCGCAGGGAACGAGGGCGGCGTCGTTGGTGTCGATCACGCGGCGCATCGCCGCCACGCCGCCGCCGTCGGGGCGCCGCTCGGCCGCGGCATGGAACGACGCGACGTGCTCGGCGATCGCCTCGGCGAGCGCCGCGTCGACGCCGCCGCGGTCGGCGACGCCGTCGAGCACGGCGTCGGCCGGGAAGCGGCGCATCGCCACCAGCCAGTCGACCGGCTCGCCGCCGCCGTCGATCGCCAGCGCGCCGTCGGCGGCACGCGTCACCGGCACCACGGCGAGATAGAGCTCGGGCGCCGTGCGCCGGTTGAGGCGCAGCTCCGCCTCGCAGGCCGCCCGCCGCAATGCGGCAGTGGAGAAGTCCATGTAGGGAAAGCGCACCGCGCGCTTCAACTTCCACGCGCGATCGCCCGCGAGGAAGATGATCGCACCGTGCGTCGTCACGCGCTCGACCGCCGCCCCGCCATGGCTGGCGGGATCCGACAGCAACGCGATCACCGCCTCCTGCTCCGCGGCGTTTGCGCCCGGCATCGCCACCCCGTACCTTCGGTCCCCTCCCGACCCTACACGAGCCGCCTCGCATGGCCGAGACCCGCGATCCCGCCAGCTTTCCCCAGCCCGTCGAGGGCACGACGATGCCGCGCTTCGCGGACATCCCGACCTTCATGCGGCTGCCGGTGGTGCGCGACGCCGCCCAGCTCGACATTGCGCTGATCGGCGTGCCGTGGGACGGCGGCACCACCAACCGTGCCGGCGCCCGCCACGGCCCGCGCGAGATCCGCAACATGTCGAGCCTGATGCGCAAGGTGCATCACGCCACCGGCATCGCGCCCTACACGTTGGCCCGGGTCGGCGACCATGGCGACGTCCCGGTCAACCCAGCCGACCTGACCGACACGCTGGGCCGGGTCGAGCGCTTCTTCGCCCGGGTGCATGCGGCCGGCGCCATCCCGCTGTCGGCCGGCGGCGACCATCTCGTCACCCTGCCGATCATGCGCGCCATCGCCCGCACGCGGCCCGTCGGGATGGTGCATTTCGACGCCCATTCGGACACCTGGGACACCTATTTCGGGGGCTTCAAGTACACCCACGGCACGCCGTTCCGCCGCGCCGTCGAGGAGGGGCTGCTCGACCCCAGGCGCACCGTGCAGATCGGCATCCGCGGCTCGCTCTACCGGGCCGACGACATGGAATGGGCCTACGCCCAGGGCATCCGCGTCATCGCCATCGAGGAGTATTTCGACCTCGGCGTCGAGAAGGTGATCGCCGAGGCGCGCCGCGTCGTCGGCGACGGACCGACCTATGTCAGCTTCGACGTCGACGGCCTCGACCCGGTGTTCGCGCCGGGCACCGGCACGCCGGAGGTCGGCGGCTTCTCGACCCACGAGGCGCAGCGCATGCTGCGCGGCCTGCGCGGGCTCGACCTCGTCGGCGGCGACGTCGTCGAGGTCTCGCCGCCCTTCGACCCCAGCGGCAACACGGCGATCGTCGGGGCGACCATGATGTTCGAGATCCTCTGCGTGCTGGCCGACGCGGTCGCGCGCCGTCGCGGGTGAAGCCCTCCATGTCGACGCTGCTCTATTCGCACCCCGCCTGCCTTTACCACGACACCGGCGAGTATCACCCCGAGCGCGCCGACCGGCTGCGCGCCGTGCTGGCCGCCCTCGACGCGCCGGCGTTCGCCGGCCTCGACCGGCGCGAGGCGCCGCGCGCCGCCATCGAGGACCTGCTGCGCGTCCATCCCAGGAGCCATGTCGAGGGGGTGCTGGCCGCGATTCCCGCCAGCGGCCACCGCGGCCTCGATCCCGACACCATCGTCTCGCCGGGCTCGGGCGAGGCGGCGCTGCGCGCGGCGGGCGCGGTCGCCGCCGCGGTCGACGCCGTCATGGCCGGCGAGGCGACCAACGCCTTCTGCGCCGTGCGACCGCCCGGCCACCATGCCGAGCCCGACCGCGCCATGGGCTTCTGCCTGTTCAACAACATCGCGATCGGCGCGTTGCGCGCCCACCAGGAGCACGGCTGCGAGCGCGTCGCCGTGATCGACTTCGACGTCCATCACGGCAACGGCACGCAGGCGACGTTCGCCCGCGACCCGCGCCTCTTCTACGCGTCCACCCACCAATGGCCGCTCTATCCCGGCACCGGGGCGCGCGACGAGCGCGGGATCGCCGGCAATATCGTCAACGCGCCACTGCAGCCCAACGCCGGATCGGCCGACTTCCGCTTCGCCGTCGCCGAATTCGTGCTGCCGGCGCTGGAGGACTTCCGCCCCGACTTCCTCTTCATCTCCGCCGGCTTCGACGCCCATCGCCGCGACCCGCTGGCCGCCCTCAACCTCTCCGAGGAGGACTATGCCTGGATCACCGGCAAGCTGACCGAGCTGGCCGGGCGGCACTGCGCCGGCCGCGTCGTGTCCGCCCTGGAAGGCGGCTACGACCTGGAGGCGCTCGCCGATTCCGCCGCCGCCCACGTCGCCGCCCTGATGCGCGCTTGATCGGCGCGCGCGTCCGGCATATTTACATTGGAAATATTGGACGGCGAGCGGCGGCGGGTCCGGCTGCGGCAGCCGTGCCGGCGGGGTCGTGGGCATGACCGATACCTCCTGGCCGCTCGCGGCGGCCGCGCTGTTCTGGATCGCGCTCCATCTCGGCATCGCCGGCTCGCCGTTGCGCGCGCTGGCCACGCGCCGGCTCGGCGACAACGGATTCCGCGCCGCGTTCTCGCTGCTGTCGCTGCTCGGCATCCTGGCGCTGGCGATCACCTACCGCCGCGCGGACGGGGCGCCACTGTGGGACCTCGGGCCGGCGGGGCGCTGGCTGCCGCTGCTGCTGATGCTGCCGGCGCTGTGGCTCTTCGTCGGCTCGGTCACCGGAATCAATCCGACCGCCGTCGGCGGCGAGCGGCAGCTCGACCGCGAGGACCTCGTGCGGGGCGTCTTCCGCGTCACGCGCCACCCCATGCTCTGGGCCTTCGCGCTGTGGGCGGGCAGTCATCTCGCGGCGCGCGGCGCGATGCCGGACGCGCTGCTGTTCGGCAGCCTGCTGGTCACGGCGCTGGCCGGCATGGCGTCGATCGACCGCAAGCGCGCCGCCGCGGCGCCCGCGGCATGGGGCCGGTTCGCCGCGGCGACCTCCATCGTGCCGTTCGTGGCCATCCTGGGCCGTCGCAACCGGCTGGTGTGGAGCGAGATCGGCGGCTGGCGCCTGCTGCTGGCGGTGCTCGCCTGGGGCCTGCTCGCAGCACTGCATCCGATCGTCATCGGCGTACCGGCGCTGCCCGGATAGGCGCCGGGCTTGCCTTGCTCCTGCGGGCCGGGGAAGGCTACAAAGACCGCCCACGAGAGTGACCGATGGCCAGAGAACCCGCACCCACCGCCGCCGAACCCGCCGAGGCCGACGTCGGAAAGCTGAGCTTCGAGGAGGCGTTGGCCGAGCTGGAGCGCATCGTCCGCCAGCTCGAGGGCGGCCAGGGTGCGCTCGAGCAGGCGATCGACGCCTACCAGCGCGGCGTGCTGCTGAGGCGCCATTGCGAGCGCAAGCTGGCGGAGGCGCAGGCGAAGATCGAGCAGATCGCCATCGCGCCGGACGGCACCATCACCGCGGAGCCATCGAAGCTTGCCTGACATGCTCGCCCTGGACGGCGGCCTCGACGCGGCGCTGCGCGAGGTCGGCCGGGCCGTCGACGCGATGATGGATCGCCTGGTGCCGGCGGTGCCGGGGCTGGAGGCGCCCGTGTTCGAGGCGATGCGCTATGCCGCGCTCGGGCCGGGCAAGCGGCTGCGCCCGTTCCTCGCCGTGGCCTCGGCCAGCCTCTTCACCGTCGGCCGCATCCCCTCGCTGCGGGTCGCCGCCGCGATCGAGATGGTCCACTCCTACTCCCTCGTCCACGACGACCTGCCGGCGATGGACGATTCCGACCTGCGGCGGGGCCGTCCCAGCGCCCACAAGGCGTTCGACGAGGCGACGGCGATCCTGGCCGGCGACGGCCTGCTGACCGCCGCCTTCGGCGTGCTCGCCGACGAGGCGACCCATTCCGACCCGGCGGTGCGCTGCGAACTGGTGCGCCGGCTGGCCGAGGCGGCGGGCGGCCACGGCATGGTCGGCGGCCAGATGATCGACCTCGTAGCGGAGCGGCAGGCGCTCGACATGGGCGCCATCACCCGCCTGCAGCGCATGAAGACGGGCGAGATGATCGCCTTCTCGTGCGAGGCCGGCGCCATCCTCGGCAAGGCCGCCGCGGAGCCGCGGCACGCCCTCAAGGCCTACGCCCACGATCTCGGCCTCGCCTTCCAGATCGTCGACGACCTGCTCGACGCCGAGGGCAGCGAGGCCGAGACCGGCAAGAAGGTCGGCCAGGACGCCGCCCGCGGCAAGGCCACGTTCGTATCGATCCTGGGCCTCGACCGGGCCCGCGAGCAGGCCCGCATGCTCTCGCGCCAGGCAATCGGCCATCTTGATTTGTTCGACCAGAAGGCGGACCTTCTGCGGGACGTCGCGCGTTTCGTGGTGACGCGCCGGTCCTGACCGGCGGGGCGAGCGCGCCGACCCCATGGCCCACGGGTCTCGCCATGGGGCCTCGCCCTCGTCCCGGATCACGATCCGGAGGTGGATGACCAAGTGGAGACGAACAGCAAGACGCCGCTCCTGGACGGTGTCCGCATCCCTGCCGACCTGCGCCGGCTGCCCGAGCAGTCGCTGCGTCAGCTCGCCGACGAGCTGCGCCAGGAGACGATCGATGCGGTGTCGATCACCGGCGGGCATCTCGGCGCCGGCCTCGGCGTCGTCGAGCTCACGGTGGCGATCCACTATCTCTTCGACACGCCCTACGACCGCCTCATCTGGGACGTCGGCCACCAGGCCTACCCGCACAAGATCCTGACCGGCCGGCGCGACCGCATCCGCACGTTGCGCCAGGGCGGCGGCCTCTCCGGCTTCACGCGCCGGACGGAGAGCGAGTACGACCCGTTCGGCGCCGCCCACAGCTCGACCTCGATCTCCGCCGGCCTCGGCATGGCCGTCGCGCGCGACCTCAAGGGCGAGCGGCGGAACGTCGTCTGCGTCATCGGCGACGGCGCGATGAGCGCCGGCATGGCCTACGAGGCCATGAACAACGCCGGCTCGATGCGCTCGCGGCTCATCGTCGTCCTCAACGACAACGACATGTCGATCGCCCCGCCGGTCGGCGCCATGAGCGCCTATCTTTCGCGGCTGATCTCCTCCAAGCCCTATCGCTCGCTGCGTCACCTCGCCAAGGACATGGTGCGCCACCTGCCGCGGCCGCTCGAGATGGCCGCCAGGCGCGCGGAGGAATACGCCCGCGGGCTGGTCACCGGCGGCACGATGTTCGAGGAGCTGGGCTTCTACTATGTCGGCCCGATCGACGGGCACAACCTCGACCACCTGATCCCGGTGCTGCGCAACGTCCGCGACGCCGAGGAGGACGGGCCGGTCCTCGTCCACGTGGTGACCGAGAAGGGCCGCGGCTACGCCCCGGCCGAGCGCTCGGCCGACAAGTATCACGGCGTCACCAAGTTCGACGTCGTCACCGGCGCCCAGGCCAAGGCGAAGTCGACGGCCCCCAGCTACACCCGCGTCTTCGCCGACGCGCTGATCGCCGAGGCCGAGAAGGACGACCGTATCGTCGCCATCACCGCGGCCATGCCCTCGGGCACCGGGCTCGACCGCTTCGCCGAGCGTTTCCCGCAGCGTTCCTTCGACGTCGGCATCGCCGAGCAGCACGCCGTGACCTTCGCGGCCGGCCTGGCGACCGAGGGCATGAAGCCGTTCGCCGCGATCTATTCGACCTTCCTGCAGCGCGCCTACGACCAGGTGGTGCACGACGTGGCGATCCAGCGCCTGCCCGTGCGCTTCGCCATCGACCGCGCCGGCCTCGTCGGCGCCGACGGCGCCACCCATGCCGGCTCGTTCGACGTGACCTACCTCGCCACGCTGCCGGACTTTGTCGTGATGGCCGCGGCCGACGAGGCCGAGCTGGTCCGCATGGTCGCGACCTGCCGGGCGATCGACGACCGCCCGTCCGCCGTGCGCTACCCCAGGGGCGACGGTACCGGCGTAGCGCTGCCCGACCCGGCGCTGCCGCTGGAGATCGGCCAGGGACGGGTGCTGCGCGAGGGCACCACGGTCGCCATCCTCAGCCTCGGCGGGCGCCTGCAGGAATGCATGAAGGCCGCCCACGAGCTGGCGACGTTCGGACTGTCGGCGACGGTCGCCGACGCGCGCTTCGCCAAGCCGCTGGACACGAGGCTGATCCGTCGCCTGGCGGCCGAGCATGAGGTGCTGATCACCATCGAGGAAGGCGCCATCGGCGGCTTCGCCGCGCACGTGCTGCAGTTCCTGGCCCGCGAGGGGCTGCTCGATCACGGGCTGAAGATCCGGCCGATGATCCTGCCGGACCGCTTCATCGACCATGACGCGCCGGCCAGGCAGTACGACGAGGCCGGGCTGAACGCGCGCCACGTCGTCGCCACGGCGCTGGCGGCGCTCGGCCGCAACGACCTGTCGTTGCCGGCCCGCGCCTGAGCGCGCGTGCGATGCGCGACGGCCTCACCTCCATCGCCGAATGCCCGTCGGCGGAAGGCCCGTCGGCGGAAAGCCCGTCGGCCGCCGCGCGCGGCCTGATGCGCCAGTTCCTCTCATGGATCGCCCGCCGGCCGCGCAGCTACGAGGAGACGATGGACGCGTGGCGCAGCCACTGCCCCAGGCTGTCGGTCTGGGAGGATGCGACGAGCGAAGGTCTGGTCCGCATCGGCAATCGGCAGGTCGAGCTCACGGCGCGCGGGCGGGCGGTCCTCGACGGCGAGTGACACCGCCGGCGAGGCACCAGCCGCGATCGGCCCCGACCCCATGAGCCATCCGATCTCTCCACGCCCCCGGCCCGTCGAACGGCCATGGCCGTGCCGCTGCCCTCGTCGACGGGCCGTCGCGCGGAAAGCCGTGTGGCGCGGCTGTCATCCAATGCGGTGCGTGCCCGCGCCTTCGTCGTCTCGGGGCGAGGCCCCAGGCGCCGATGACGTTGCCGGCGCCGGTCGGCGTGCCGGCCGGCGGCTTCGGGCATGAAGGCGGCGCGACCCACCGGCGGCGGACGCTCGCCCGCGGCCGACCGCCTCGACCGGCTCCTCGTCGCCCGCGGCCTCGCCGAGAGCCGCGAGCGCGCCCAGGCGCTGCTCCTGGCCGGCCGCGTCTTCTCGGGCGAGCGGCGGCTGGACAAGCCGGGGACGCGGGTGGCCGCCGACCTGCCGCTCGAGGTGCGCGGCGGCGAGCTGCCCTGGGTGTCGCGCGGCGGCCTCAAGCTGGTGGCCGCGCTGGACCATTTCGGAATCGATCCGACGGGCATGGTGGCGCTGGACGTCGGCGCCTCGACCGGCGGCTTTACCGACGTGCTGCTGGCGCGCGGCGCACGGCGGGTCCATGCCGTCGACGTCGGCCACGGCCAGCTCGCCTGGAAGCTGCGCGCCGACCCCAGGGTCGACGTGCGCGAGCGGGTCAACGCCCGCCATCTGACTCGGTCCGACCTGCCGGAGCCGGTCGACATCGTCGTCTGCGACGCGAGCTTCATCGGGCTGGAGACGATCCTGCCGGCGCCGCTCGCCCTGACGGCGGACCGCGCCGTCCTCATCGCCCTCGTCAAGCCGCAGTTCGAGGTCGGCCGCGGGCGCGTCGGCAAGGGCGGGATCGTGCGCGACCCGGCGCTGCACCGCGAGGTCTGCGCGCGCATCCGCGCCTGGGTCGACGCCCTGCCCGGCTGGCGTACGCTGGGCATCGTCGAGAGCCCGGTCACCGGCGCCGACGGCAACGTCGAGTTCCTGATCGCCGCGCGGAAGGGCCCGTGAGCGAGGTGGTCACCGTCGCCGGGCTCGGCGTCGCCGGGGACGGCATCGCCGTCGTGGCCGGCGAGCGGCTGTTCATTCCCTATGCCGTCCCGGGCGACCGGTTGGCGGTCCGGCGCGAGGGCCGCCGCGGCGAGGGCTGGCGGGCGCGCATCGTGGAGCGGCTGGCCGACGGACCCGACCGCGCCCCGCCATCCTGCCGCCACTTCGGCACCTGCGGCGGCTGCGCGCTGCAGCATCTCGCCGAGCCCGCCTATCGCGCGTGGAAGCAGCGCCGCGCGACGGACGCGGTGGCCCGCCACGGCCTCGATCCTGCGATCGTGGCCCCGCTCGTCCCGACGGTGCCGGGCGACCGGCGCCGCATCCGCCTCGCCGCCAGGCGCATCGCGGCCGGACTCGTGCTCGGCTTCAACGCGGCCGAGAGCCACCGCATCATCGAGATCGCCGAATGCCCGGTGGCCGCGCCGGCGCTGGCCGTCCTCCTGCCGGGCCTGCGCCGCGGCCTCACCCCGCTGTGGCCCGCCGGCGCGGAGGGCGAGGTGGCACTGACCCTGACGGATGCGGGCGTCGACGTGCTGGTGATCCTGCCAGCACCGCTGGACGCCGCGGCCCGTACGGCGCTGGCCGCGCTCGCGGAGGCGCTCGATCTCGCCCGCCTCTCGGTCGCCCGCGGCCCCGCGGCGACGCCCGAGCCGGTGGTCGAGCGCCGCTCCCCGACGGTGCGTTTCGGCACCGTCGACGTCGTGCCGCCGCCCGCGGGCTTCCTGCAGGCCGGCCGGGCGGCGGAACGGACGCTGGTCGGGCTGGTGACCGACGCCGTGCCCGCGGACGCGCGCGTCGCCGACCTCTTCGCCGGCTGCGGCACCTTCAGCCTGGCGCTGGCGGGGCGCGCCCGCCGGGTGCGGGCGGTCGACCGCGACGGCCCGGCGCTCGACGCGCTCGCCACGGCCGCGCGCCGCGCCGGCCTCGCCGGACGCGTGGCGGTCGAGCGGCGCGACCTCGACCGAAGGCCGCTCGGCCCGGCCGAGCTCGCCGACTGCGACACCGTCATCCTCGACCCGCCGCGCGCCGGCGCCGCCGCCCAGGCCGAGGCGCTGGCGCGCTCGCGGGCGGCATGCGTCGTCTACGTCTCGTGCAACCCCGCGACCTTCGCCCGGGATGCCGCCCATCTCGCCGGCGGCGGCCTGCGGGCGGAGCGGGTGACCCCGGTCGACCAGTTCCTCTGGTCGCCCCATGTCGAGCTGGTGGCGGTTTTCCGCCGCTCCGCTTAAGGTCCCCCTCCCGCCTCCTGCGCCCGATCCCCCGATGACAACGAACGCCGCTTTTTCCGTCGCCCGTGCCGCCGGCAAGGTCCCGACCGACCGACCCTTCGGCAAGGACATGGCCAACAACGCCTTCCTCAGCGCCTTCCTGGCGACGACGGTGCACGACGACGTGTTCTTCTATGCGGCGACCGGCGGCGCCGCCGAGAAGTACCGCGAGATCGTGCCGACCCTGACCGACAGGACGTTCCGCACGCATTTCCTCTCGCAGAACGACATCTCCAGGCTGGCGGAGCCGGGGTGCCTCATGCATCTCGACCCGCATCTCGGGCGCGACGCGTGGGATCGACGGCGGGTCGGGCAGCGCAGCTTCAGCATCGTCGCCCTGATCCACACCATGGCGGGACCCTTCAACCTCGACGCCCACATGGAGACGCTGCTGGGCCCGGTGCAGAGCTGGGACGCGCTGGTCTGCACCTCGCGCGCGGTGAAGCGCACGGTCGAGATGCTGTTCGAGCGCTGGTCGGACTATCTCTCCGACCGTTTCGGGGCGACGCGCCTGCCCGCCCCGCAGCTCCCCATCCTGCCGCTCGGCGTCGACGTCGCGCGCTTCCGCCGGACCGACCAGCGCCGCGCCGCCGGGCACGCCTGGCGCCAGCGGCTGGGCATCGCTCCCGACGCGCTGGCGGTGCTCTATCTCGGCCGCCTCTCCTACGTCGAGAAGGCGCATCCCACGCCGATGCTGATCGCGCTGGAGCAGGCGGCCCGCCAGACCGGCCGCAAGTTCCACATGATCTTCGCCGGCTGGTTCCCCACGCCCGATCACGACGGCGCCTTCCGCGCGGCCCACGCGCTCTATGCGCCGTCGATCGGGATGAGCATCGTCGACGGGCGCACGGAGCCGGCCAAGACGGAGATCTGGCACGCCGCCGACGTCTTCTGCTCGATGGTCGACAACATCCAGGAGACCTTCGGACTGGCCCCGGTCGAGGCGATGGCGGCGGGGCTGCCCTGCGTCGTCAGCGACTGGGACGGCTACCGCGACACGGTGCGCCACGGCGAGGACGGGTTCCGCATCGCCACCGTCATGCCGCCCGCCGGCACCGGCGGCCTGCTGCCGCTCGGCAACGCGTCGCTCAACGAGAGCTTCCAGCGCTATGTCGGCTCCGCGGCGCTCATGACGAGCGTCGACATCCCCCAGGCCGCGACCGCCTTCGCGACGCTGGCGACCAACGTCGAGCTGCGCCGCACGATGGCCGAGAATGCCGCCACCCGCGCCCGCGAGGTCTTCGACTGGCCGATCGTGATGCGCCACTACCGCGAACTGTGGACGGAGCTGGCCGATCGCCGCAGGACGGACGCGGAGAACGCGCCGCGGCGCGAGAACCAGTCGCACGAGCCGCGGGTCGAGGATCCGTTCCGCCTCTACGGCCACTTCGCCACGCGGCAGGTGGTGCCCGAGATGGTGGTGGCGCTGCCGCCGGCGGGTACCGGCGTCGCCGCGGCGGACATTCCCAAGTCGTCGCTGAACAACCTCGCCGACCGGCATTTCCTGACGCCGGCGGAGCAGCGCGAGGTGCTGGCGCGCCTCGCGCGCGGGCCGCAGACGGTGCGCGCCGTGCTGGAGACGGTGCCGCGCGTGCGGCGGCTCGCGGCCTATCGCTGGCTGGGCCATCTGCTGAAGTTCGACGCGCTGCGCATCGTCGACGCGTGACCGCGACGGGCTGAGCTCGGCCTCACGAAATCGTGTGCCGGTGGGACGTCGCAGCCGCGGGCGGCGCGGTTGCAGCGCAGCAATCGCCTTCCCACGTGCCGGGCGTACCCGGGTCCGGCCGGTGTGCGCCGGTACCCGCCCCGCTGCCGATTCACGGAAACCCCGATGCCCACCCTGTTCGATCCGGTCGCCGCCGGCGACCTGCTCCTGCCCAACCGCATCGTGATGGCCCCATTGACGCGCTCGCGCGCCGGGACCGTGCGCGTGCCGAACGCGCTGATGCGCGACTACTACGTCCAGCGCGCCTCGGCCGGCATGATCCTGACCGAGGCGACGTCGGTGACGCCGATGGGCGTCGGCTACGCCGACACGCCCGGCATCTGGTCGGACGAGCAGGTCGCCGGATGGCGCGAGGTGACCGACGCCGTCCATGCCGCCGGCGGTCGCATCCTGCTGCAGCTCTGGCACGTCGGGCGCATCTCCGATCCGGTGTTCCTGGACGGCGCCCTGCCGGTGGCGCCCAGCGCGATCGCCGCCAAGGGCAATGTCAGCCTGCTGCGGCCGCAGCGGCCGTTCGTGACGCCGCGCGCGCTGGAGCGCCAGGAGATCCCGGGCGTCGTCGCCGCCTTCCGCAAGGGGGCGGAGAATGCCGAGCGCGCCGGCTTCGACGGCGTCGAGCTGCACGGTGCCAACGGCTACCTCCTCGACCAGTTCCTCCAGGACGGGTCGAACCGGCGCACCGACGACTATGGCGGCTCGATCGAGAACCGCGCCCGGCTGATGCTGGAGGCGACGGACGCCGCCATCGCGATCTGGGGTGCCGGCCGCGTCGGCATGCATCTCGCCCCGCGCGGCGATTCGCACTCCATGGGCGATTCCGACCCGGCTGCGACCTTCGGCTATGTGGCGCGCGAGCTCGGGCGGCGGCGCATCGCCTTCATCTGCGCGCGCGAGGCGCTGGGACCCGACCGCATCGGCCCGCAGCTCAAGGCCGCCTTCGGCGGCACCTACATCGCCAACGAGCGCTTCGACGCGGCGAGCGCCGAGCAGGTGCTGGCAGCGGGCGAGGCGGACGCGGTGGCGTTCGGCAAGCTGTTCATCGCCAATCCCGACCTGCCCCGCCGTCTCGCCGAGGGCGCCCCGCTGAACGCGTGGGACGCGGCGACCTTCTACACGCCCGGAGCGCAGGGCTACGTCGACTACCCCGCGCTCGAAGCGGCGCAGGCCGCCTGACCGGCGGCCGCGTCGGGCGGATCGAAGGCACGGATCGGCGGCAGGTTGCCGGCGAAGCGCTCGACCTCGACGCAGGTGAGCTGGCCGGTGCAGCCCTGGGCCAGCCGCGAGGTCCCGACGTCGCGGGTCAGCACGTTGGGATTGCCGTGGACGCAGAGCGGGTTCGCCTCGCCCGGCACCTCCGGATCGTACCAGGCGCCGGTCGCGAGCTGGACCACGCCCTGGCGCACGTCGGTGCTCAGCACCGCGCCCGCCAGACAGGCGCCGCGCTCGTTGTGGAGGCGCACCACGTCGCCGTCGGCGATGCCGCGGGCCGCGGCGTCGGCGGGGTGGATGCGCACCGGCTCGCGGCCGCGGATCTTCGAGTCGGCGCTGCACGCCCCGAAGTCGAGCTGGCTGTGCAGGCGCGTCGCCGGCTGGTTGGCGACGAGCTGCAGCGGGAAGCGGCCATGCACGGCCGACCCGTGCCCGTCGGTCGGCGGCATCCAGGTCGGGTGGCCGGGGCAGTCGGGATAGCCGAACCCGGCGATCGTCTCGGAGTAGATCTCGATGCGGCCGGTGGCGGTCGGCAGCGGCGCACCCTCGGGATCGCGCCGGAAATCGGCGAGCGGGCCGAGATCGTCGGCCGCGACCGGCAGCGCCAGCTCGCCCAGCCGCCAGAACGTGTCGAAGTCGGGGGCGGAGCCGTCCCTGGCTGCGATCGCCTTGCGCGTCGTCTCGTACAGTACGCGCAGCCACTGCTCGGGCGTGCGCCCCTCGGTGAAGCGCTCGCCGACGCCGAGCCGCTGGGCGAGGCCCGCGAAGATCGCATAGTCGTCGCGCGCCTCGGCATAGGGCTCCAGCACGCGGTGCATGGCGACCATGTTCGGGTCGAACGCGGCGGCCCCGATGTCCTCGCGCTCCAGAGTGACCGTCGTCGGCAGGACGATGTCGGCATGTCGCGCGGTCGCCGTCCACACGGACTCGTGGACGATCAGCGTGTCGGGCCGCGCGAAGGCGCGCCGCAGTCGGGCGAGATCCTGATGGTGGTGGAACGGGTTGCCGCCCGCCCAGTAGACCAGCCTGATATCGGGGTAGGCGAGGCGCCGCCCGTCATAGTCGAATGGCTCGCCCGGCCGGAGCAGCATGTCGGCGATGCGCGCCACGGGGATGAAGGCGCGGATCGGGTTCTGGCCCTGCGGCATGGTCGGCGTCGGCACGTCCAGCATCGGCTTGCCGATATTGGCGAGCGAGCCCAGGCCGTAGACGAAGCCGCCGCCCTCCAGCCCCACCTGCCCCAGCATGGCGGCCAGCGTCAGACCCATCCACACCGGCTGCTCGCCATGCTCGGCGCGCTGCAGGGACTGGCTGACGACCACGAGCGTACGCCTGCCGGCCATGCGCCGGGCCAGCGCCGCGATGGCATCCGCCGGCACGCCGCAGATCGCCGCCGCCCAGGCCGCGTCCTTGGCCTGCCCGTCGGACCGCCCCGTCAGATAGTCCTCGAACACCGGATAGCCGGCGCACCAGCGGTCGAGGAAGGGCCGGTCGTGCAGCCCGGCCGCCACGAGGGTATGGGCGATTCCCAGCATCAGCGCGACATCGGTGCCGGGGATGATCGGCTGCCATTGCGCCTGCGCCTCCGCCGGCAGGTCGTCGCGCAGCGGGCCGACCAGCACGAACTCGGTGCCATGGCGGCGCGCCTCGGCCATGGCGCCGCGGGCGACGTGCCGACTGGTGCCGCCGCCGCCGACGGACGAGTTCTTGATCGCCATGCCGCCGAAGGCGACCACGAGGTCCGTATGCGTGGCGAGGTGCGGCCACAGGAAGTTGCGCCGCCCGTGCTCGACCAGCGCCCCCAGCACGCGCGGCAGGATCACCGCCGCCGCGCCGGCGCTGTAGCTGTTGACCGACCGGACATAGCCACCCAGCGTGTTGAGGAAGCGGTGCACCTGGCTCTGGGCATGGTGGAAGCGGCCGGCGCTGGCCCAGCCGTAGGAGCCGCCGAACACCGCCTCGGCACCATGGTCGCGATAGACCCGCTCGACCTCGGCCGCCACCCGGTCGAGCGCCTCGTCCCAGCCGACCGCCACCAGCTCGTCGGCGCCGCGCCGCCCGTCCGGCCCGGGACCGCGCTCCAGCCAGCCGCGGCGGATCATCGGCCGCGCGATCCGCGCGCGATGGCGGGCGGCGGCCGCGATGTTGCGCAGCAGGGGGGACGGATCGGGATCGTCGGGATGCGGCACGACGACGATCCGTTCGCCCTCGCGCGCGACGCTGAACGCACCCCAGTGGGAGCTGTGCGGGATCCTGAGCGCACCGTCGTCCATTGCCAGCACTCCCGATCGAGGTCCCGCGCTGCCGCAGATTAGCTCCGGTGGGAGCCGCGGGGACCCACAATCTTCCTTGAGCGGGCACTCGAAGGGACTATCATCTAGCTTGAAATCTAGCTGGATCCCTTCAATGCGTTCGATCGGTGCTTTCGAGGCGAAGAACCGGCTCGCCGCCCTCTTGGACGAGGTCGAGCGAGGCGACGAGATCGTCATTACCCGACACGGTCGACCGGTCGCTCGACTCGTTCCGGCCGCACGCCGGCCCGATCCCGACCGGGCACTGAGAGCGGTCGAGCGGATCCTGGCCGTCAGTCGCGGCGTCACCCTCGGGCCCGGCCTTTCGATCCGGCGGTTGATCGACGAAGGCCGGGAGTGATCGTCCTCGACGCGTCGCTGGCGCTGTCCTGGTTCTTCGAGGACGAGCGGTCGGCAGGGGCGCTCGCGCTCCTCCATCGCGTGGCTGCCGGCGGAGCCAGCGTTCCGGGACTTTGGCGACTGGAAGTGGCCAACGGCCTGCAAGTCGCGGGCCGCCGCGGACGCCTGACGATCAGCGCACGCAACGAGGCGATCGCCGCCCTGCGGGACCTCCCGATCAGCGTGGACCCCGAGACCGATCTGCGCGCCTGGGACGCGATCCTCGGCCTGGCGGACAGATTCGGGCTCACCGCCTACGATGCCGCCTATCTCGAGTTGTCCCTGCGGCTCGGGCTGCCGCTGGCGACACGCGATCAAGCGCTGACGAGAGCCTGTCGGTCGGCAGGGGTCGATGTCGCCGATGGGAGCGAGACGTAGCTCCTCCGTCCCTACCCGCACTGCCCGCGATGGCGCAGCAGATGGTCGGCGAGCACGCAGGCGACCATCGCCTCGCCGACGGGCACGGCGCGGATGCCGACGCAGGGATCGTGGCGACCCTTGGTGACGATCTCCGTCTCCTCGCCGCCGATCGTCACCGTGCGCCGCGGCGCCAGGATAGAGCTGGTCGGCTTGACCGCGAAACGCGCGACGATCGGCTGGCCGGTGGCGATGCCGCCGAGGATGCCGCCCGCCTGGTTGGACAGGAACACCGGGCGGCCGTCCTCCATGCGCATCTCGTCGGCATTCTCCTCGCCCGAGAGCGCGGCGGCGGCGAAGCCGGCGCCGATCTCCACGCCCTTCACCGCGTTGATGCTCATGAGCGCCGCGGCGATGTCCGAATCGAGCTTGCCGTAGATCGGCGCACCGAGGCCGGCGGGCACCCCGTCGGCGACGATCTCGATGATCGCGCCGGCCGACGAGCCGGCCTTGCGGACGCCGTCGAGATAGCCCTCCCAGCTCTGCGCCGTCACCCGGTCGGGGCACCAGAACGGATTGTCCTCGACGGCGGCCCAGTCCCAGCGGCTGCGGTCGACCGCGTGCGGCCCGATTTGCACCAGCGCGCCGCGCAGCCGGACCGCCGGGCCCAGCACCTTGCGGGCGACGGCGCCGGCGGCGACCCGCGCCGCCGTTTCGCGCGCCGACGACCGTCCGCCGCCGCGATAGTCGCGCACGCCGTACTTCGTCCAGTAGGCGTAGTCGGCGTGGCCGGGACGGAACTTGTCCTTGATCTCGGCATAGTCCTTGGAGCGCTGGTCCTCGTTGCGGATCAGCAGGCTGACGGGGGTTCCCGTGGTCACGCCCTCGAAAACGCCCGAGAGGATCTCCACCCGGTCAGGCTCGCGGCGCTGGGTGGTGAAGCGCGACTGGCCGGGCCGGCGGCGGTCGAGCCAGACCTGGATGTCCTCCTCGGCCAGCGGGATGCGCGGCGGCACGCCGTCGACCACCGCGCCGAGCGCCGGCCCGTGGCTTTCGCCCCAGGTCGTGAAGCGGAACAGTTGCCCGAAGCTGTTGAAGGACATGGCGCGGCCCGGCCGCCCCTCAGACCGTGGCGATGTCGGGGGCGTCGGCGGCCTTCATGCCCACGACATGGTAGCCGCTGTCCACGTGATGGATCTCGCCGGTGACGCCAGACGACAGGTCGCTCAGCAGGTAGAGGCCCGACCCGCCGACCTCCTCGATGGTGACGTTGCGCCGCAGCGGCGAGTTGTACTGGTTCCACTTCAGGATGTAGCGGAAATCGCCGATGCCGGAAGCGGCCAGCGTCTTGATCGGCCCGGCGGAGATGCCGTTGACGCGGATGCCGGCGGCGCCGAGGTCGGCCGCGAGATAGCGCACGCTCGACTCCAGCGCCGCCTTCGCCACGCCCATGACGTTGTAGTGCGGCATCACCTTCTCGGCACCGTAGTAGGTCAGCGTCAGCAGGCTGCCGCCATTGGGCATCAGCGCCGCCGCCCGTCGGCATACCTCGGTGAACGAGTAGCAGGAGATCAGCATCGTCTGGACGAAGTTGGCGCGGCTGGTGTCGACGTACTTGCCCTTGAGCTCCTCCTTGTCGGAGAAGGCGATGGCGTGGACGACGAAGTCGAGACCGCCCCAGCGCGCGCCCACCGCCGCGAACAGCGCGTCCATGCTGGCCTCGTCCGACACGTCGCACGGCAGCACCAGGTCGGCGCCGACCGATTCGGCGAGCGGGCGCACGCGCTTCTCGAGCGCTTCCCCCTGGTAGGTGAATGCGAGGGCGGCCCCGGCCCCCGCCGCCGCCTGGGCGATGCCCCACGCGATCGACCGGTCGTTGGCCACGCCCATCACCAGGCCTCGTTTGCCGGCCATCAGCGGCCGTGCTTCCTGCATGCTCGCCTCGCTCGCAGCCTTCCCCTCGCAGACGCGGCGGCATCCTACACCATCGAATCGGTCGGGCAACCGAGCCCGCCCGGCCGACGGTGCGCTATATATTGGTGCCATGGCAGGTGACCGGATCGAGATGGAGGCGGCGATACGCCGCCGGCTGCGCGCGCTGCGGGACCGCCTGCGGCTGACCGGCGGGTTCACGCTCTACACGCTGCGCCGCTTCTATCGCGACCAGTGCTTCGAGGCGGCCGGCTCGCTCGCCTATACCTCGCTGCTGGCGATCGTGCCGCTGGTCGCCGTCGGCCTCTCGGCGATGACGGTGTTTCCCGTCTACGCCGACGCGCGCGAGGCGGTCTCCGCCTTCATCCTCCACAACCTCGTGCCGGAGGTGGGCGAGGTGGTCGAGACCTACGTCGCGCAGTTCGCCACCGCGGCGGTCCAGCTCACGGCCGCCGGCGTCGCCGGCCTCGCGGTGACCGCGGTCCTGCTGCTGGCGACCATCGAGGCGCGCTTCAACTTCCTGTGGCGGGTACCGACGGAGCGGCCGTGGCTCGGCCGCATCCTCGCCTACTGGGCGATCCTCACCCTAGGCCCGCTGCTCCTCGGCGCCAGCCTGTCGCTGTCGAGCCGGGCGCTCGCCTGGGCCGACGCGGCCGGCCTCGGCATCGTGCTGGCGCGGATGGCATGGCTGTTCCCCTTCCTGCTGGGGGCGGCGGCGTTCTCGACGCTCTACCTCTTCATCCCGAACCGGACCGTGCGCTGGCGCGACGGCTTCATCGGCGGCGTCGTGGCCGCCGTCCTGTTTCAGTTCCTGCAGGCGGGCTTCGGCTACTACGTCACGCGCTTCGTCAGCTACCAGGCGGTCTACGGCACCATCGCGGCGCTGCCGATCTTCCTGCTGTGGATGTACCTGATCTGGGTGATCGTCATGCTGGGCGCGGTCGTCGCCGCCGCCCTGCCGGAATGGCGGGCCGAGCGCTTCGGCGGGCGCGCCGCCGGCACGCAGACGCTGGCGCTCGCCCTGGCCCTGGCCGTCCTCGACCAGCTCCGCACGCCGGGCGGCCGCCGCGTGCGCGAGATCGCCCGGCGCCTCGGGATTCCGACGACCCTCGTCGACGACCGGCTGCTGGCGCTCTACGAAGCGGGCTTCGTCGCGCCGACGGGCGGCGGCCGCTGGCTGCTCGCCCGCGACCTGCACACGACCAGCGTCGACACGCTGTCCCATGCGCTGGGCGTCCATCGCTCCGACGAGCTCGGCCCGGACTTCCCGACGACCGCCTGGATGCCGCGCTTCAACGCCATGATGCGCTCGCTGGCCCGCGCCGAGCAGGAGGCGCTCGACCTGCCGATCGCCGTCGTCCTGACCGAGCCCGCCCCGTCCGGCCAGCCGCCGGTGCGCATGGTGCGCGGCTGATCAGTCCCAGGCCGCCACGCGGCTGCCGAGCGGGGCGGCGGCACGGTTCCACGATTGCGAGGCGCCGGGCAGCGACAGCGGCGGGCGCAGCCGGCGGGCGGGTCCCCAGGCCGTCTCCTCGATCGCGGGCGCGAGGTCGTCGGGGTCTTCCGGGCGGATCGTCGCCGCGTCCGGCGGCTGCGGGTAGGCGGCGAGCAGCGCCGCCGTCCGCGCCAGCGAGGTCCTGGCCTCGACGCCGCGCCCGGTGCGCAGGCGCTCGACGAGGCCGAGAACGGCTGCCGCCGCCATCACGTAGCCGGTCGCGTGGTCGAGCGCCTGGACGGGCAGCGGGGTCGGCCGATCCCTGCCCAGGCGCCGCATTCCCGCCTCGGCGATCCCGGCGCTCATCTGGACGAGGCTGTCGAAGCCGCGGCGGGTCCGCCACGGCCCCGTCCAGCCATAGGCGTCGAGGGCGACGTCCACGAGGCCGGGGCGCGCGCGCCGCCGCACGTCGGCGCCGAGCCCGAGCCGCTCCAGCGCGTCGCAGCGATAGCCGTGCACCAGCACGTCGCTGTCGCGCAGCAGATCGAGCAGCCTGGCGCGGCCCGCCGGATCGCGCAGGTCGAGCCGCGCCGGCCGCTTGCCGATCGTCATCTCCGGTGCCAGCGCCGGCTCGTCCCAGTCCGGCGGGTCGATCCGCAGGACGTCGGCGCCGTATCCGGCGAGAAACCGGGTAGCGACGGGGCCGGCCAGGACGCGCGTCAGATCGAGCACCCTCACGCCGCGCAGCGGTCGCGCGGGATCGCACTGCGGATGCATGGCCGGGCCGTCCTCCAGCGTCCGCAGCCGCACCAGCGGCTCGCCCGCGACGCTGCGGCCCTGGTCGTGCGCGGCCCAGTCCGCGAGGGAGCGCATCGCCGCCGCGCAGCCGCCGGCGGCGACGACGGCGTCCTCCAGGGCGCGGGCGGACCACGCCGAGACCGCGCGCGCGACGTCCGCCCGCTCCGCCGCGACGCCGAGGACGGCGAGCGCCGCCCGCCGGTGATGCGGCGCGTTGGTGTGCAGTCGGATCCAGCCGTCGGCGGCCGCATAGTCGCCGGCGATCGGATCCCACGGCGGCGGCGGCGACCAGCCCTGCGGCCGGATCGAGGTGCCGAACCACGACGACGCGAGGCGCCGGTCGACGGCGAGCGCGACGGGCCGGGCACCGGCGGCGGCGATCCGCTCGGATACGGCGAGGCCGGCGGCCGCGATCGCGGCGCAGGCGAGGTCAGTCACCGCGAACGAAGACGGCAGGCTGCCGGCGCCGGCGAACCGGACCCGGTCGAGCGCAGCGACTGGGCCGCCGACGGCGTCCCAGATCTCCCGCAGCATGCGCGCGGCGGGGCCGGCCGGCGCGGGCCGCACGTCCAATGCCGGTCCGCTCGCCGCCGCTACCATGATCCGCCTCCCTGAACGAGGAGAGACGAGACCGGCAGCCGCCCGGCGCGTCAATATTGATTCAACCGATCAATCCCGGCGCATGAGCCGGCGGCGTCGACCCTAGCCCTGATCGTCGGGGCGGGTGCGGTAGGGATGCGTACGGCTCCAGGCCTCGACGAAGCTGCGCAGTTCCGGGTCGATCTCCTCGGGCAGCGCGACCGACAGCGTCACGTACTGGTCGCCGCGCACGCCGCGGGCCGTGAGCACGCCCTTGCCGCGCAGCCGCAGGCGGCTGCCGCTGTTCGATCCCGCGGGCACCCGCAGGCTGACCGGGCCGTCGATCGTCTCGACGCGGATGGTCGCGCCGAGCACCGCTTCGCC
>JADZBA010000139.1 GCA_020852355.1 Alphaproteobacteria bacterium
CATGGCGCTACGGGCAAGGTGATCGCGCACGGCATGCCGTTTTGGCTGTCGTGCCCGACTGATTGCGCTAACATCCGGGGCGTCCGATCGTCCGATGTCCGTCGGGCGCGTTCACGAAAAGCCAGGCAAGGCACCAGGGAGACGGCCCGATGTTCGGCAGACGTCCGACGATCAGCTCGGTCAAGGGGATGGTGGCGGCGGCGAATCCGCACGCGGCGATGGCCGGGGCGCGTCTCCTGCGCGCCGGCGGCAACGCCTTCGATGCGATCGTCGCCACCGCGGCCACCCTGAACGTCGCCGAGCCCTACATGTCAGGGCTGGCCGGCATGGGCATGGCGACCTGCTATGTCGCGCGCGAGGGCCGCGTGCGGACGCTGGACTTCATCACCCCGGTGCCCGAGAAGTTCGACGCCACCGCCCTGAAGCGCAAGGACGTGGCGCGCGGCCCGATGGCGAGCGGGGCGCCGGGTAACCTCGCCGGATGGTGCGAGCTGCTGCGCGCGCACGGGACGAAGACGCTCCCGGAGATCCTGGCCCCGGCCATCGAGCTCGCCCGCGACGGCATCCCGGTCTCCGAGAACAATGCGGAGAACATCAACGAGGCGGCGCGCGAGCTGACGCAGTATCCGCAGGTCCACGAGGGCTGGTCGCGCAACTACACCGGCGGCACCGGCGTGGTGCCCTACGGCTCGGTGCTGAAGCAGCCGGATCTCGCCCGCACCTACGAGGCGATCGCCGCGGAGGGCCCCGGCTATCTCTATGGCGGGCCGCTCGGCCGCGAGATGGTCGCCCACCTGAAGTCGCTGGGCGGCGTCCTGACGATGGCCGACCTCGAGGCGGTCGCGCCGGCGTGGCTGGACCCCGTGGTGGCCTCCTACCGGGGCATCGCCATGCATACGCTGCCGCCGCCGTGCGAGGGCTTCCAGTACCTGCTGACCCTGCGCATCCTCGAGGGCTTCGACATCGCGGCCATGCAGCGCAACGGCCTCGACCATCTCGACACGGTCTTCCGTGCCGTCCGGCTGGCGGCGGGCGAGCGCATCTGGCGCAACAACCCTTCGCCGGAGACCCTGGCCGACATCCTGTCCGACGCCAACGTCGAGCGGTTGCGCCGGCGCGTCGGGGATCCGGCGCCGGTCGTCGGGCCGACCGAGCAGTGGGTGGAGCAGCCCGAGGACGGGGTCGACCGCGACCACACCACGTCCTTCTCGGTGGCCGATGCGGCCGGCAACGTCGTCTGCGTCACCATGAGCCTCGGCGCCAAGTTCGGTTCCGGCGTGGTGATCCCCGGCCGCGGCGTGTGCATGAACAACTTCCTCTACTGGGGCGAGCTCGATCCCAGGGGAAAGAATTTCATGCGCGCCGGCGGTCCGCTGGCGCTGCCCATGGCGCCCTCGATCGGCACGCGCGACGGCAAGCCGGTGCTGGCGCTGGGCACGCCCGGCAGCTACGGCATCTGCCAGACGCAAACCCAGGCGATCGTCCAGCATGTCGACTTCGGCCAGCCGATCCAGGAGGCGATCGCGGCACCGCGCGCGCGCCTGCAGGACGGTGCGGCGGTCCATCTCGAATCGCGGATCGACGACGAGGTGGTGTCCGGCCTGCGCCGGCGCGGGCACCAGATCACGCGGCTCGATGCGTTCGCGCTCGCGTGCGGCGGCATGCAGGGCATCGCAATCGATCCCGCGACCGGCGTCATGACCGGCGGTGCCGATCCGCGGCGCGACGGCTACGCCGTCTGTCCCTGATCGGTGGGGGGGCGCGGTTCCTTGCCGGATCGCCGCCGTGTCACCATACTGTCGCCGTCTGCTCGTCCTGGGCGGCCCGCATCGAGGCCGCCGTCGGCGCCCTTCCGGTCCCATCCATCGCGACGTCCGACCCGCCGCGCGGCATCGCGCGGCGGCCTTTGCCTATCGGAGGGACCTGATGTCCATCGGCACCGTCAAATGGTTCAACACGCAGAAGGGCTACGGCTTCATCCTGCCCGCCGACGGCGCGAAGGAAGTGTTCGTGCACATCTCCGCCGTCGAGCGCTCCGGGATCGGCAATCTGCGCGAGGGCCAGAAGCTGACCTTCGACATCCAGCGCGATCCGCGCGGCAAGGTGTCGGCCTGCAATCTCAAGGCCGCCTGACCGCCGGCCGTCCCGCGCCCGGGGATCAGCCCGCCGGCCTGGCCGGCGGCCTGACCTCGTTCGGGCGCAGCACCTGCATCACGAAATGTTCGACCTGCGGCTCGTAGGCCTGCCACAGGCGGCGCAGCGCGGCCAGCGGCGCCTCCTGGAAATCGACGCGCAGGTCGACCAGCGGCCATGACTGCCGGTCGACGACCAGCAGCGCCGCCGACATGATCGGCTTGGTCTCGCCGCCGGCGGCGAGGCCGGCGTCCACGGCCGCCAGCAGGCGCTCGGCGAACGCGCTCCCCTGGCTCGCCTCGAAGGCGTCGACCATGGCCTGCGGCACGCCCGGGTCGGCGATCACGTTGCCGATCGCGACGCAGCCGCGCCCCTGGGCGCCGGTGTTGATCGAGGGGATCTTCGGCCCGCAGTAGAAGGCGGTCTCGCCATTGCGGTCGACCGCGCCGAGCTGCCGCTGGTCGGGAAACTCGCTCATCGCCACCAGCGCCTTGACCGTCTCGCCCGCCGACAGGCCGCGCTGCAGCAGGTCGAGCCCGATGGGGCCGAGCCGCGTGTCGGTGCGATGCTGCGTCTGGACGGCACCGACGCCGGCGCGCGCCCACGGGCAGCGATTGCCGACGGCGATGCTGGAGGTGGCGATGCCGATGCCGAACATGCCGGTAGACGGGCAGCGGGCGGCGAGGGAGAAGGTCATGGCGTCGAGGCTCCGCGAGGAGGGGAGGGGCGGGCGGCGTCGATCATGCGGTCGGCACGGTCACGCAGCCCGTACCACAGCGAGACCGGCGACATGAACCAGGGACGGCCGCCGTAGAGCGGCGCGCCCGGCAGGCCGTCGCGCGCGAAGCCCGTGACGGCGTCCGCCGCGCCGGCGATGCGCCGGCCGAGCATGGTGCCGAGATAGGTCGACATGACGACGCCGGAGCCGTTGCAGCCGAGGACGTGGTGGACGCGGCCGCGCGTGCCGATGTTGGGCAGCCGGTCGAAGGTGAAGGCCACCATGCCGCCCCAGGCGTGGGACATGCGCGCCGCGGCCAGTTCCGGGAACACGCCCGCGAGCACGCGGTGCAGGCTGCGCGCGACCTGCGGCGGCCGTGCATGGTCGCGCGCCGAGGCGCGGCCGCCGACGAGCAGCCGCGTACCGTCGGGCGAGATGCGGATGGCGTAGGCGAGGCGACGGGTGTCGTTGACCAGGCGTCCGGCGGGAAGCAGACGCGCGACCCGCGTCGGCGACAACGGCTCCGTCGCCGCCATGTAGCTGCCGACGGGGATGACGCGCCGGTGGTGCCATGGGAAGGCCGGGCCGGTGTAGGCGTTGGTCGCCAGCACCACCTCGCGGGCCGTGACGGCGCCCGCAGGAGTGAGGACGCGAACCTCGCCGGATTCCTCGGCGAGGGCGGTGACCGGGGTGAAGGCGGCTACCGTCGCCCCGGCTGCGAGCGCGCGCTGCAGCAGCCCGTCATGCAGCCGCGCGGGGTGCAGGCCGCCGTCCTGAGGCAGCACCAGCGCCCCGTGATAGAGGTCGGACGCGATCTCCGGACGGAGGCCGGCGCGGTCGACGACGTGGCAGTCGATGCCGATCCGCTCCGTCAGCATCGCCGCGAGGCGGCGCTGGGCTTCCAGATCGCGCCGCGTCCAGGCCCCGACCAGCCGGCCGGACTGCCGCAGGTCGCAGTCGATCGCCTCCGCGCGCACGAAATCGAGGAACCAGCGATACGCGCCGGCCGCCTCGCGCATCAGGGCGAGCGCGGGACCCGGCCCCAGGGCCTTGGTCAGCGCCGCGGCTCCCTGGCGCAGCCGGCCGCCGGTCATCCCGACGCTGCGGCTGCTGGCGCCGCCGCCGGGTGGCCCTGCATCGAGGACGAGCACGCCGCGCCCCGCCCGGGCGAGCACCAGCGCGGCGGCGAGCCCGGCATAGCCCGCGCCGACGATCGCCACGTCGGCGCGCGCGGGCAGCGGGGGCGGCGCGGCCGGTCGCCCGGCCCGGGGCGACATCTCCCACCAGTACGGCTCGCCGCGGAAATCCTCGGCGAGGACCTCGCTCACCGGGCGGCGACCTTGACGTCCAGTCCCTTGTAGACGCCGCAATTGTAGATGCCGTGCGGCTTCACGCCGGCCAGCCGCTTGTTCGAGAAGAGGAACAGCTTCTCATGGGCGAGCGGGATGACGACGGCGTTCTCCATGATGGTACGCTGAACCTTGGCGTAGGCGGCGGCGCGTTCGGCGTCGTCGAGGGCCACCTGGCCGCCGTCGAGCAGCGCGTCGGTCGCCGCATCGCGCCAGTTGACCCGGTTGGGCGCCGGGATGCCCGCGGAATGGAACACCATCATGGCCTCTCCGGCGGTGCCGTAGGGCGCGAACAGCGCATAGGCGTCGAAGTCGGGTGAGGAGTTGATCTGCGCCATCGCCAGCGCCGGCTCCGGCAGCAGCAGGCGGAGGTCGATCCCGACTCGCTTCAGCGCGCCCTGGATCGCCTCGGAGCGCGTGCGCCAGCCGGGCGTGCCGGCGGCGACGAGCTGCGGCGCCAGGCGCTTGCCGTCCTTGACGCGGACGCCGTCCGCGCCGCGCACCCAGCCGGCCTCATCGAGCAGCCGATTCGCCGCGTCGGGATCGAAGCGTGCGCGCACGTCGCCGTTCCAGTCGAGGGTGCCCGGGCTGACATAGGTGGTCGCCGGGTCGGCCTGGCCGAACCACAGCCCCTTCACCAGCTCCTCGCGATTGATCGCGAGGCTCATCGCCTGGCGGACCCGCACGTCACCGGTCAGCTCCTTGTTGACGCGCAGGCCGAGGAAGGCCGTGTAGTTTGACACGCGCGGCGAGGCGACGGCGAGCCGAGGGTCCCTCTTCATCTGCTCGACCGCCCATTCCGGCGCGACGTAGGTGATGTCCCCCGCACCGGTCTGCATGGCCGCGACGATGCTCGACTCCTCCGGCACGACCTTCCAGACCATGCGCGCGACGTGGGCCGGTCCGCGATTCTCGTAGAATGCCGGGCCCCAGCGATAGGCGTCGTGGCGGTTGAGGACGAACTCGCTGCGCGGCTTCCAATCGCCCCAGCAGAAGGGGCCCGTGCCGTTCAGGCCCTTGACCCCGTAGTCGCGGCCGAGCTTCTCGACCTCCTCCTTGTCGATGATCGCACCGAAGCTCTGGGCGAGCTGCAGCAGCAGCTCGTTGTATGGACGCTCCAGCACGTACTCGACGGTGTGGGCGTCCCTGGCGGTGATCGACCTGACCTTGCCCGCCCGCCACGCCGCGGGAGAGCGCGTCTCCGGCGCCACCAGGCGCTTCAGCGAATAGACGACGTCGGCGGCGGTCATCGCCCGGCCGCTGCAGAACTTCACGTCCTGGCGCAGGTCGAAGACGTAGGTCAGGCCGTCCGGCGACACGGTCCACGACTTCGCGAGCAGCGGGTGGAGCGTCTTCTGGTCGTCCTCCACGGCGACCAGCGTGTCGGTCAGCATGAACAGCACTTCCGCCGCCCCTCGCCCGCTGACCCGGTGCGGGTCGAAGCCGACGGAATCGTTGCGCACGAGGATGCTGACGGTGTCGCGGGCGCCCTGGGCGGCGGCGACGAAGGGCGAGGACAGGACGGCGCCGATCAGGGCGGCGGCGAGGAGCCGGCGGGACATGAGAGGGGTCTCCATCGGATGGATGGTCAGCGGGACAGGTAGTCGAACGCGGACAGCGCGTGGGTGCGCACGATGTGCAGCAGCTCGTCGACGGTGACGTGTTCGTCGCGCCGCCCCATGGTTCGCGGCGATGGGCCGTAGAGGTAGGCGGGAATGCCACGCCAGCGCCAGTAGCGTCCGTCCGATCCGCCGAGGCTGACGATCGGCTTCGGGCGAAAGCCCTTCAGCGCCGCGACATTGTCCTGGATGATGCCGACCATCTCGCCGTGGGGATCGCACCAGCTCGCCTCGTAGCTGTGGTCGGCCCGCTCCTCGACGCTCGCCTCGGGATGGCCGGCGACGATCGCGGCGACGATCTCGCGAACGCGTCCGCGCGGGATTCCCGGGGGCACGCGCACGTCGACCTCGATGACGCATTCGTCGGGCATCATGTTGATCTTGAGGCCGCCGCGCAGCACGCCGACATTGACGGTCGCCTTGTCGACGACGTGGCGGGCGCCGGCACCCAGGCTCTCGTCGATGGCGTCCTGCACGTCTGCCGCCGCGAGAACCTCGGCGATGCGCTCGGGCAGCTCCGCACGCAGCTCGGTGATCGCTTCGAGCTCGGCCACGATCCGTGCCGCGATCTTGTTGGCGCTGGCGCTGAGATGGGGATAGGCGCCGTGGCCGCCGGTGGTGCGCACGGTGAATACGAGCCGCAGCGTGCCCTTCTCGCCGAAGCGCACGGTGGCGAGGCCGCTCGGCTCGCCGTTGAGGCAGCAGTCGCCCAGGACCTCGTCGGGGCATGTCTCCATGATGTGTCGGGTGCCCCAGCGCCCGCCCGTCTCCTCGTCGGACACGACCGTCAGCGTCAGGCTGCCCCGCAGCGTGTCGCGCAGGCGATGCAGGTAGCGGTAGGTCATGATCGAGGCGGTGGTGCCGCACTTCATGTCCGAGGCGCCGCGGCCGTAGATGCGGCCTTCGCTGACCTCGCCGCTCCACTGGCCGCGCTCGCCCGGCAGGTCCTCGATCGCCGGGAAGACGTCCATGTGACCGTTGAGGACGAGGTGGCGGCCCGGCGCGCCGCCGGCGAACGTCCCGACGATGTTCGGCAGGTGCTCCTTCGCGGCGACGATGCGGTAGGGGAGGGCCTCGGCGTCGAGCAGGGCGCGGACATGAGCGCCCGCGAGGCGCGTGTCGCCGGGCGGATTCGGCGACTTGGCCTGCAGGAAGCCGCTGAGGAAATCCACGATCGCGTCGCGATCCTGGTCGATCCACGCCAGCAGCTGCCGACGATGCTCCTGGCCCATGTCCCGATCCCGCCCTGGTATCGCCCACAGTGAAGCGGCGGAGGGGGAGAGCCTGTCAAGCCGCATCCATGGCGCGACGTGCGGAGCTGGTCGTTCGCAGCGGCGTGGATAAACACCGGTTATCGAATCCATCAGATGATGCCACGCCACCCGAAGACGGGCGGGTGGTTACCTGAGAGCGAGAAACTTCAGCCTTTCACCGACCGCATTGTCCGGCGGCATCGATGGACGGCACCCGGTCTCAGGAGGAAACCATGGATCTCACCGGCACCAGCAGCGCCGATATCCTGTCCGGCTCCGGCGCCAGCGACGCGATCGACGGCCGTGGCGGGGACGACGCGCTCTCCGGCCGCGGAGGCGACGACACCCTCGCCGGTGGGATCGACGACGATTCCGTGGACGGCGGAACGGGCAACGACGTCCTCGTGGGCGGCTTCGGGCGGGACACGCTTCGCGGCGGTGAAGGCGTCAATGTCTTCCTGGTGGCGTTCGGCGATCCGCAGTCGGTCACGATCATCGAGGACTTCAAGGTCGACGCGGACCAGCTCCGCATCGAAGGCGCCGACGGTACCGTCTCCGACCTGCTGCTGCGCGACGGGCTCCAGTCGCAGCGCACCGTCGGCAACGACCTGGTGATCACCCTGGCCGACGGGCGGGTGGTGATCCTGCGGAATCTCTTCCTCAACCAGATCAGCTTCGACGACGTCAGCGACGGTGCCGCGGACGGCCGCCTCGTCGGCGAGATCATCGGCAGTGGTGACGGCGGAGATGGTAGCGGCAGTGGAGATGGCGACGGCGACGGTGATGGGGATGGCGACGGTGATGGGGATGGCGACGGTGATGGGGATGGCGACGGTGATGGCGACGGCAACGGTGATGGCGACGGCAACGGGGATGGCGACGGCGATGGCGACGGCAATGGGGATGGCGACGGCGATGGGGATGGCGACGGGGGTGGCGACGGTGATGGGGATGGCGACAGCGACGGTGACGGGGATGGGGGTGACGGGGATGGGGATGGGGATGGCGACGGTGACGGTGACGGCAGCGAAGAGGCGAGTCTGGGTGTCACGGGCCCCGGCGGCCTGATAGACGACGTCCTGGATGATGACGTCGTCGGTCCGATCGTCGCCGCTCTGCCGATCGCTGGCGAAATTCTGAACCCGATCCTCGGCGGGGGAGACGACGGCGCCTTGGGTGGGGTCGCCGATACGCTCATCGGCGACGGCAGCGGCCTCGGGGTGACCGAGGAAGGCGGCGCGGTCGCCGACCTGCTGGGCGACGACCCGGTCGGGGAGCCCGTGGCGGACCTGCCGGTGGTGGGCGAGACGCTGGCAGCGCTGCTCGGCGGCGGCGGCGACGGGACGCTGGGCCAGGTGCTCGACGACGTGCCCGACGTCGGCGGCGGCAACGGCCTCGGGGTGACCGAGGCAGGCGGCGCGGTCGCCGACCTGCTGGGCGACGACCTCGTCGGGGAGCCCGTGGCGGACCTGCCGGCGGCGGGCGAGACGCTGGCTGCTCTGCTCGGCGGCGGCGTCGACGGGACGCTGGGCGAGGTGCTCGACGACGTGCCCGAGGTCGGCGGCGGGAGCGGCCTCGGGGTGACCGAGGCAGGCGGCGCGGTCGCCGACCTGCTGGGCGACGACCCGGTCGGGGAGCCCGTGGCGGACCTGCCGGTGGTGGGCGAGACGCTGGCAGCGCTGCTCGGCGGCGGCGGCGAC
>JADZBA010000140.1 GCA_020852355.1 Alphaproteobacteria bacterium
GCCCACAGGCCGAGCGTCACCAGCGCCGCGAGGGCGAGGCGGAGGAGGCTGGGCGGGCGGAGCGTCATGGGGTTCCTCCTGGGACGAGTATCATTCTTCGCGGAAGGTCGTCTCGCGCAGCCCGCGCACCACGGGCAGCAGCGTGACGACGAGAAGCAGGGCGGCGAGCGCCAGGATCGCGCCGCTGAGCGGCCGCGTCACCAGCACCATGGGGTCGCCGCGGCCGATCAGCAGGGCGCGGCGCAGGTTCTCCTCCATCATCGGCCCGAGGACGAAGGCGAGGATCAGCGGCGCCGGTTCGCACCGCAGCTTCAGCAGCAGGTAGCCGAGCAGGCCGAAGAACATGGTCAGCACGACGTCGAGCACGCTGTGGGCGTAGCTGTAGGCGCCGATGGCGCAGAACATCAGCACCGACGGGAACAGGATGCGGTAGGGCACGCGGGTCAGCCGCGCCCAGATGCCGACCAGCGGCAGGTTGATGATCACCAGCAGCAGGTTCGCCACCCACATGCTGGCGATGATCCCCCAGAACAGCTCCGGCTGCTCGTCGATGACCATCGGGCCGGGCGTGATGCCGTGGATCATCATCGCGCCGACCATCAGCGCCATGACGGCATTGGAGGGAATGCCCAGCGTCAGCAGCGGCACGAAGGAGGTTTGCGCCGCGGCGTTGTTCGCCGATTCCGGTGCGGCCACCCCTTCGATGGCGCCGTTGCCGAAGCGTGCGGGATCGCGGGCGATGCGCTTCTCCAGGGTGTAGGCGGCGAACGAGCCGAGAATCGCGCCGCCGCCCGGCAGGATGCCGAGCAGCGAGCCGACGCCGGTGCCGCGCAGCACGGCCGGCCATGCCCGGCGGAAGTCGAGCCGCGTCGGCCACAGCCGGGTGATCGCCGCCGCCTGCGGCGCGCCGCCGCGCATCCGCTCCAGGTTGACGGCGATCTCGGCGATGCCGAAGAAGCCCATGGCGACCGGGATGAAGCCGATGCCGTCGGCGAGCTCCGCGACGCCGAAGGTCAGGCGCTGGGCGCCGCTGTTGACGTCGGTGCCGACGAAGCCCAGCAGCAGGCCGAGCAGGATCATCAGCACCGCCTTCAGCACCGAGCCCTGGGCCAGCACCACGGCCGAGACGAGGCCGAGCAGCATCAGCGCGAAATACTCGGCCGCGCCGAAGAGCTGCACGAGGTCGGTCAGCGGCGGCGCGAAGAGTGCGACCAGCACGGTCGCCACGCAACCCGCGAAGAACGAGCCAAGAGCCGCCGTCGCGAGCGCGGCGCCCGAGCGCCCCTGCCGCGTCATCGCATGGCCGTCGAGGCAGGTCACCACCGAGGAGGATTCGCCGGGGATGTTGACCAGGATCGAGGTCACCGAGCCGCCGTACTGCGCCCCGTAGTAGATGCCCGCCAGCATGATCAGCCCGCCGATCGGCGAGAGATGGAAGGTGACGGGCAGCAGCATGGCGATGGTGGTCGCCGGGCCCAGCCCGGGCAGCACCCCGATCAGCGTGCCGAGCAGCGCGCCGAGGAAGCAGTAGAGAATGTTCGCCGGGGTCAGCGCCACCGCCAGCCCCAGGCCGAGATGGGAGGCGATGTCCTCTAGGCCGGCCACAGCGCGATCGGCAGCAGCAGCAGCTCGACGAAGACCAGCGCGCTGAACGTCGCGCCGCCGACGGCCACGGCTGCGGTCTCCCACGGGCGGAACGGGCGGTCGGCGAGCCGCGACACCGCGAGCAGCGCGATGGTCGCCCCCACGAGCCCGACCGGGTCGATGAGG
Source organism: Alphaproteobacteria bacterium (assembly GCA_020852355.1). Lineage (GTDB taxonomy): Bacteria > Pseudomonadota > Alphaproteobacteria > ATCC43930 > Allostellaceae > Allostella. Next base: position 1,771 of record JADZBA010000140.1, read on the forward strand.
ATCGCGAAGGCCGCCAGGCTGGCGACGATCGCGGCCACCGGGCCGAGGCTCCAGCTCGGCACCTCGTCGCCGGCGCCCCGGACGACCACCCGCAGCGCCAGGCAGGCGGCCAGCGCCACGAGCAGCGAGGAGACGAGCAGCGGCAGGTACCCCGGCCCCATGCGCATGGTGGAGCCCACCGGCAGGTGGCGGGTCGCGCCGATGCCGATCGCGCCCGCCGCCGCGAACAGGGCGGCGGCGGCGACATCGGGATCGGCCATGCGGCGCATCATCGCAATACGCGATCGTATACCGAAGGGGCCGGCCGCTCCAACATCCCTTCGCCGCTCATGGCGCGGCCGCCGCTGCGCTCCAGGCCCGCCCCGGCACCGCGTCCAGCAGCTCGCGCGTGTAGGGATGGCGCGGCGCGCGGAAGATCTCCTCGGTCGGACCGGTCTCGACGATCTCGCCCAGCCGCATCACCGCGATGCGGTCGGCCACCTGCGCGGCGACGCGCAGGTCGTGGGTGATGAACAGCATCGCCAGCCGGAAGCGCCGCCGCACGTCGTTCAGCAGTTCCAGCACCTGGGCCTGCACCGACACGTCGAGGGCCGACACCGGCTCGTCGGCGATCAGCAGCCTGGGATCGAGCGCCAGGGCGCGGGCGATGCCGATGCGCTGGCGCTGGCCGCCGGAGAACTCGTGCGGATAGCGGTCCACGGCCGCCGGATCGAGCCCGACCAGCGCCAGCAGCTCGCGGGCCCGCGCCATGGCCGTGGGATGATCGACGCCCTGGGCCTTCGGCCCGTCGGCGACGATGGCGCCGACCCGCCGCCGCGGATTGAGCGAGGCGTAGGGATCCTGGAAGACCATCTGCACCTCGTGCCGGAGCGCGCGCAGGCGGCCGGCGGATGCCGTCAGGAGGTCGGTGCCGCCGAACGTCACCGTACCGCCGTCCGCCTTGATCAGCCGGACGAGGAGCCGGCCCAGCGTCGACTTGCCGGAGCCGGATTCGCCGACGACCCCCAGCGTCTCGCCTTCGCGGATGACGAGGTCGACCCGCTTGACCGCGGCGACGACGCGCCGGCGCACGAAGAAGCCGCCGGCCGAGGCATAGGTCTTCGACAGCTGCGTCGCCTCGAGGATGGTCGGCGCCGCATTGGCGACCGCCGGCCGCGGCTCGAGCCGCGGCACGGCGGCGATGAGGGACCGCGTATAGGCGTGCCGCGGCGCGTTCAGCACGTCGGCGGCGCGGCCGATCTCGACGATGCTTCCGTGCTGCATCACCGCCACCCGGTCGGCGATCTCCGCGACGACGCCGAAATCATGGGTGATGAACAGCACGCCCATGCCGTGGCGCCGCTGGATCTCCTTGATCAGTGCCAGGATCTGCTTCTGCGTCGTGACGTCGAGGGCGGTGGTCGGCTCGTCGGCGATCAGCACCGCCGGTCCCAGCGCCAGCGCCATGGCGATCATCACCCGCTGGCGCTGCCCGCCCGACAGCCGGAACGGATAGGCGTGGCGGAGCTGCCCGGGGTCCGGCAGGTTGACCTGGGCCATCAGCTCGACGACCCGGCGCCGCCGGGCGGCCTCGTCGAGGCCGGCATGGGCACGCAGGACCTCGTCGATCTGGTCGCCGACCCGCATCAGCGGATTGAGGGCCGTCATCGGCTCCTGGAAGATCATGCCGAGCCGACGGCCGCGCCATCCCCGCATCTCCGCCTCGGGAAGGGCGAGCAGGTCGGTGCCGTCGAGCGTGATCGTGCCGCCGGCGACGCGCACCGAGCGCGGCAGCAGCCGCATGATCGCGGCGGCGGTCAGCGACTTGCCGGAGCCGGATTCGCCGACGACGCAGAGGATCTCGCCGGCATCGAGGTCGAAGCCGACGCCGTCGACGGCGAACGGCCGGTCGGCGCCGGGCGGCAGCGCGACGCGCAGGTCGCGGACCGCGAGCACGGGTCCGGCCGCCGGCGGCTCCGGCATCACCGGCCCTCGCGCGACAGGCGCGGGTTGAGCGCGTCGGCGAGCCCCTCGCCGACGAGGTTGAGCGCCAGCACGGTCAGCAGGATGGCGAGGCCGGGGAAGAAGCTGGTCCACCACGCCACCCGTACGACCGAGCGCGAGGCGCCGATCATGTAGCCCCAGCTCATCATGTTGGGGTCGCCGAGGCCGAGGAAGCTGAGCGAGGATTCGACGAGGATGGCGGTCGCGACCATCAGGGAGCCCGAGACGATGATCGGCGAGACGGCGTTCGGCAGGATCTCGACGAAGATGATGTGCAGGCTGGAGCGGCCGAGCACGACCGAGGCCTGGACGAACTCGCGCGTGCGCAGGGTGAGGAATTCGCCGCGCACGAGCCGGGCGACGGCGGGCCAGCTCACCACCGCGATCGCGACCACGATCGAGCCGATGCCGGGCGTGAAGATCGCCACCAGCACGACCGCGAAGACGAAGCTCGGGATGGTCTGGAAGAACTCCGTCAGGCGCATCAGCGCATCGTCGACCCGGCCGCCGAAATAGCCCGCCACCGCCCCGACCAGCACGCCGACGGAGACCGCCACGATGGTCGCCACGAAGCCGATGAGGAGCGAGACGCGGGCGCCGTGGACGATGCCCGCGGCGACGTCGCGGCCGAGCGTGTCGGTGCCCAGCAGATGCTCGCCGAAGGGTGGCCGGAAGGGAGCGCCCGCCATGTCCCACGGGCTGTCGGGATAGACGAGCGGCCCGAAGGCGGCGACGGCGAGGACGGCCAGCAGCACCGCCAGACCGACCACCGCGCCCTTGTTGCGCGCGAAGCGCCGGGCGAAGCCGTCCATCGCCCTCACGCCCCGAGCTCGATGCGCGGATCGACCAGAGAATAGACGACGTCGGTCGCCAGGTTGACGGCGATCACCATGGCCGAGCTCAGCAGGAAGACGCCGAGAAGCACGTTGTAGTCGCGCTGCAGCACCGCCTCGTAGGCGAGCCGCCCGATCCCAGGCCAGGCGAACACCGTCTCCACCACGATCGAGCCGCCGATGAGATAGCCCGCCTTGACGCCGGCGATGGTGACGACCGGCAGGATGGCGTTGCGCAGCACGTGGCGACGCAGGATCTCGCCCTCGGCGATGCCCTTGGCGCGGGCGGTGCGCACGAAGTCCTGGTCGCGCACCTCCAGCATCGAGGCGCGGGTCATGCGGGCGTAGACCGCCATGTGGAAGAGCGCCAGCGTCAGGGCCGGCAGCACCAGGTGCTCGCCGACATCGAGCGCGAGGGCCCAGCCCGCGAGCGGCACGCCGACCGTGAACATGCCGAAGGCCGGCAGCCAGCCGAGCGTGACCGAGAACAGCAGCACGCCCATCAGCCCGACCCAGAACAGCGGCGTCGCGTAGAAGAAGAGGGCGAGCACCGTGATGAGCGAATCCGACCAGCGCCCGACGACGCGCGCCGCCGCCACGCCCAGCGCCACGCCGACGACGAGCGAGAGCAGGAACGCGGTACCCGTCAGCAGCAGGGTCGGCGGCAGGCGCTCCGCCAGCAGGTCCACGACCGGCCGCTGCTGCCGATAGGAGAAGCCGAAGTCGAGCGTCACGATGTTGCGGACATAGGCCCAGAGCTGGTCGACGAGCGGTTGGTCGAGGCCGAACTGGGCGCGGAGCTGCTGCAGGAAGACCTCGTCGCCCGCCCCCGCCTCGCCCGCCATCACCGTCGCCGGGTCGCCGGGGGCGAGGCGGATCAGCAGGAAGTTCAGCACGACGATGCCGAGCAGGACGACGACGCCCTTCACCAGCCGCTGCGCGATGAACTCCAGCCGTTCCACGGTGCCGTCGCGCCGTCGGTCGCTACTTCGCCACCATGTAGGCGTCGGCGAAGTTGTCGCGCACCCCGATCGCCGAGGTGACGACGTTGCGGAAGCGCTTGTCGATGAAGGTCGGGAAGTCGAGCTCGAGCAGCCAGGCGACCGGCACGTCGTCGACGAGGATGCGCTGGATCTCGCTGTACATCTTCTGCGCCTCGACCGGGTCCACCGTGACCGCCGCCTTGTCGAAGAGCTCGTCGATGCGCGGGTTGCTGTAGCCGTTCACGTTGCTGAACAGCACGCCCTTGCGGATGTTGCTGGAGATGTAGAGGCGGGAGACGCCGAGGGCGGGATGGCCGAGCTGGCTCAGCACCTGCAGCGTCATGTCGTAGTCCCAGTTGCGCACCCGGTCGCCCCAGGTGGCGACGTCGCTGCTGCGCAGCGTCACCTGGATGCCGACGCGGCCGAGCGCCTGGCGGATGTACTCGCCCGCCCGGACGTAGACGTCGCCGTAGGGCAGGCTCTCCATCGTCACCTTGACGCGCACCCCGTCGGCGCCGCGCTTCAGCCCCATCGCGTCGAGCAGCGCCTCGGCCTTCTTCGGGTCGAAGGGGTATTTCGGGACGTTCGCGTCGTAGTGCGGGATGCTCGAATGGATCGGGCCGGTCGCCGGCTTGCCGAGGCCGAACCAGATGCGGTCGCGCATGAAGTTGCGGTCGATCGCGTGGTAGACCGCCTGGCGGAAGCGCTTGTCGTTGAAGGGCGGGTTGCGCAGGTTGAAGTCGAGCCAGGCGATCTGCGCCAGGTACTCGTAGCCCTTGGTCGTCAGCTCCAGGTTCGGCAGCGCCTTGAGGCGCGGCACCTCGAAGGTCTCGATGTCGGCGAAGGCCGAGAGATGGGTCTGCCCCGTCTCCATGGCGACGACGCGCGCGCTCGCGTCGGGCAGCACGCGATAGTAGATCTCGTCGAGGTAGGGCTTGCCCTTCTGCCAGTAGTCGTCGTTGCGCACGAAGTGGATGTGCGAACCGCGGACCCATTCCTTCAGCTTGAAGGGCCCCGTGCCGATCGGCGTGTTGTTCGCCGGATTGGCGCGGAAGTCGGTGCCTTCGTAGATGTGCTTGGGCACGATCGGCGCCGTGCTCGGCTCCCACGCCATGATGAAGGGGGCGAACGGCCCCTTCAGCTTGAACACCACCGTCTCCGGATCGGGCGCCGAGATCTCCTCGCAGCGCTGGAAGATCGGCCGCGAGCGCGGATGCACCGCCGTCAGGTAGGTCTTGGCGCTGAACACCACGTCGTCGGCCGTAAAGGGCTTGCCGTCGTGCCACTTCACGCCCTGCTGCAGCTTGAAGGTGTAGGTCAGCCCGTCGGGCGACACCGTCCACGACTTCGCCAGCCCGGGCATCGGCTTCAGGTCGAAGTCGTAGCGCAGCAGGCTCTCGTAGATCTTGCCGCCGACGATCGCCGTCGGCGTGGTCTGGTTGATCCCCAGCATCAGGGTCGGCGGCTCGGGCGAGATGATGATGTTCATCGTGCCGCCGCGCTGCGGCGTCTGCGCGGCGGCGGCCGACGCGGCCGTCGCGAGCACGGCGCCGGCGAGCATGGCGCGGATTGCGGAGATGCGGGACATGGGCTCCCTCCTGCCTCATGGGCCGCCGCGGTGGCATCGGCGGATCCGTGCGCGGAAACGTAGTTTGTATACCGATGCGAATGCAATCATCATCGGCCGATCGCCCTGCCCGTCCGTGGAGGAAAAGGATGCCGCGTTCCCTCGCCGTCGCCCGCTTGTGGCTGGAGGTGAACTCGTTCTCTCCGGTGCCGACCGTGCTCGCCGATTTCGCCGCGACGGAATGGGCCGACGGCGAGGCCGCGCTGGCGCCCTTCCGCGGCTCGCCGACGGAGCTGGGGGCGGTCGCCGCCTTCGCCGACAGCCATCCCGACTGGGAGGTGGTGGTGCTGCGCTGCGGCGCGGCCCAGCCCGGCGGCCCGATGGACGACGCGCTGTTCGACAGCTTCCTCGCCGAAGTGAAGGCCGGTCTCGCCGGCCGCCGGTGGGACGCCGTGTACCTCTCGCTGCACGGCGCGCTGGCGACCGAGCGGCGGCGGACGCCCGACCTCGACATCGTGACCATGGTGCGCGAGACCGTGGGGGCGGTGCCGATCGGGGCCAGCTTCGACATGCACGCCAACCTGCCGCCGCGCATCGTCGAGCTGGTCGACGTCGCCGCCGGCTACAAGACGCTGCCCCATGTCGACATGGACGCCGTCGCCGCGAAGGTGCTGCGGCTGCTCGTCGACACGGTCGAGGGACGGATCCGTCCGTGCGGCGTGCTGGCGCGGCCGGGACGCATCCTGCACAGCCACAACATGCGCACCAGCGACGGGCCGATGCGCGAGCTGGAGGAGATCGCCCGCGACCTCTGCCGGCCGCCGATCCTCGACGTGACGCCCTTCGGTGGCTTCCCCTATGCCGACACGCCCTTCACCGGATCGTCCGTGATGGTCTATGCCGATGGCGACCGCGGCGCCGCCGCGACCGTCGCCGCCGCCATGGCCGATGCGGTGCGCCAGCGCGCGCCGCAGTTCGCGGTGAGCCGGCCCGGGCCCGAGGAAGGGATCGCCCAGGCGCTCGCCGTCGCCGGCACCGGCCCGGTGGCGGTCGTCGAGGCCGGGGACAACACCTACTCCGGCGGCATCGGCGACACGCCCGAGCTGTTCCGGGCACTGCTGCGCATGCCCGAGCCGGTGCCCAGCGTCTTCGCCTTCTTCCACGACCCGGACATGGTCGCCCGCGCCCGGGCGGCCGGGGTCGGCGCCGTGATCGAGGGCACGCTGGGCGGCCGGGTGACCGCCGATTTCGGCCCGCCGGTGCCGATCCGCGGCGAGGTGCGGCGGCTGACCGACGGCGTCTTCGTGAACAAGGGTCCGATGATGCGCGGGGTCGAGGTGCGCATGGGTCCGTCGGCGGTGCTGCGCGTCGGCCATGTCGACGTCATCGTCAGCGCGCTGCGCTTTCCCGTGAACGACCTCGCCTACATGGAGCTGCACGGCATCGACCTGGCCCAGGTCCGCCTGCTCGCCGTCAAGGCGAAGAACCATTTCCGCGGCGCCTACGGCCCGGTCTGCCGCGCCTTCGTCGAGGTCGACACGCCCGGCCCCGCCGGCATCGACCTCGCCCGCATGCCGTACAGGTTCGCGCCGATGGGCGACATCGGCTGAGGCCTCTCGCCATGACTTGACGATACGTACCGTATAGCGGTACGCTTTTAATGATCAGGTCGTTCGGAAACGCCGCCGCCGAGGCGATCTGGAAGGGCCGGATCGGAAAGGGACTCGCCGCCGACGTGGCGAAGGTGGCCCTGCGGAAGCTGCGTTACATCGACGCCGCGGTGCAGCTTGCGGATCTGCGCGCACCTCCCGGCAATCGCCTGGAGGCCCTTCGCGGAAGCCGCGCAGGGCAGCATTCGATCCGGGTCAACGACCAGTACCGGATCTGCTTCGTGTGGCGTGCCGGTCACGCCCACGACGTCGCGCTGGTCGACTACCACCGAGGAGCCCGGTCGCCATGGCACGGCGAGACATCCCACTGCCGCACCCCGGCGAGATCCTGCGCGAGGAGTTTCTCGTGCCGATGGGGATCTCGGTCTACGCGCTGTCCAAGGCAATCGGCGTCAGCCGCTCGCGCATCAACGAGATCGTCCGCGGTGAGCGCGCGCTCACGCCGGAGACGGCTCTGCGGCTGGCGCGATACTTCGGAACGTCGGCCGAGCTCTGGACCAATCTTCAGACGCGCTACGATCTCGACACGGCCCGCGCGACCCTGGTCGACGCCCTCGCCGCGATCGCCCCCCGGCGAAAGGCGGCTTAGCCTCAACTTCCGACGTGCAGCGGCGCCACCATCGAGCGCAGGGCGGCCAGCACGCTGGGGGCGATGATGCGGCTGGTCTTGGGGTTGGCCTCCGACGGCCGGTTGCGGCTGGTCAGCGACAGCACGACCTCGTCGGCCTCCAGCTCGACGTTGTGGATGGCGCCGGGAATATCCGGGTCGGCCCAGATTTCGACCATCGTGCGGTCGAAGCCGACGCCGGCGAGGCTGAGCGAGATGGCGACGTTGAAGTGCCGCGGGAAGGCCGCCGCCGCCTCGCGCGCCGTGCCGGCGAAGACCCGCACGGCTGCGTCGAGCGGCCTGGTGAAGTCGTAGCCGCGCGCCTCCAGGTACTCCTCACCGACGAACGACGCGGGCTTGATCCGCGAGTTCAGCTTGACCGAGCGGATCGTGCCCTCGGCGGCGCTGCGGATCGAATCGAGGCCGGGCATGGCGCCGCTGGCGATGCGGACACGGCCGGCGTGGCGCTCGGCGAAATCGACCATGTCCGGGAACGCGGGAACGCCGCCGGCGCTGAGCGCCAGCAGCGTGCGGCCCGCCTCCAGGACGGTGCGCGCGACCTCCGGGAAGGCGTCGGCCGTCGCGCATTCGACGACGACGTCGGCCAGCGCCGGCAGCTCCGCCAGGGCGACGATGCGTGGCCGCGCGGCGAGGGCGGCGGCGTTGCGCGCCGCCTTCTCCAGGTCGCGGGCGGCGATCGCGGTCAGCTCGGCCCGGGGCAGTGCCCCCTCGTCGAGGCGGCGGGCGAGGAACTGGCCGACGCTGCCGAACCCGGCGAGCCCGACCCGGAGGCGCCGCGGCGCGGAGGCCGTCATCGGGCGTCCGGGACGGCGCCCATGAGGGCGGCATAGCCACGCACGTCGGAGGCGTCCCACAGACCCTCGATGGCGCGCGCCAGATGGGCGGAGCGCGTCGGCGAGGCGACCGCACCGGTCAGGCGGTCGAACTTCTCGCGCACCTCGGCATCGCTCATCGGCGCCTCGGGATAGCCGCGGGCGATGCCCATCTTGACCGAGTGCGTGCGGCCCGCGCGCGTGCGCACGGCCACGATCGTCTCGTACTTGTCGGGGAAGCCCTTGTCGAGCTCGTCGTCCTTGACGACGGTGACGCGCGCCGAGAGCCGCGCCACCTCGGGGTCGCTCTTGCGCCGGTCGGTGAAGAGGTCGGCGACGCGCAGCCCCTCGCGCGAGAGTGCCACCGGCAGGATGTACTGGGCGCAGTGGCTCTTCAGCGGGTTCGAATCGATGCAGTGCGTGCCCGAGGACGGGAAGCGCAGCTCGATCGCATCGACGTCCTCGATCGCGAGCTTGTTGTCGCGGGCGATCCCGAGCAGGCCGTCGAGGCCGGGATGGAGGAAGGAGACGCTGGAGTAGGGCTTGATCGCCAGCTCCATGATGCCGTCGAAGCGCGTGCCCAGCTCGTCGGTCATGTGGTGCGGCGTCGCCTTGCGGCTGAATGCGCCGAAGACGGTGTGGCCGTGGTCGAAGATGCCGATCGGCCCGCCGAAGCCCTGCCCGGCCAGCATCGCGGCGGTGACGCCGTTGCGCGCCGCCATGCCCATCTGGAACGGTCGCGAGTTCTCGGTCTCGTCCGATTCCCAGGCCATCAGGCCCGA
>JADZBA010000141.1 GCA_020852355.1 Alphaproteobacteria bacterium
ATGTTCCGCCGCTTCCCGACCGTGGCGCAGTACCCGACGCACTGGCGGCACGACCTGATCCTGCCCTACGACCGCCTGCCGACGCACGAGGCGCTGGCCGCCAGCGGGCTGGAGGACGTGCTGAACTATCGCGACCGGCCCAACGTCGTCGGCCTGTTCCGCGGCACCGGCGGCGGCCGCTCGCTGATCCTGAACGGCCATGTCGACACCGTCACCATCGAGCCCACCGGCGAATGGACGAAGGACCCGTTCGGCGCGGAGATCGCCGACGGGCGGATGTACGGCCGCGGCACGTCGGACATGAAGGGTGGCCTGATGGCCGCGCTGATGGCGCTGACCTACCTGCACGAGGCCGGCCTGACGCCGCGCGGCGACGTCGTCTTCCAGAGCGTCGTCAACGAGGAGCACGCGGGCAACGGCACGCTCGACCTGGTGCGTCGCGGCTGGCGTGCCGACGCGGCGATCGTGCTGGAGCCGACCAACAACACGGTCGCCGTCAGCCATCCGGGCGGCCTCTACTGGCAGGTGCGCGTGCCGGGCACGCAGCGCTCGCCCGGCGCCCGCTGGACCGGCGGCCACCAGGACGGCGTCAGCGCCATCGAGAAGCTGCCCGCCGTGATCGGCGCCCTGCTGGCGCTGGAGCGCGGCTACAACGCGCGGCGCAGCGACGATCCGATGGAGGCCGGCCGCACGCCCTTCGCGCTGGTCATCGGCAAGGTGGCGGGCGGCCACTACGAGACGGTGACGGCCGGCGAGGCGGTCATCAAGGGCGGCGCCTATTTCTCGCCCGCCGTCGGCGACGTCGTCGAGGTGATGGACGGCTTCCGCGCGGCCATCGCGCGCGCCAACGCGTCCGATCCGTTCCTCGCCGCCAACCCGGCACGGCTGGAATTCCTGCATCACGACGACAGCACGCGTCAGAGCCCGCAGTTCCCGCTCGCCCGCCATATCGGTGAGGTGCTGGCGGGGCGCGGCGGCGACGGCACGCCGTGCGCCGGGCCCTTCTGCTGCGACATGCGCCATCTCGTGAACCAGGGCGGCATCCCCGCGGTGATCTTCGGGCCGGGCACCATCGCCCAGGCCCACAAGCCCGACGAGCACATATGGCTCGACGAGTATCTCCAGGCGATCGAGCACCTGATCGCGTTCATCTGGCACTGGTGCAACGAGGACGCGGAAGGGACCGCGCCCATCCGCTTCTGAGGCGGATCGCGACCGGCGACGCCGGAACCGTCACGGCTGGAAAAGGGGACCGCAGGCATGACCAGGAACCGTTCGCTTCTCGTCGCGGCGTCGCTGCTCGCCGCCGCGGCGCCGGCCTACGCCGAGTGCCCGAAGACGGGCGGCACGCTGACCTACGTCTACCATCCCGAGCCGACGGCGCTCTCGACCGTCGCCACCTCGGCGGTGCCGGTCGCCATCATCGCGACCAAGATCTACGAGAGCCTGCTGACCTACGAGGGGCCGGGGCTTACGCCGAGGCCGGGCCTCGCCGAATCCTGGACGGTCTCCGACGACCAGAAGACCTACACCTTCAAGCTGCGCCAGGGCGTCAAGTGGCACGACGGCAAGGACTTCACGTCGGCCGACGTCAAGTACGCGATCGAGAAGGTGGTGCGGCCCTACACCTCGCGCGGGCGGGTCTATTTCGGCGACGTCGAGGAGATCGCCACCCCCGATCCCTTCACCGTCGTGTTCCGCCTCAAGGCGCCGGTGCCGTTCTTCATGAACGTCTTCCAGCCGGGCGAGGCACCGATCCTGCCCAAGCACATCCTCGAGACGATCGACACGAGCAGCGCCGGCCCGGTACGCCAGTCCTCGCTGATGCGCCAGCCTGTCGGCACCGGCCCCTTCCGGCTCAAGGAATGGACGCGCGGCAGCCACGTCATCCTGGAGCGCAACCCCGACTACTGGCGCAAGGGTCACACCTGTCTCGACCAGGTGGTGCTGCGCGTCCTGCCGGACGGTGCGGCGCGCGCCATCGCGGTGGAGAGCGGCGAGGTAGATCTGGCGCCGATGAGCGCCTTGCCGGAGGCGGAGCTGGAGCGCATCGCCAAGCTGCCGGCCGTCGTCACCTCGAAGGAGGGCGCCGAGGCCCTCGGGCCGAACATGTGGCTCGAGGTCAACATGCGCGAGAAGCCGCTGGCCGACGTCAAGGTGCGCCAGGCGATCAGCATGGCGCTCGACCGCGGCAAGATCGTCGATGTCATCTGGTACGGCCAGGGCACGCCCGCGACCGGCCCCGTCGTCAGTGCCAATCCGACCCTCTACAACAAGGCGCTCAAGCCCTACCCCTACGATCCCCGTCGCGCCGCCCAGCTTCTCGACGAGGCAGGCTACAAGCGCGGTGCCGACGGGGTGCGCTTCAAGATCACCCAGAATTTCCTGCCCTACGGCGAGAACTGGGTGCGGCTGGCCGAGTATGTCCGCCAGGAGCTCGGCAAGATCGGCATCGCGGTCGAGATCCGCAGCGTCGACCTCGCCGGCTGGCTGAAGGCGGTCTACACCGACTGGGACTTCAATCTCACCAGCACCTTCAGCCACAACTATTCCGACCCGTCGATCGGTGTCGAGCGCACCTTCACCAGCCAGAACATCCGCAAGGGTGCCACCTTCACGAACTCGATGGGCTATGCGAACCCGCGGGTCGACGAGCTGTTCGCCAAGGCGGCCCGCGAGACCGACAAGGGGGCGCGCAAGAAGCAGTTCGACGAGATCCAGCAGATCCTGCACGACGAGCTGCCGGTGATCTTCCTGGTCGAGCTGTCCTATACCAGCGTGTGGAACAAGCGCGTGCACGGGCTGATCACCAACGGCATCTCGATGTACTCGGGGTGGGACGGCGTGTGGAAGGAGTGAGGAGCATCCTCACTCTCTCCCGCCCTTCGGGGCGGAGCGGGCGGGGAGGTTGAGGTGGGTCGCCCGACGGCCACCGACAGCCCGTCTCACCCCGACCCTCTCCGCTCCGAAGGGCGGAGAGGGAGCGCGCCGGGCGCCACCGCGAGCGCCTGATCTTCCATGCCCCCCGCCCTCGCCTTCCTGGCACGCCGGCTGCTGCAGATCGTCCCCGTCGTGCTGGCGATCGCCGCTCTCAACTTCGCGCTGCTGCACCTGGCCCCGGGCGACGCCGCCGACATCGTGGCCGCCGGCTCGGGCGGCGGCTCGGCCGAGTTCACGGCGGAGCTGCGGCGCTCCTTCGGCCTCGACCGGCCGCTGTGGGAGCAGTTCTTCATCTACATTGCCCGCCTGCTCAGCCTCGACCTCGGCTGGTCGCACGTGCAGCAGGCGCCGGTGCTGGAGCTGGTCGCCGGCCGCGTCGGCCCGACCCTGCTGCTGATGCTGGCGGCGCTCGCCATCGCGA
>JADZBA010000142.1 GCA_020852355.1 Alphaproteobacteria bacterium
GCGAGGCCTTCCAGGGCGTCGACTACCGGCGGTTCTTCGGCGCCATCGCCAAGGCGGTGATCCAGCCCTTCGCCGCCGAGGACGTCGCCGAGGCGACGGCGCGCGCCTGGCGGACCGCCATGGCCGGTCGCCCCGGCCCGGTCGTGGTCGTGCTGCCCGAGGACGTGACGGAGGCGGAGATCGAAGCGGTCGCCGTGCCGCGGCCGCCCCGGCTCGTCCAGGCCGCCCCGTCGCCCGACGCCGTCGCCCGTGCGGCGGCGGCCATCGCCGCCGCGCACCGCCCGGTCATCGTGTTCGGCGAGATGATCGCCCTCCGGCGCGCCCACGACGCCCTGTTGCGGCTGGCCGAGCGCAGCGGTGCGGGCGCGCTCGCCGCCTTCCGCCGCCAGGACTGCTTCCCCAACGACCACTGGGCCTATCTCGGCCATCTCGGCCTGTCGCGCGAGCCCTACATCCGCGAATTCTGGGCCGGCGCCGACGTGGTGATCGCGGCGGGCACCCGCCTCGACGACATGACGACGGAGGAGTTCACCTTCGTCCGGCCGGACCAGACGGTGATTCATCTCCATCCCGACCCGGCGGTGCTCGCCGCCTCGGGCGCCGAGATCGCGCTTCCCTCCGACATCGCGGCGACGCTCGACGCCATCGCCGACGCGCTGCCGCCGCCGCCCGCCGAGCGGGCGGCGGCGGTGCGGCGCGTCCATGCGCAGGAAGCCGCCCATGCCGGCTTCGCGCAGCGGCCGTCGATCGGCGCGGTCGACATGGTGAAGGTCGTGCAGGCGGTCGCCGAAGCGGTGCCCGCGGACGCCATGATCGCGACCGACGCCGGCACCTTCGGCAGCTGGGTCTACCGCCACTATCCGTGGCGCCGGCCCTTCACCCAGGTGGCGCCCGAGGTCGGCGCCATGGGGGCGGGGGTGCCGGGCGCCATCGGGGCGGCGCTGGCGCGGCCGGGCGTGCCGGTCATCGCCTTCGTCGGCGACGGCGGCTTCATGATGACCGGGCAGGAGATGGCGACGGCGATCGAGGAGGGCATCCCGGTCAAGGTCGTGCTCTGCGACAACGGCGCCTATGCCTCGATCCTGATCCACCAGCACCGCCGCTACGGTGCGGACGCCTATCACGGCGTCACCACGCGCAGCCCGGACTTCGCGATGGTCGCGCGCGGCTACGGAGCGGCGAGCTGGACGGTGCGCGAGACGGCGGAGTTCGCGCCCGCCTTCCGCGCCGCGCTGGCCCATGACGGCGCCGCCCTGGTCCATGTCCTGACCGACGTGCGCGACGGGTCGGCCGGCGGACCGCTGCAGCGATGACGACGAAGGGGCCGCTCGACGGCGTGCGCGTCGTCGACCTGACGGCCGTCTTCCTCGGCCCGCTCGCCTCCCAGACCCTGGGCGATCTCGGCGCCGACATCGTCAAGGTCGAGACGCCCGACGGCGACATCACCCGCACCATCGCGCCGGCGCGCCACGCGGGCATGGGGGCGGGCTTCCTGGCGGTCAACCGCAACAAGCGCTCGATCGTGCTCGACCTCAAACAGGCGGCCGCCCGTGACGTCCTCGGCCGTCTCGTCGCCGGCGCCGACGTGCTGCTGCATTCCATGCGGCACCCGGCGATGGACCGGCTGGGCTTCGGTCCCGACGTCGCGCGGGCGCTCAATCCCCGGCTCATCCATTGCGCGGCCTACGGCTTCCGCCGCGACGGGCCGCACGGCTGGCGGCCGGCCTACGACGACGTCATCCAGGCGGCGTCGGGGCTCGCGGCGCTGCAGGCGAGCTTCGCCGGCGAGCCGCGCTACGTGCCCTCCTCGATGGTCGACAAGCTGGTCGGCCTGACCGTCGCCTCGGCGATCAACGCGGCGCTCTTCCACCGCGAGCGCACCGGGGAGGGGCAGGCGCTCGAGGTGCCGATGTACGAGACCATGGTCGCCTTCCTGCTGCCCGAGCACATGGCCGGCCGCAGCTTCGCGCCGCCCGAGGGGCAGGCTGGCTACGGCCGCGTGCTCGCTCCCTATCGCCGGCCGTACCGGACCAGGGACGGCCACATCGGCGTGCTGCCCTACACGGCGACGCAGTGGGCGCGCCTCTTCACGGAGATCGGCCGGCCGGAGATGGCGGACGATCCGCGGGTGACCGACGGCCCGACGCGCAGCCGCCACGTCGCCGAGCTCTACGCCATGGTCGCCGACGCCATGCCCGCGCGCACCACGGCGGAATGGCACGCGGCGTTCGACGCGGCCGACATCCCGGCAATGCCGGTGCAGGACCTCGACGCCGTGCTCGACTGCCCGCACCTGGCGGCGACGGGCTTCTTCGAGCGACATGCCCATGAGAGCGAGGGCGACCTCGTCTTCCTCGGCCACCCCGTCCGCTACGAGCGCACGCCGGCGGCGATCCGGCGCATGCCGCCCAGGCTGGGCCAGCACACCGCCGAGATTCTCGCCGAGGCCGGCTACGATGCGGCCGCGGTCGATGCGCTGTTCGCGGCTCGCGCCGTCGCCGGAGAGCGCTGAGCGGCCTTGGGTGCCGTCCGCCGACCCACTAGTATCGCGCGACCTTCAGGAGGAACCCCCGGAATGACGACGCTCACCCAGGCCGATCTGTCGGCCCTCGTCGAATGGGACACGCCGACGATCTGCAACGCACTCGAGATCGTGGCGCCGGAGCGCCGGGCGACCGGCTTCACGACGCGCCACCTGCATTGTCCCTTCCCGCAGCTCAAGCCGATCGTCGGCTATGCCCGCACGGCGATGATCCGCGCCAAGCACGTGCCGACGCGCGACAAGGCCGTCATGCGGGCGCAGCGCACCGCCTACTACGAGTATGTCGCGGCCGGGCCGCAGCCGACGGTGTCGGTGATCCAGGATCTCGACGGGCCGGACGCTGGCTTCGGCGCCTTCTGGGGCGAGGTGCAGACCAACATCCACAAGGGCCTGGGCTGCCTCGGCCTGGTCACCGACGGCTGCATCCGCGACCTCGACATGATCGCGCCGGGCTTCCAGATGCTCGCCGGCAGCTACGCGCCCTCGCACGCGCATGTGCATCTCGTCGATTTCGGCGGGCAGGTGCAGGTGGCGGGCATGATCGTCAGCTCCGACGACATCATCCATGCCGACCGGCACGGCGCGGTGGTCGTCCCCGCCGCGGTGGTGCGCGATATCCCCAAGGCGATCGACCTGCTGACGCGCCGCGAGAAGGTGATCCTCGACGCCGCGAAGGCGCCCGGCTTCGACATCGCGAAGCTCAAGAAGGCGATGGGCGAGGCGGACGAGATCCACTGATCTTCCGAACCTCTTCGCCCTTCGGGGCGGAGAGAACATCTGGAGCATGTCACGGTGAAGTCGGCGAACAGCATCCTCTCCGGCTACGGCACGACCGTCTTCGAGGTCATGTCGCAGCTCGCGCGGGCCAACGACGCGGTCAATCTCGGGCAGGGCTTCCCCGACGATCGCGGGCCGCCCGACGTCCTCCAGGCGGCAGCCGACGCGGTCCTCGACGGACCCAACCAGTATCCGCCGATGACCGGCCTGCCGGAGCTGCGCCAGGCGGTGGCGGCCCACGGCAGGCGCTTCTACGGCATCGAGGCCGACTGGGAGCGCGAGGTGCTGGTGACCTCGGGCGCCACCGAGGCGCTGGCCTCCTGCCTCTTCGGCCTGATCGAGCCGGGCGACGAGGTCGTGCTGTTCGACCCGCTCTACGACAGCTACCTGCCGATCGTCCGGCGCGCCGGCGCTATCCCGAAGCTGGTGGCGCTCTCGCCGCCCGCATGGGAGCTGCCGATCGACCGCCTGAAGGCCGCATTCAGCGACCGCACCAAGCTGCTGCTCCTCAACACGCCGATGAATCCGGCGGCCAAGGTGTTCACGCGCGAGGAACTGGCGGTGATCGCCGGCCTGCTGGAGAAGCACGACGCCTACGCCGTGTGCGACGAGGTCTATGAGCACATCGTCTTCGACGGCCGCCGCCACGAGAGCCTGATCACCCTGCCGGGCATGCGCGATCGCTGCCTGAAGATCGGCTCGGCGGGCAAGACCTTCTCGCTGACCGGCTGGAAGGTCGGTTACGTCACGGCGGCGCCGGCCCTGCTGCAGCCGGTGATGCGCGCCCACCAGTTCCTCGTCTTCACGACACCGCCCAACCTGCAGAAGGCGGTCGCCCACGGGCTGCGCAGCGACGTCGCCTATTTCGACGGGCTGGCGCGCGGCATGGAGGCCAAGCGCGACCGGCTGTCGACGGGCCTCGCGAAGATCGGCTTCGGAGTGCTGCCGTGCGAGGGCACCTATTTCGTCAACGCCGACTTCCGGCCGCTCGGCTTCAACGGCGACGACGTCGAGTTCTGCAAGCACATCACGACCGCGGCGAAGGTGGCGGCGATCCCCGTCAGCGCGCTCTACGCCGAAGGCTCGGTCAAGAGCTACGCCCGCTTCTGCTTCGCCAAGCAGGACGCCGTCCTCGACGAGGCGGTGGCCCGCCTCGGCCGGCACTTCGGCGCGGCGGCGTAGGCGCCGCTACAGCGACGCCTCGCCGCGCAGCACCGGCACGCAGCCGCCGCCCACCGTCGCGCGTATGCCGTCCTCGGTGCGACGGGCGGTCACGTGCAGCAGGCTGGGGCGGCCCATCTCGACGCCCTGCACGATGTCCCAGCTGCCGCTGTCCGCATCGCCCAACGACAGCAGCAGCGCGCCGAGCGGCGCGTTGGCGCTGCCGGTCGCGGCGTCCTCGTAGGTCCCGGCCAGCGGGGCGAACATGCGCGCCCGGACGCGGCCGCCGTCGCGTGCGTAGAGATGCAGCGCCAGGCGGCCGCGCAGGGCCGGCCGTGCCGTGACGGCCGTGCGGAACGCGGCGAGGTCGGGCGCCGCTCGGGTCAACGCGGCGCCGGTCACCTCGGCGACGACGAACGGGTTGCCGACGCTGGCCGTGACCGGGCGATGGCGGGCGACCAGAACGTCGGCCGGCGCCAGGCCGGCGCACACCGCGATCGTCGCCGCGTCGACCTCCTCGCCCAGCGACAGCGGCTGCGGTGCGGCGATGGTGGCGCCGGCGACGTCGCCCGCCGCGTCACGGTCCACCCGCACCTCGACCAGCCCCGCCAGCTCTTCGAACAGCAGCACGCCGTCGCGGTCGCGTCCCATCCGGGCGAGGACATAGCCGGTCCCGACATTGGGATGGCCGGCGAACGGCATCTCGGCGGTGCGGTTGAAGATGCGCACGCGCGCGCTGTGGGCCGGGTCGTCGGGCGGCAGGACGAAGGTCGTCTCGCTCAGATTGAGCTCGGCGGCCAGCGCCTGCATCTCGCCGTCGGACAGGCCGACCGCGTCGGGGAACACCGCCAGCGGGTTGCCGCCGAAGCGCCGGTCGGTGAACACGTCGACGGTGACGAAGGAATAGGTGCGCATGGCGGAGTCCTCCTGCGTTCAGCGGGCGGCGAGGCGCGCGATCTCGGCGAGCATCTCGTCGGTCGTGCGCGTGCGGCAGTAGTGGCCGCGCATGGCGTCGATCGAGCGGCGGTGGTTCGCGTCGCTCTCCGCCGCGCAGCAATCCTCCACCTGGGTCACCAGGAAGCCGCGGTCGGCGGCGTCGCGGATCGCGGACTCGACGCACTGGTCGGTGTAGATGCCGTAGACCACCAGGAACTCGATGCCGAGGTTGCGCAGCACGTACTCGACGTTCGTGCTGTTGAAGATGCCGGACGCGGTCTTGGGGATGACGATCTCGTCGCCGACCGGTGCCACCGCCGGGATGATCTGCGCCTCCGGGCTGCCCCTGGGGTGATGGATGCGCGAGATCTTGTGGTCGAGGCTGCGGTCTCGACCGTCCCGCGTCAGGCTCTCGATCACCGTGTAGACGATCTCGATGCCCGCCGCGCGCGCCGCTTCCTGGAGGCGGCCCTGGTTGGGAATCAGCACCCGCTCGATGCGCTCCATCAGGTGGTGCTTGCGCGCCTCGGGGGCGTCCGGCCTGCGGGCCGCCGCGGCTTTCTCCGGCGTCCATTCGGCGTTCTGCATGTCGATCGACAGCAGCGCGGTGCGGCGCGGGTCGATCGCGCGCTCGCGATAGGCGCCGTCGGCGGCGTCGACGGCGGGCAGCGGTCCGGTCATGGCGTATCTCCGAGGAGCGCGGGGGCGATGGCGGCGAGGCTGCCGGCAAGGCGATCGGCCCATCGGGCGGCTCCCGCGTCGCCGGCGACGCCGTCCTGCCGGATCTCGATGAGCACGGCGGGGATGCCGCGGCCATCGCCGTGGACCGGCACGCCGTAGTCGCTCGCCGGGCCGATCGCATAGGGCTCGTCCCAGCCGACGACGAGTGCCGGATCGCGGCGCAGCGCCGCGGCGAGGAGCTCGCCGAAGCGGCGGTCCCGCCCTGGCGCGAGGCCGATGTGCCAGGGCCGGGCCGCGCCGCCGGAGAGCCGTGGCGTGAAGCTGTGCTGGCAGACCAGCAGGCTCGGCCGTCCGGCCGCCGCCCGCCGGTCGAGCAGCGCCGATATGGCGGCATGGTAGGGCCGGAAGAGCTGGTCGATGCGCGCCTGCCGGTCGGCCGGCGACAGGCCGTGGTTGCCGGGCACGGGCGTCGCATCGGAGATCTCGGCCATGAGGTCGCGCGCGGCGAGCGGGCGGTTCAGGTCGATGACCAGGCGCGAGTAGCCCGCCGCGACCAGCGGCGCGCCGAGCCGCGCCGCCAGCCGGCGCGCCACCGCGAGCGCGCCGATGTCCCAGGCGATGTGCCGGTCGCGCTCCGCCTCCGAGAGCCCGAGGCCGGCGAGTCGGCGCGGGACGCGGTTGCTCGCGTGGTCGCAGGTGACGACGAAGGGCGAGCGGCCGTCGGCGTCGGTCACCGTGACAGCGGGCGGCTCGTCGGGCTCCAGCAGCAGCGGCCCGTCGGGATCGTGGCTCATCGGAATTGCGATATCATGGGTCGGGGTTCGCGGGGGGAACGAAGCATGGCGGACGCGCAGCCGGGCGACCACGACATCGTCTTCGTCGGTCATGTCGACCTGGGCGGGGTCTTCCGCGGCAAGGGCGTGGTCGGCCGCGAATGGCCCCATCGCTGTCGCTGGGGCGTCGGCTGGCCGCCGGCCAACCTGATGCTCACGCCGTTCGGCGTGCTCGCCCCCAACGCGTTCGGCTCGCGCGGCGACATGTTCGTCGTGCCCGACCCGGCGACGCTGGTGGCGGTGCCGGCGATCGGCGACGCGCCGCCGCTGCGCCTGGCGCTCGGCCATCTGCGCTCGGCCGACGGCGCGGCGTGGGAGTGCTGCCCGCGCGCCTACCTGGAAGGGGTGCTGGCCGATCTCGAGGCCGAAGCCGGCTTGCGCCTGAAGGGCGCCTTCGAGCACGAGTTTCTCTTCTCGGGCCTGGAGGCACAGCCGGGCGACGCCTTCTCGCTCGGCGCCTTCCGCCGCTTCAGCGCGTTCGCCGCCGACCTCGTGCGGGCGCTCGACGGCGCCGGCATCACGGCGGAGACGGTGATCGCGGAGTATGCGCCGCAGCAGATCGAGGTGCCGGTGGCGCCGGTGACGGGGCTGGCGATCGCCGACCAGGCCGCGGTGTTTCGCGAGGTGGTGCGCTGGGTCGCCAACGGCTACGGCTGCGTCGCCTCCTTCACGCCGATCGCCGAGGCGGGCGGGGTCGGCAGCGGCGCCCACCTGCATTTCAGCCTCCTCGACCGCCAGGGAGGGCCGGCCGCGTACGACGCGGCCAGCCCGACGGGTTTGAGCGCGGTCGCGGCGTCGTTCCTGGCAGGCGTGCGCCGCCGCCTGCCCGACATCGTCGCGGTGACCGCACCGACGGTCGTGTCCTACGAACGGCTGCAGCCGCATCGCTGGAGTGCCGCCTACAACACCATGGCGGTGCGCGACCGCGAGGCGGCGCTGCGCATCTGCCCGGTACGGCCGGGGACCGATCGTCCGGAAGCCGAGCAGTTCAACATGGAGTTCCGTGCGACCGACGGGTCCGCCAACCCGCATCTCGTGCTGGGCATCATGGCGGCGGCGGGGCTGGAGGGCATCCGCGATCGTCTGCCGCCCGACCTGCCCTTCGAGGGCGATCCCGAGGACTTCCATCCGGACGCGCTGGAGCGGCTGGGCATCGAGCGGCTGCCGACCTCGCTGGAGGATGCGCTGGCGCGCTTCGACCAGTGGGGACGGGCACTGGTGCCGCCGGGCCTCGCCGATGCGTTCGTCGCCATGAAGTCGGCCGAGATCGCCTCGCTGGAGGGCGCCGACGATGGCGAGGTCGTCGCCCGCTATCGCGCGGTGTTCTGAGCCGGCGCCGGCTTCGGCGGTGCACCCCATGCGGGATCGACCAGCCGGACCAGCCAGGGCAGGGCGTTCGCCGAGCCGAACAGGACCAGCGCCAGGGCCACCACCATGAAGATCCCGTCGAGGCCGACGCCCAGCAGGTGGACGGCGAGCCAGCCGGCGATGGCGACGAAGGCGAGGCGCAGGGTGCCGGCCGCCAGCGGCAAGGCCATCCGCCCGGTGCCCTGGGCGGCGAAGTAGAGCGCCATGCCGATGCCGAAGAGGCCGTAGACCGGGCCGACCGTGCGGAAATAGAGGGCGCCCGCCTCGATCGCCGCGGCGTCGACCGTGAACAGGCCCAGCCACTGGCGGGAGAAGAGCGCCGCCGCGAGCCCGATGAGCCCGGTGATCGCCGCGACCGCCAGCGTCCCGGCCCAGGCGGCGAGCACGGCGCGGCGGCGCTGTCCCGCGCCGACATTCATGCCGACCATGGCGACCAGCGCCGAGCCGAAGCTGAAGGCGATCGGGATCTGCAGGTACTCCAGTCGCGCGCCCAGCCCGTAGCCGGCGAGCGCGCTCGCCCCGTAGACCCCGACGAAGCCGGTCGCCACCGCGACGGCGAGGTTGGAGACGACGGTGCTGGCGACGCCGAACATGCCGACGCGCAGGATCTCGGCGAAGTGCCGCCCGCGCAGACGGTGGCCGAGGGTGAGGCGGATCATGCCGGTGCCGCGCACGAGGCCGGTCAGCAGCACGATCGAGCCGACGGCGTAGAAGATCACCAGCGCGCCGGCAGCACCGGCGATGCCGAACGCCGGGATCGGGCCGAGGCCGAACATCAGCACCGGCGCCAGCGCGACCATGCCGCCGGCGCCGACGGTCAGCACCAGGGCGGGCAGCGCCATGTTGCCGGTCCCGCGCAGCACATTGGCGAGGCTGTTCAGCAGCCAGAGCAGGATGGCACCCGCGAAGACCGTGTCGGAATAGGCGAGTGCCGCGTCGAGGACGGGACCGCTGCCGCCCATCGCGCGATAGAGCGAGGGGCCGCCGAACAGCGCCGCCGCGGTGAAGGCGGTGCCGAAGGCGAGCGCGATGACCACGGCGTGCAGCGCCAGCGCCTCCGCGTCGGCGTGGCGGCCGCCGCCGATGGCGCGCGCCACGGCCGAGGAGATGCCGCCGCCCATGCCGCCCGCGGACATCATCTGCATCAGCATGACCAGCGGGAAGACCAGGGCGGCGCCGGCCAGCGCCTCGGTGCCGAGGCGGCCGACATACCAGCTCTCGGCGAAGCTCGCCGCGGTCTGCGCCATCATCACGGCGAGATTGGGGGCCGCCAGCCCCAGCAGGGTCGGCAGGATCGGTCCTTCGAGCAGCCGGCGGGCGCGGGCGGCGCGATCGGGGCTAGCCATCGGCGGCCTCCCTGGCGGGATAGCGTCGGCGGGTTTCGTCGGTCGCTCCCGGGCCGGCCACCGCACGGACCTCGTTCGCTGCCAGGGGCCGCCCGTCGGCGTCGCGCAGGACGAGGGGCGCGATGTCGCGGCCGGTCGCGCGGTCGGTGATGCGCACGGGCGGGCCGCCCGGTCCGGCCATCCAGCGGTCGCCCCATTGCAGCAGGGCGACCAGCACCGGGAAGAGGTCGCGCCCCTTGGCGGTCAGCCGGTACTCATGCCGCCGCGAGCCCGGCGCGGGCACGCGCTCGAGCACGCCGTGCCCGACCAGCTTGGCCAGACGCGAGGACAGGATGTTGGTGGCGATGCCCAGCCCTTGCTCGAAATCCTCGAAGCGCCGCGCCCCGCGGAACGCCTCGCGCAGCACGAGGATGGTCCACCACTCGCCCACCACCTCGAGGGTGCGGGCGATCGAGCAGTGCATGCCGGCGAAGCTCTTGCGACGCATCGCGATGCACCTTGCCCCAACTTACTTGCATGATGCAAGTAAGTTGGGTGGCTCACACCGGAACGAGGGGCCGGTGCGGCGGCGGCGGGATATCGATCTTGATCGCGTCGCCCGGCCGCACATCCCCGCCGGCGCGGACGATGCCCATGATGCCGGCCTTGCGGACGAGGTTGCCTTGGCCATCCCTGCCGAGGACCGCCTGCATCAGGCGGGGCTGGAAGCGGTCGAGCTGGACGCAGGGATTGCGCAGGCCCGTCACCTCGACCACGGCATCGGCGCCGAGCCGCAGCAGCGTCCCCGCGGGAAGTCCCAGCAGGTCGATGCCCCGCGTCGTGACGTTCTCGCCGATCGCGCCGGGGAAGACGGCGAAGCCCGCCGCTCGAAGCTCGTCCAGCAGTTCGTCGTGGATCAGGTGGACCTGGCGCAGGTTCGGCTGGCTCGGGTCTCGCGCCACCCGCGAGCGGTGCTTCACGGTGGTGCCGAGATGGGCGTCGCCGTCGACGCCGAGCCCGGCGAGCAGCCTGACCTGGAGCCGGGTCGTCTTGCCGAAGCTGTGGCTGCCGCTGCTGCTCACCGCCGTCACGATGGCTGCCACGTCCGCCCTCTCCCGAAATAGCAGGCGATGCGCCCTTGCATTCGAGTGCATTTCGACATATCTGATTTTTCGTTAGATCGAAACTCAATCAGGATATGTCATGAACCATCGACATGCACGACACCGCCACGACCACGAATGCGACGACCGCCGCTTCGCGCGTCGCGAAGGCGGGTTCGACTGGCGCCACGGGCCCGGCCGTCATGACCGTGGCGGCCGTTCCGGGCTCGGCCGCTTCTTCGCCCATGGCGACCTGCGGCTGGTCATCCTGGCGCTGATCGCCGAGAAGCCTCGCCACGGCTACGAGATCATCAAGGCCATCGAGGAGCGGGTCGGCGGTGCCTACAGCCCGAGCCCCGGCGTCATCTATCCGACCCTTACCCTGCTCGAGGAGACCGGCCATGTGACCGTCAGCCCCGGCGACGGCGGCAAGAAGCTGCACGCGATCACCCCGCAGGGCCGTGCCTTCCTCGACGCCAACCGCCCGACGGTCGACGCCCTGCTGACCCGCATGGCCGAGGCCGCCGAGGCGCACGGCAGCGGCCCCGCGCCGCAGATCCTGCGCGCCATGGAGAACCTGAGGCTGGCGCTGCGCGTGCGCCTCGCGCGCGGCCCACTCACGGACGAGCAGGCGACGGCGATCGCGGCGGCACTCGACGCCGCCGCCGTCGCGGTGGAGAGGGCCTGATCCGGCCCTTTCGCGGGCCTCAGGTCCCTGCGCTCCCCCGTGCGAGGAAGACGAAGTCCGCCCGCCGGCACTGCCAGATCTCCACGCGGCGCGGCTCGCGGAGCAGGTCCGGCAGGCGATCCTCGTAGGCCCGGCGGTAGCCGCGATGGATCTGCACCCACTGCAGGTCGTCGCGGTCGGCCCAGGTCTCGTAGAGCATGAAGCGCGTCGCATCGTCGGGGTCCTGATGCAGCACGGCGTTCACGAACGTCGTCTCGTGGCGCATGGCGTCGAGAACCGGCGTCAGCAACGCCAGGAACGCGTCCACATGCCCGGGCAGTACGTGCAGCGAGATCACGAGGACGCAGGCATCGGGGGGTCGGCTCATCGGGGCACTCCGTCGCTGGAATGCCCCGACCATGCCGACGTCGCGGCCGGACCGGAATTACCTGCGGGGTAGCTTCGCGACCCTAGGCGACGACGCGCCCGGTGACGGGGTAGCGCGGGTCGGTGAAGCCGTGGGTCGAGGCGTGCCCCGGCTTCACCAGCGCGTCGACCGTCGTCTCGTCGGCGTCGTCGAGCCGGTGGGCGAGCGCCCCCAGATACTCTTCCCACTGCGCGATGGTGCGCGGGCCGGCGATGACGCTGCTGACCAGCCTGTTGCGCAGCACCCAGAGGATGGCGAACTGGGTCGGCGTCATGCCGCGCGTGCGGGCGTGGTCGACGATCTTCTGGGCGATGGCGAAGGATTCCGGGCGGAACTCCGTCTCCATCATCCGGCGATCCTTGACCGCCGCGCGGGAGTCGGGCGGCGCCGAGCCGTCGACGCCGTACTTGCCGGTCAGCACGCCGCGCGCCACCGGGCTGTAGGGAACGACGCCGATGCCGTGATAGGCGCAGGCCGGCAGGTGCTCGGCCTCGATCTGGCGGTTGACCGCGTTGTAGAGCGGCTGGCTGGCGACGGGCGCCGCTAGGCCGAGCCCGGCGGCGACGTGGCAGGCCTGGTTGAGGCGCCAGGCCGGGAAATTGCTGACCCCCCAGTAGCGCGTCTTGCCGGCGCGTACGATGTCGGCGATGGCGCCGATCGTCTCCTCCAGCGGCGTGTGGAGGTCGTCGATGTGGATGTACCAGATGTCGAGATAGTCGGTGCCGAGCCGCGCCAGGCTGGCGTCGATGCTCTCCATCAGCCATTTGCGGCTGTGGCCGCCATGGTTGGGCGCCTTGCCGATCGCGTTGCCGACCTTGGTCGCCAGGACCCAGCGGTCGCGGTCGGGCCTGATGAGCTCGCCCAGCATCCGCTCGGAGCCGCCGCCGGCATAGGCGTCGGCGGTGTCGACGAAGTTGACGCCGGCGTCCCGCGCCATGGCGACGATGCGGTCGGCATCGGGCTTCTCGGTGCGCGCGGCGAACATCATGGTGCCGAGACAGATCTGCGAGACGCGCAGGCCGCTGCGGCCCAGGGGCTTGTAGTCCATGGTCGGGGTCCTCCCGGTGTCGGTGCTATTGGCCGGCGAGGCCGGCGATGCCCTTGCGGATGAGCTGGCGCGCGCGGACGTAGACGAGCTCCTTCCAGTCGTCGTAGTCGCGATAGAAGGCGTCGCGGATGAGCGCCTTGATCTCCTTCGCGCGCGGGCTCGCCAGGTCGCCGTAGTTGTGCAGCCAGCCGTCGGAGCGCAGCGCCAGATGCACGTACTCGTTGGGGCGCGTTCCGTATTCGAGGGTCGTTTTCGTATGGATGGCGTTCGGCAGCGCCTGCTCCACCCCGTAGCCGATGGTCCCCGACAGGCGCGTCGAGTTGGAGTTGCCGAGATGGGCGGAGGTCACGCAGTCGCCGATCCAGGCGAGGAGGCGGCGATAGCCGTCGGTGTCGGGCGCGTGGCCGCTGATCGGCTCGGCGCAGCCGTAGGGGCCGAGGCCGGTGTGGAAATCGTAGAAGAGGACGTGCGTCGCATCGGCGATCTGGTCCTGCAGGACGCGGCGCAGGGTGCGGTTCGACCAGGTCGGCTGCAGGCCGCCGAAGAACAGCCCGTCGGGAAAGGCATATTGCCCGCCGCTGACCGCCTTCTGGAAGCCGCGCGGACCCAGCCTCTCGCGCGCCTTCAGCAGCTCGGCGTCGGCGTGGGCGCGTTCCTCGCCCGTGAAGTCGCGGGGCAGCAGGAAGGGATGGAGCGGCGCGTATTCCGCGTTCACCGGCAGCGGCTGCGAGAAATCGAGGAAGTTGCGGTTGAGATCGACATTGTCCTCGGTGACGCGGCGCAGCCACGCGAAGCCGTGCGGATTGATCGCATGGATCAGCAGCAGCGCCACCCCCTTCGGCA
This sequence comes from Alphaproteobacteria bacterium, assembly GCA_020852355.1. Classification (GTDB taxonomy): domain Bacteria; phylum Pseudomonadota; class Alphaproteobacteria; order ATCC43930; family Allostellaceae; genus Allostella. The sequence goes on from JADZBA010000142.1 coordinate 13,712, forward strand.
GCTCGCGATCGAGGCGCTCGTAGAGGCAGCCGACGACGGCGCCCGACCCGCAGAAGCCCTCGACGCCGTGCGTCGCGGTGTTGAGCACGAGGTAGCGATGCGCGTCGGCCGGGCCGAGGCGGACGGCGTCGGTCGCCAGCTCCTCGCCCTCGGGGCCGCGCAGCGGATGGAGATATGTCGCGACCGTGCCGCCCGCCGCACCGGCGGCGGCGAGGAACTTGGCGCGGGCGGTGGCGTAGTCGGGGCTGAAGAAGGATGCGGCGTTCACGCGGTCGTCTCCCGGGCGGCCGTTCGCCGCCGCTGTTGTTGCGCCTCGTACGCGGCGAGGCGGCGCTGGTAGGCTTCGGGCAGTTGCGTCGAGACGCGCGCACGCACGCTGTCGGGCACCGCGATCTCCTCGGCGAAGTGGCACGCGACCCGGTGGCCCGGCGCGAGGTCGCGGAAGGCGGGCTCCTCGGTCCTGCAGCGGTCGCGGGCATGCGGGCAGCGGGTGTGGAAGCGGCAGCCGGGCGGCGGGTTGAGCGGGCTGGGGACGTCGCCCTGGATGATCGCGCGGGCGCGCGACAGCGCCGGGTCGGGCACCGGGATCGCCGACAGCAGCGCCTGCGTGTAGGGGTGGCGCGGGTTGGCGTAGAGGGTCTTCTTGTCGGTCAGCTCGACGATCTTGCCGAGATACATGACGGCGACCCGCTCGGCGATGTGCTTCACCACCGCGAGGTCGTGGGCGATGAAGAGGTAGGACAGGCCGTAGCGCGCCTGCAGGTCCTGCAGCAGGTTCACGACCTGCGCCTGGATGGACACGTCGAGGGCCGACACCGGCTCGTCGCAGACGATCAGCTTCGGGTTGACCGCGAGCGCGCGGGCGATGCCGATGCGCTGACGCTGGCCGCCGGAGAACTCGTGCGGATAGCGCTGGGCGTGGTAGGGGGCGAGGCCGACGACCCGCAGCAGCTCCTCGACGCGCGCCGCCAGCGCGCTGCCGGAAGCGACGCGATGGACGCGCAGCGGCTCGGCCAGCACGTCGCCCACGGTCATGCGCGGGTTGAGCGAGGCGTAGGGGTCCTGGAAGATGATCTGCATGCTGCGCCGCTTGCGCCGGAGCGCGGCGCGGTCCAGCGCGAAGATGTCCTCGCCGTCGACCTCGACGCGACCCGACGTCGGCTCCAGCAGGCGCAGCACGAGACGGCCGGTGGTCGACTTGCCGCAGCCCGACTCCCCGACCAGCGCCAGCGTCTCGCCCGCGCGCACCTCGAAGCTGATGTCGTCGACCGCCTTCACCGCGCCGACCTGCTTCGCCATGACGATGCCCGCCGTGACCGGGAAATGCTTCACCAGCCGCTCGACCTTGAGGATCGGGGGCGCCATCACGCGGCCTCCTCGAGCGGCGCCTTCCAGCAGGCGACGAGATGGCCGTCGCGCAACGGCCGCAGCGGCGGCTCGTCGGTGCGGCAGCGGTCATCGGCGAAGGGGCAGCGCGGGTTGAACCGGCAGCCCGCGGGCAGTGCGAAGGGCGCGGGGACGGTGCCCTCGATCGAGGCCAGCCGCGTGCGCTCCTCGTCGAGCTTGGGGATCGAGCCCATCAGGCCGATCGTGTAGGGGTGCTGCGGGTCGGCGAACAGCGCCTGCACGGGCGCGCTCTCGACGATCTTGCCCGCATACATCACCACGACGTCGTCGGCGATGCCGGCGATGACGCCGAGATCGTGGGTGATGAGGATGATCGCGGTTCCGGTCTCGTCGCGCAGCAGCCGCATGAGGTCGAGGATCTGCGCCTGGATCGTCACGTCGAGCGCGGTCGTCGGCTCGTCGGCGATCAGCAGCTTGGGATCGCAGGCGAGCGCCATGGCGATCATCACGCGCTGGCGCATGCCGCCCGAAAGCTGGTGCGGGTAGGCGGCGATGCGGCGCTCGGGCGAGGGGATGCGCACCTTGCGCAGCATGGCGAGCGCCCGCTCGCGTGCCGCGGCCGCGCCGAGGTCGAGATGGGCGGTGATCGCCTCGATGATCTGGTCGCCCACCGTGAACACCGGGTTCAGCGACGTCATCGGCTCCTGGAAGACCATCGAGATCTCGCCGCCGCGGATGCGCCGCAGCTCGGCACGGCGCTTCTTCAGCAGGTCCTCGCCCTGGAACAGGATCTCGCCGCCGGCGATGACGCCCGGCGGCTGCGGCACGAGGCCCATGATCGACAGCGAGGTCACGCTCTTGCCGCAACCGGACTCGCCGACGATGCCGAGCGTGCGCCCGCGCTCGACCGTGAACGAGATGCCGTCGACGGCGCGGAACAGCCCGCCCTCGGTCCTGAACCAGGTCTTGAGGTCGCGGACCTCGAGCAGCGGCGTCCCCTGCTTCGTCATCGCGCCATGGGCTCCGTCCTCGGCGAAAGCATCGGCCGGACGGCGGCCCCGACGTCGGGGCCGCCGGTTCGGTCGGAATGAAGCCTCACTTGAACTTGAAGTCGAGGCCCTTGTAGATGGCGCAGCCGTAGATGCCGTGGGCGCGCAGGCCGTCGAGGCGGGCGGACGCCGTCAGGTGGAGCTGCTCGTGGATGATCGGCAGCCAAAGCGTCGCCTCCTGGATCTGCATCTGCACCTCGTCGTAGTGGCGCCGACGTTCCTCGGCGGTGACGGCCGCGGTGCCGCGGGCCAGCAGGTCGTCGGTCTTCGGATTCTTCCAGTTCATGCGGTTGGGCGTCGGCGCGGCGGCGGAACGGAAGTAGAGGTTGTAGGCGTCGCCGACGCTGACATAGGGATAGCTCATGGCGAAGGCGTCGAACTCCTGGGTCGCGAGCTTGCCCCAGCCGATGGTCGCGTCGAACAAGTTGACCTGCAGATCGATGCCGATCTTGCGCAGGTCGCCCTGCACCGCCTCGGCGAGCTGGCGGGCCGGCGAGCCGTTGATGCCGTAGAACACCGGCGCCAGCTTCTTGCCGTCCTTGACGCGGATGCCGTCGGGCCCAGGCTTCCAGCCCGCCTCGTCGAGGAGCTGCCTCGCCTTCTCGACGTCGTACTTGAAGGGCGTGTCCAGGGTGCGGGCGTTGAAGTCCGGCGTGTCCGGGCTGACCGGGGTGTAGGCCGGCGTCGCGTGGCCGAACCACACGCTCTTCACCAGCGCATCGCGGTCCACGCCGTGGTTCATGGCGCGCCGCACCCGGATGTCGCTCATCAGCTCGCGATCGACCTTGAAGCCGAAATAGTAGGTCCAGAGGTAGGACTGGGCCTGCTGGGTCTTGAGATTCGGCTGCTTCATCACTTGGTCGAGGGCGATGTAGGGCACGTACTGGGTGATGTGGACCTGGTTGGTCTGGACCGCCGCCAGCCGCGTCGAATCCTCCGGGATGATCTTCCACACCATGCGCTCGATGTGGGCGGGCCCGCGATTGGCGTAGAAGTCGGGTCCCCACTTGTAGGCGGCGTTGCGCTTCAGCGTGAACTCCTGGCGCGGCACCCAGCTCTCCCAGCAATAGGGGCCGGTGCCGTTGAACCCCTTGACGCCGAAGTCGGCGCCGAGCTTCTCGACGCTCGCCTTGTCGACGATCGACGCGAAGTACTGGGTGAGCTGGAACAGCAGCTCGCCGAACGGCTCCTCCAGCTCGTACTCGACCGTGTACGGGTCCTTGGCGCGGATGTCCTTGACCTTGCCGGCACGACCGCGCACGGGCGACTTCAGCTCCGGATCGACCCAGCGCTTGATCGAGTAGACGACGTCGTCGGCGACGAGGCCGCGGCCGTCGCAGAACTTGACGTCGTCGCGCAGGACGAAGGTGTAGGTCTTGCCGTCGGGCGTCACCGACCACGACTTCGCCAGCAGCGGCTTGATGGTCTTGAGGTCCCAGTCGAGCGCCACCAGCGTGTCGGCGATGAGGAACAGGATGTCGCCCGCCGAGCGCGCGGTGGTGCGCGGCGGGTCGTAGCGGTCGGCATCGATGACGCGGGCGACGTTCAGGGTATTGCCTTGGGCCAATGCCGTGCCGGCCCCGAATGCCATGGCGGCAGCCGCCGCCAGTGCGGTGGTCCAGGTCTTCGGTCTCACCATGTGGTCCTCCTGCTGTCGGTGGTGTCCGGTTGGGCCGGATCGAGAGGCTATTGGCGAAGGCGCGGGTCGAGCACGTCCCGCAGGGCGTCGCCGAGCACGTTGAAGGCCAGCACGATCGCGAAGATCGACAGGCTCGGCACCGTCGCGATGTGCGGCGCGAAGAACAGGAAGTCGCGGCCGTTGGCCGCCATCGTCCCGAGCTCGGCGGTCGGCGGCTGCGCGCCGAGGCCGAGAAAGCTGAGGGCCGCGCCGATCAGGATGATCTGGCCGAAGCGCAGGGTCATGAACACGAAGATCGACGACAGGCAGTTCGGCATCAGGTAGCGCCGGATGATCGCCGCGTCGCCGAGGCCGACCGAGCGCGCGGCGTCGATGTAGTCCTGCTGCATGACGACCAGCGCGGTGGAGCGCGCGATGCGGGCGAGCAGCGGCACCGTGGCGATGGCGAGCGCGATCACGATGGGGGTGAGGCCGGGCCCGGTGATGGCGGCGATGGCGAGGCCGAACAGGATGGCGGGGAACGACAGCAGCACGTCCATGGTGCGCATCAGCAGCCCGTCGACGCACCGGTAGTAGGCCGCGAGGATGCCGACGAGCGCGCCGAGCCCGCCGCCGGTGACGAGGGCGACCAGCCCCATCAGGAGGGTGAGCCGGGTCCCGTAGAGGAGGCGGCTCAGCATGTCCCGTCCCTGGGCGTCGGTGCCGAGCAGGTAGCTCGGATCCTCGAACGGCGGCCGCAGCGCCTTCGCCTGGTCGGTGAAGTAGGGATCGTAGGGGGCGATCCAGGGGGCGAGCACGGCCGCGACGACGACCAGCACGAGGAACAGCGTCGACACGAAGGCGGTGGGCTCGCGCAGCAGCCGGTACGCCACCGACCTGCGGGTCGCCATCGCGGCGACGGCGGGCGAGGGAACGGCGACGTCGGTCATCGCCGCTGCACCCGCGGGTCGAGGAAGGCGTAGAGCACGTCGACGGCGAGGTTGATCAGCAGGAAGGCGAGGGCCAGGACGATGATGGCGCCCTGGGCGACGGGGAAGTCGCGCGACAGGATGGCGCCGACCGCCAGCCGGCCGACGCCGGGCCAGCTGAACATCGTCTCGGTGACGACGGCCCCGCCCAGCAGGAAGCCGATCTGCAGGCCGATCAGGGTGACGATCGGGATCAGCGCGTTGCGCAGCGCGTGGCGGACGACGACGCGCGGCTCGCTCAGCCCCTTGGCGCGGGCGGTGCGGACGAAGTCGGCGCTCAGCACCTCCAGCACCGTCGTCCGCGTCATGCGCGCGATCGGCCCGACGAAGACGCCGCCGAGCGTCAGGGCGGGCAGGACGAGATGCTGGATGCCCTCCCACGACCACAGCGGCCCGCCGCGGCCGGTGAAGGGCAGGAGCTGCAGCTTGTAGCCGACGTACCAGATGAGGACGAGGCCGAGGAAGAAGACCGGGATCGACACGCCGGCCACCGAGAACGCCATGATGATCCGGTCGGCGATCCGGCCGCGGGCGACCGCCGCCAGCGTGCCCATGGCGATGCCCAAGGGGATCGCCCAGACGAGGCAGGCGACGAGCAGCTCCAGGGTCGGCCCGAGCGTGCGTCCCAGCTCCTCCGCGACGCCGAGGTTGCTGATGATCGACTTGCCGAGATCGCCCTGCAGGACGCGGCCGATATAGAGGGCGAACTGATACCAGAGCGGCTCGTTCAGGCCGAGGTCCTGGCGGATCGCCTCGACGATGTCGGCGGTGGCGAGCGGCCCCGCCAGCACCACGGCAGGGTCGGTCGGCACGACCTGGAGCAGGAGGAAGCCGATCAGCAGCACGCCGAAGAGCACGGGAACGGAGAGCAGCAGGCGCTGGACGATGTGGCGGCCCATGTCAGGCCGATCGCCGATGCATCGCGGCCGAAGATCGCCCCGCCTCACCCCGACCCTCTCCGCCCCCCCGGGCGGAGAGGGGGAGTCCCGGCGCCCGAGCTTCGCCCCCTCTCCGCCCCATCGGGGGGGAGAGGGCCGGGGTGAGGTGGGGGTGCCGGCTCACGCCGCCAGCTCGCCGTGGCGATCGAAGGAAGCGACGCCGCCGCGCAGCGTCACATCGCAGCGCGTGTCGGCGCGGATGGCCTCGGGGTCGCAGGCGAAGACGTCGCGCGACAGCACGGCGATGTCGGCCAGCATGCCGGGGGCCAGCGTGCCCTTGTCGGCCTCGCAGAAGCTGACATAGGCGCCGTTGGCGGTCATGGCGTGCAAGGCCTCGCCGACCTCGAGCCGTTCCTGGCCGCCCAGCACGGTGCCGCGCGAGGTCTTGCGGGTGACCGCCGCGTAGAGGTTGACGAAGGGATCGGTCGCGCACACCGGCGCATCGGTGCTGGCGGCCGGGCGGACGCCGGCGGAGGTCCAGCGGCGCATCGGGTAGGCGACGGCCGAGCGCTCCTCGCCCAGGACCGAGATGTAGAGATCGCCGAAGTCGTACATGAACACCGGCTGCGGCGCCGGCGACATGCCGAGGCGCGCCATCTGGTCGATCTGCGCGTCGCTCATGAAGCCGCAATGCTCGATGCGGTGGCGGCGGTCGGCAGCCGGCACCCTGGCGAGCGCCGCCTCGACCGCGTCGAGGCAGATCTGGATGGCGGCATCGCCGATGCCGTGCAGCGCCATCTGGTAGCCCTTGGCATGGTAGTCCATGACCATGCCGCGGATGTCGGCGTCGGAGTAGACGAGGATGCCCTTGTCGTGGTCGTCGCCGCCGAGATAGGGCTCGCTCATCGCCGCGGTGCGGCCGCCGGCACTGCCGTCGGTGAAGACCTTGACCGGGCCGACCTTCAGCATGTCGTCGCCGGCGTTGGTGACGAGCCCGCGCGCGAAGGCGGGCTCGACGATGCCGGTCGGACCGCCCGCGAGGCAGAGATAGGTGCGCACCGGCAGCCGTCCGGTCCGCTTGGCGGTGTCGTAGGCGAGGATCTCGTCCATGCCGCAGCGCGCGCCGACATTGGCGTCCATGACGCTGGCGATCCCCTGGCCGGCGCAGACCCGCCCGGCACGCTCGATGGCGTCGACCAGCGCCTCGACCGAGGGCTTCGGCACCACCTTCGAGACGAGGTACTGGGCGCGCTCCATCAGGAGGCCGGTCAGCCGGCCGTTCTGGCGCTCCAGCGCGCCGCCCGGCGGATCGGGCGATTCCTCGCCGATCCCGGCCGCCGCCAGCGCGAGGCTGTTGGCGACGCCGACATGGCCGCAGGTGCGCTTGACGTAGACCGGGTTGCGCGGCGCCACGAGGTCGAGCTCCTCGCGCAACGGGTGGCGCTTCAGGTCGAGCTCGAAATGGTCGTAGCCGCGGCCGACCACCCATTCGCCGGGCTGCGCCTTCTCGGCCTGGGCGCGGATGCGGCCGAGCAGGGCCTCCATGGTCCGCACCTCGGCCGCGCGCACGTCGACCTCGACCAGCGACAGGCCGAGGGGCAGGAGATGCATGTGGTTGTCGTTGAAGGCGGGGATTGCGAGGCGGCCGCGCAGGTCGACGGTGCGCGTGCCGGGGCCGACGAGGTCGTCGACGTCACCGCGGGCACCGGTCGCCAGCACGCGACCGCGCCACACCGCCACCGATTCGGCGAAGCCGGATTCGAGGCCGCACCAGATGCGGCCGTTGCGCAGCACGAGGTCGGCTTTGGGCAGCGGCATGGGCTCTCTCGGGGATGGCGGTCGGATGCGAGCGAAGCAAGATCGTGACCATCGCCCCGGATCGAGTCAACTCGACGGCGCTGCCGCGAAGTTGCCGCAGAAAGAGGCCGTCGCCGCCCAACTGGCGAGCGAAGCTCGCGCTCCTGGGCTAGGATCGGGAGGTCTGCCATGGAGGCGCGCGTGTATCTGACCCTGCGAGCGGTGGCGGCCTGCGCCGCGATGGCCGTGGCGCTGCCGGCATGGGCGGCGGGCGACTTGGCGCTGCGCCGGGTCGTCCTGTCGACCGCGGGGCTCGCCTATCTCGAGCATGCGGCCGAGGTCGAGGGCGACGCCGACCTCGCCCTGACGGTCCGTCTCGACCAGGTCGACGACGTGCTGAAGAGCGCCATGGTGTACGACGACCGCGGCGGCGTCGGCGTCGTGCGCCTGCCGGGCCGCGAACCGCTGGACGAGGCGTTCCGCACGCTGCCGTTCGGCCGCGAGGCGCTGGCCTCGCCGGTCGCCCTGATGAACGCGCTGCAGGGGGCGGCCGTCGCCATCTCCGGCGCCACCGCCATCGAGGGCCGGCTGCTGCGCGTCGTCGCGGAGGAATCGCGCTCGCCCGAGGGCGGCACCGTGACCCGCCATCGCGTCAGCGTCGCCACGTCGGCGGGCATCCGCCAGGCGGTGCTGGAGGACCTCGAGGCGGTGCGCTTCGTCGAGCCGCGGCTGCAGGGCCAGATCGAGGCGGCGCTGGCGGCGGTCGCGGCCAACCGCGAGAAGGACACGCGCACGCTCTCGATCCATCTCGCGGGGACGGGCAGGCGGAGCGTGCGGGTCGGCTACGTCGTCGAGGCGCCGATCTGGAAGGCGGCCTACCGTCTGTCGATCGCGGGCGGGCAGGCGGCGAGCGGCCGGCTCCAGGGCTGGGCGGTGCTGGAGAACCTGAGCGGCGGCGACTGGAAGGATGTCGATCTGACCTTGGTGGCGGGCCAGCCCGTCGCCTTCCGGCAGGCGATCTACACGGCCTTCTACCAGCCGCGGCCGGAAGTGCCGGTGGAGACGGTGGGGCGCGTGCTGCCGCGTGCCGACGAGGGCAGCCTCGGCAAGGTCGATGCGGAGGCCGCCTCCGCCCCCGCGCCGTCCGTCGCGCCGCGCATGGCGATGATGGCCCCGGCCCCCGGCGCGCCGCCGCCGATGCCGGCCCCGCCGCCGCGCCCCGCGCAGTCGACCGCCCCGGCGGCCGGCGAGGACGCGGTGGCACAGGTGCTGTTCCGCTATCGCCATCCGTTGACGATCGCGTCGGGCCAGTCGGCGATGGTTCCGATCGTCGATCGGGCGGTGCCGATCCGCACCCTGGCGCTCTACCAGCCGGGAACCGAGGCCAACTTCCCGCTCGCCGCCGTCGGCCTGCGCAACGACAGCGGCGCCACGCTGCCGCCGGGCGTCCTGACCCTGTACGAGCAGGGCCGCGACGGGGCGAGCCATGTCGGCGATGCCCGGCTGGCGACGCTGCCGGCCGGCGAGGAACGCATGCTCGCCTTCGCCGTCGACCGGGCGATCGCGATCGCGCGCGAGCAGCAGCGGCAGGAGACGATCACCGCGGCGCGCATCGCCCAGGGCGTGATGACGGTGACCGTCGTCGACCGCCAGACCACGA
>JADZBA010000143.1 GCA_020852355.1 Alphaproteobacteria bacterium
AGATGGCCTACTTCGAGTGCCTGCACGAGGTGAAGCTGATCGTCGACCTGATGTACGAGGGCGGCATCGCCAACATGCGCTACTCGATCTCCAACACCGCGGAGTACGGCGACTACACCCGTGGTCCTCGCGTCATCGGGCCGGAGGTGAAGGAGCGGATGAAGGAGATCCTCTCGGAGATCCAGACCGGCAAGTTCGCCCGGGAGTGGGTCCTGGAGAACGCCGCCGGCCAGGCCAGCTTCAAGGCGATGCGCCGGCTCGGCGCCGAGCACGGGGTCGAGAAGGTCGGCGAGAAGCTGCGCGCGATGATGCCGTGGATCAGCCAGAACAAGCTGGTCGACAAGACGAAGAACTGAGCCGAAATCCGGGCTCGGCCGCAGCGCACGGCCGAGCCCGGATGCTGCTCATACCAATGCCGGCGGATCGCGACTCATGCTGGATGGGGCAGCGAGGGTGCGTCCCTCGACTGCGCTCGGGATGAGGCGCTTCGCTTAGTGCTACCCCCCTCTCCGCCCCGTGGGGGCGGAGAGGGTCGGGGTGAGGTGGGGATTCTCCGGCGGTCGCCGTCGGGCGCCCGCCCATCTCACCCTCCCCACCGCTGCGCGGTGGGTCCCCTCGCTCTCCGCCTGAAGGGCGGAGAGGGCATGCGTTCACCGGCGGGCATGCCGTGCGGTCCGGCCATTGACCGGGATCCGCGAGTCCCGGCATTACGTTGTGGCCACGGGACGCGCGACCCCGAACCCGCGACCGGGGATCGAGGCCAGCAGGGCCCGGGTATAGGGATGCTGCGGCGCGCCGAAGACGTCGGCGACGAGGCCGCGCTCCACGACCTCGCCGTCCTTCATGACGGCCACGAGGTCGCAGATCTGGGCGGCGACGCGCAGGTCGTGGGTGATGAAGATGATCGAGAGGCCGAAGCGCTGGCGCAGCTCGCCGAGCAGCTTCAGGACCTGCGCCTGCACCGAGACGTCGAGCGCGGAGACCGGCTCGTCCGCCACCAGGATCCGCGGCTCCAGGGCGAGCGCGCGCGCGAGGCCGATGCGCTGGCGCTGGCCGCCCGAGAATTCGTGGGGAAAGCGGTCGGCCGACGCCGGGTCGAGCCCGACCAGGGCGAAGAGCTCGCGCGCCCGGGCGCGCGCCCGGGCCGGCGGCGTGCCGTGGACGATTGGTCCCTGCGCGACCAGATCGCCGGCGCGGCGGCGCGGGTTGAGCGAGGCGAAGGGGTCCTGGAACACCATCTGGATGTGGCGGCTCTGCCGGCGCATCTCCGCGCGCGTCAGCCCGGCCAGGTCGGTGCCCTCCAGCATCACCGATCCCGCGTCGGGGTCGACCAGTCGGACGATGCAGCGGGCCAGCGTCGACTTGCCAGAGCCGGATTCGCCGACGACGCCCAGCGTGCCGCCCTTCGGCAGGCGTAGCGAGACGTCCTTCACCGCATGGGTGACGCGGGCGCCGCGGCCGAGGAAGCCGCCGGTGCGGTAGGTCTTCGACACGTGCTCGATCGTCAGCACGGACGTATCCGACAGCGCGCGCGGCGGCGGGGCGGCCAGCGGCGGCACCGCGGCGATGAGCTGTCTCGTATAGTCGTGCTGCGGCCGGTCGAGCACGGCGTCGGCCGGCCCCTGCTCGACGACGCGGCCGTGCTGCATCACCGCCACCCGGTCGGCGATCTCCGCCACCACGCCGAAATCGTGCGTGATGAACAGGACGGCCGTGCCCTGGCGCCGCTGCAGGTCGCGGATCAGCGCCAGGATCTGTGCCTGCGTCGTGACGTCGAGCGCGGTCGTCGGCTCGTCGGCGATCAGCACCTTCGGATCGAGCGCCAGCGCCATGGCGATCATGGCGCGCTGGCGCTGGCCGCCCGACAGCTCGTGCGGATAGGCGCGGGAGGCGAGCCGGGGGTCGGGGATGCGGACTTCCTCCAGCAGCCCCAGCATCCGGTCGCGGATGGCGGCCTTGGAGAGATCGGTGTGGATCGCGAACATCTCGCCGATCTGGTCGCCGATCGTGCGCAGCGGGTTGAGCGCCGTCATCGGCTCCTGGAAGATCATCGCGATGCCGGCGCCGCGGATGCGCCGCATCTCGGCCTCGTCGGCGCGCACCAGATCCCTGTCCTCGAAGAGGACGCGGCCGCCGTCGATCGCGACGCCGCGCGGCAGCAGCCGCATGATCGCGCCGGCCGTCATCGACTTCCCCGAGCCGGACTCGCCGACGACGCAGAGGATCTCGTTCGCGGCGACCGCCAGCGACACGTCCTGCAGCGCGTGGCTGCGGTCGGCCCCGGGCGGCAGGCGGACGCCGAGGCTCTCCAGAGTCAGGATCGCGCTCATCGGCGCTTGAGGCGGGGATTGAGCGCGTCGTTCAGCCCCTGCCCGACGAGCGATACCGCGAGCACCGTCACCAGGATGGCGATGCCGGGAACGGCCGAGACGTACCACTGCACGCGCAGCACGTCGCGCCCCAGGCCGATCAGGTTGCCCCAGGAGGCGACGTTGGGATCGGAGAGCCGCAGGAAGGCGAGCGCGCTTTCGAGCAGGATGGCCACGGCCATGACCACGCTGGCATAGACGATGACCGGCGGCAGGGCGTTGGGCAGGATCTCGCCGAAGATCAGCCTGGCGTCCCGCAGCCCCAGGACCCGTCCGGCCTGGACGAACTCGCGGTTCCGGAGCGACAGGAACTCCGCCCTCGTGAGGCGGGCCGGCGCCGGCCAGGAGACGACGCCGATGGCGATGGTGACCGTGGTGATGGTCGAGCCGAAGACCACCACCAGCACCAGCAGCAGCAGGAAGTTCGGCAGGGTCTGGAAGGCCTCGGTGACGCGCATGAGGATGGTGTCGACGGCGCCGCCGCAATAGCCGGCGACCGCTCCGATCACCACGCCGATGGCGATGGCGATCGCGGTCGCCACCAGCCCGATCAGCAGCGAGATGCGGGCGCCATGGAAGATCTGGGCGGCGATGTCGCGGCCGGAATTGTCGGTGCCGAGCCAGAAGCGCGGGTTCTGGAAGGGCCACACCAGCGGCCGGCCGGCCAGCGCCAGGGGATCGCGCGGGAAGAGCCAGCCGGCGCTCGCGGCCATGGCGATCACCAGGAGCAGCAGGGCGAGGCCGATCACCGCCGGCGGGCTGCGCAGATAGTCGCGCAAGACCTCCGGCATCTCAGGTCCCGGTGGTGATGCGCGGATCCAGCCGCGCATAGACGAGATCGACGACGAAGTTCACCGCGATCACCAGCAGCGCCGAAACGAAGACGATGCCGAGCAAGGTGTTGAGGTCGCGCTGGATGACGGATTCGTAGGCGAGCCGGCCCAGCCCCGGCAGCGAGAAGACGCTCTCCACCACCACCGAGCCGCCGAGCATCGTGCCCGCCTGCAGGCCGATCAGGGTCACCATCGGCAGCAGCGCGTTGCGCAGCACGTGGCGGACGACGACGCGGGTCTCGTCCAGGCCCTTGGAGCGCGCGGTGCGCACGAAGTCGAGGTTCAGCACCTCCAGCATCGAGGCCCGCATGATGCGCAGGTAGATGGCGAGGAAGATGAGGCCGAGCGTCAGCGTCGGCAGCACGAGGTGGCGGGCGATGTCGATGGTGCGCCAGATGCCGGTGCCGGCGGTGGTGATGTCCTCCAGCCCGCCGGCCGGAAGCCATTGCAGGTAGATCGAGAAGACGACGATCGCCATCAGGCCGAACCAGAACGAGGGGGTCGCGTAGAACACGAGGCCCAGGGTCGAGATCAGCGTGTCGGGCCACCGGCCGACGCCGCGCGCCGCGACGACGCCCAGCACCAGCCCGAAGAAGAAGGCGAAGGAGAGCGCCGCCGTCATCAGCAGGATGGTCGCGGGCAGGCGCTCGGCGATCACGGTGGCGACCGGCTTGCCGTAGATCGACGAGAAGCCGAGGTCGAGGCGCACCAGGCGCCAGAGATAGTTGCCGAGCTGGGCCGGCACCGACAGGTCGAGGCCGTAGAACCGGCGGAGCTGGCGGGCGGTCGCGGCGTCGCCGCCGCCCATCTGCGCCATCATCGCATCGACGGTGTCGCCCGGTGCGAACTGCAGCAGCAGGAAGACGCCGACGAGGATCAGCAGGAGCGTCGGAAGCGAGGCGGCGAGCCGCCGCCCCGCCAGGGCGAGGATCCGCATCGCGTCAGTGCGGCCGGCGGCGGCTCACTCGGCCAGCCACAGGTCGTGCCATGTCGACGATCCCCAGCGCGGCGTGTTGGAATGGTTGCGCGCCTTGGCGGTGATCGTCGTCACGAAGAGCTGCTCGATCGGGGTCCAGATCGGCAGCTCGGAGTTGGCCCGCTGCACGAAGGCGGCATAGAGCGCCTTGCGTCGGACCGGATCGAGCTCGGTCGCCGCATCGTCGATGATCTTGTCGATGGTCGGGTCGGTCCAGCCCCACTGGTTCGTCCAGGGGGCGCCCGGCGGCTGCCCGGAACGGTACCAGACGGTGGTCGAGACGGCGGGATCGTTGCGGTACTGGTGCCAGCCGGTCGCGAGGTCGAAGGCGTGGTCGGCGTAGACCTGCTTGAGGAAACCGGCGCCGTCGTTGCGCACGATCTCCACGCGGATGCCGACCTCCGACAAGGCCTGCTGCACGAAGGTGGCCCACAGCGAGACGTCCTCGCCCCAGGGCGCGGGCAGCAGCCGCACCGAGAAGCGGATGCCCCCGGCGCCGACCTTGAAGCCCGCCTCGTCGAGAAGCTGGGCGGCCTTGGCCTTGTCGTAGGGGTACTGCGGGCCGTTGTCGCTCGGATAGAAGTCGGTCGAGACCGACGGGATCGGCCCGGTGCCGAGTCTGGCGAAGTCGCCGAGGAAATTCTCGATGAAGAACGGGACGTTGATCGCGTGGGCGATCGCCCGGCGCACGCGTACGTCGCTCAGCTCCTTGCGGCGGAAGTTGAACTCCAGCGTGTTGGTGCGCGCGTTGCCCTCGTTGCCCTTGGTCGAGACGATGAAGCGTTTGTCCTTGGCGAGCCGCGCCATGTCGGAGATGGTGATGCCGGAGAACGGGCTGTAGTGGATCTGCCCGGCCTCGAGCTGAGCCGCGGCCGCCGCGCGGTCGGTGACGACGCGCCAGACGATGCGGTCGAGATATGGCGCGTTCGGCCGCCAGTAGTTCGGGTTGCGGTCGGCGATGATGTGCTGGCCGCGCTCGTACTGCACGAACCGGAAGGGGCCGGTGCCGACCGGGGCGAGATTGTGCGGGTTCTGCCGGATGTCCCCGGTCTCGTAGAGATGCCTGGGCGAGACGTAGCCGAGGTCGGGCAGCGCGCGGAGCAGCAGGGCGAGCGGCATGGGACGCTCGTAGCGGAAGATCGCGGTGTGGGCGTCGGGCGTGTCGACGGCGGTCAGGAAGAGCTGCAGCGTCGAGCCGTAGTTCAGGATCTTCTTCCACATCTCCATCGCCGTGAATTGCACGTCGGCGGCGGTGAAGGGCTTGCCGTCGTGCCAGGTGACCCCGCGGCGCAGCCTGAAGGTGATGGTCTTGCCGTCCGCGCTCCCCTCCCAGCTCTCGGCGAGGACGCCGACCGGCTGGCCCTTGGCGTCGAGGTCGACCAGCGGCTCCTGGATCTTGCCGCCGACGATGTAGACGCCCGTGGACGCCTGCAGGCTGGGGTTGAGCTGGCGCTGCTCCGCGCCGAAATGGACGGTGAAGACGCCGCCGCGCCGGGGCGCCTCCTGCGCGAACATGCGTTCGGGGAAAAGGACGCTGGCGGCCATGGCCGACGACATGGCCAGCAGGGTCCGGCGGTTCATCTCGAGGCGACGGGCATCCATGAGAGCCTCCTGGCGATGTGGGAGACGAAGGCCGCGGGTCGGTGGCTTCGCCGCCACCGCGTTATTGCACTGCAACCAAGCGCGTAGGAGCGCATTCTTCTACACCTCGGCGCAAGAGGAATTGGGGTTGCTCAGCCGGTAGCTGCCGGTCCCGCGGCCGACCCGCAGCAGAACTTGAATTTGCGGCCGCTGCCGCAGGGGCAGGGCTCGTTGCGCCCGACCTTGGTGGTCCGCGCCCGCGCCGGCAGCCTGTGCCAGTGGCGATAGATGGCGAGCAGCATCCAAGGAAGATCCTCGATCAGCTCCTCGCGCTCCCGGCCGACCAACGGTTCCTCGTCCACGACGCTCTCGTCGATCCCGAGCGCCAGGATGGCCGCCGGCAGCTCGCCATGCCTGCGGTGCTCCAGCAGCGGGTTCCAGGCATCCAGGCGAAGCCCGATCCCGGCCCCGAAGCCGAGGGCCCAGTCCAGCGCCGTCTCGTCTTCCGTCCTCTCCTCCAGCAGCGGGAGATGCGGTTGCCCGGCAGCGAGACGCAGGGCGATCGCCCGCATGTGACGGTCGAGCAGGGAGCGGACATGCGCCGCCTGCTCCGCATCGGCATAGTCGGGCTCCATGGTCTCGCCGTCGCCGAGCAGGGCCGCCATCCATTCGGCGGGCGGCACGGGCTCCGGCCCGGCGACCAGCGCGCAGAACAGCCCGTCCAGCTCCTCGATCGAGGCGGCCGTCTCCGGCACGTGCCTGCTCAGCAGGAAGCAGTCGAGCCAGTCGATCTCGTCGCGCGAGAGCGCGACGCCCGCCGCGGCGTCGGGCCGGCCGTCGGAGCGCTCGTCGACACCGTGCTCGGGCGGCTGGTCCCGGGCGATGGCCGCGGCGGCATCGTCGAGCGTCCGCAGGCCCAGCGCCTCGAAGCGCGCGGGATCGTGCGGGGCGGCGAGCGTCACCCGCATCATCTCGTTCCATGCGTCCTCCGCGTCCTGATCGCCGGGCACGCGCCCGTCCCGAAAGGACGTCGCCACGCGATCGGCCATGTCGGCGAACCCCAGGAGAGCGACTGCGTCCTGCCAGCCGAGCCAGGCGAGATCGCCGTCATCGGCCAGCCGCTCCGTGTCGAACTCGTCGAGGAGGGCGCGGGCATGCTCCCGGGGCCATGCGCCGTCGAACGCCAGCCGGGCGAGGACATGGAGCACTGCCCGGAGGGCCATGCCGTCGAGGAGCCGTCGCCGGACGATGGCGAGCAGCGGCGCGACGTCGCCGTCGAACGTCGCCAGCAGCAGCGGCTTGCCGACGTCGGTCGGCTCGAATCCCAGGATGCGCCGCAGCACGTCCTCGGGTTGGCTCAGCATGGCCAGCAGCGGCGCGTGGATCTCCGTGCGCCTCGCCTCGGCGAGCACGCGGAGGCCGCGCGACAGCAGACGCTCCTGCCGGGGCACGAGCATGATGCCGTCGCCGACCTCGCGCGCGAGGCCGGCGATCGCCGGAGCGAGCGCCGGCGCCTCGGCGACGGCGGCGGCGAGGGTCGCCCTGGTCGGGGTTTCGGAGGCGGCGAGGGCGTCGAGGAGCGCGTCGATGGTCATGGCCGCGAAGCTACCATCGCCGGCGGGGCGAATCGAAGAAGCCCGCGGCATGGCCGCGGGCTTCGACGTCGGATGCGCCGGAGCGCCGGCTCAGTAGGGGCCGCTCTTCAGCGTGCCGCCGGCGGTCTTCACCTTGGCCAGCTCGACCTGCATGCCGACCTGCATCAGGCGGGAGTCGGAGCCGATGGTGGTGAACTGGAAGCCCTTGCCGGCCATCTTCTTCGCATAGTCGCCGGAGCCGGTGTGGATGCCGGCCTTGACGCCATGCTTCTTGCACTTCTCCAGGATGCCCATGATCGCGTCGTACTGGACGGTGCCCTCGGCATGGTCGAAGCCGACCTTGCCGGTCAGAGAGAGCGAGAGGTCGGCGGGGCCGATATAGATGCCGTCGAGACCCTTGGTCGAGAGGATGGCGTCGAGGTTGTCGAGCGCCTGCTGGGTCTCGATCATCGCCATCACGACGACGCTGGCATTGGCCGCAGGCTGGTAGTCCGCGCCGTAGAAGCCGGCGCGGATCGGCCCGAACGAGCGCTGTCCGAGCGGCGGGTAGCGGCACGCCTCGACGAGGCGCTTCGCCTGGTCGGCCGTGTTGATCATCGGACAGATGACGCCCATGGCGCCGCCGTCGAGCGACTTCATGATGGCGCCCTCGTCGAGCCACGGCACGCGCACCAGCGGCGTCACGCCGGTGGTGGCGATCGCCTGCCAGCAGGGGATCGCGCTGCCGTAGTCCTGCACGCCGTGCTGCATGTCGACGGTCAGCGAATCCCAGGCGAGGCCGGCCACGCCCTGGGCCATCACCTCGGCGGCGAAGCCGCTCGGGATGGCGAGCCAGCCGTTCACGACGCAGCCGCCGGCATCCCAGATCTTGCGAACGTTGTTCTCTTTCACGGGTCTCCTCCTTGCCGCCGCTGCCGGGACGACAGCCGGCGGTCGATGATGACGGGGGCTTGGTTCAGGCGCTGCCGTCGAGCACGAAGGCAACGTTGTTCATGCGCGCGACGTCGCGGATCTCGTCGAGCAGCGCCCGCGGCATCGGGATGCCGTTGCGGCTGCGCTCCACGTGGTTGGCGCGTTCGGGATCGCCGTGCACCAGCACGGGCAGGGCGGGATCGGCGGGCTCGGCCGCGCGCAGCGCGTCGATCATGTCGTCGACGTCGGCCTCGAAGTCGCCGGGGTCGCGGAACGCGGTCGGGTCGATCGCGAAGAAGAAGTGGCCGATGTTGAACATCGGATCGTCGGGCGCCTTCCTCGCCTTGGTCGGCGCGTACCAGGCGCCGGTCAGCATGGCGCACAGGATCTCGACCATGGCGCCGAGCCCGTAGCCCTTGTGGCTCGACATCTCCGGCAGGCCGCCGACCGGGGTCAGCAGGCGCGTCTCATGGGCGATCCTGGCGTCGGTGATCGGTTGGCCGTCCGCGTCCGTCACCCAGCCCGCCGGGATGGGCTTCTCGTTGAGGTAGGCGACGCGCAGCTTGCCGATCGCCACGGTGCTGGTCGCCATGTCCAGGCAGAAGGCGGGGTTGCGGCCGGCAGGTGCGGCGAAGGCGATCGGGTTGGTGCCGAACATGGCGACCCGGCTGCGCGTCGGCACCACGGCGGAGTTCCACACGTTGGTGAAGGACATGCCGATGAGGCCGGCGGCGGCGGCCATCAGCGCGTAGTAGCCGGCCGGGCCATAGTGGTTGGAGTTGAAGACGCCGACGGCCGCCATGCCGTTGGCCTTCGCCTTCTCGATGGCGAGCGACATGGCGCGCACCGCGGCGTAGTGGCCGAGGCCGTTGGCGGCATCGACCAGCGCCGTCACCGGCGCCTCGCGCACCACCTTCACGTCCGGGGCGGCCACCACCTTGCCCTCGCGCCGCAGCCGGTCGTAGAGCGGCAGCATCGAGATGCCGTGGGAGTCGACGCCGCGCAGGTCGGTCTCCGTCATGACGTCGACGACGGCCTTCGCCTGGTCCTCGGGCATCCCCCAGGCGCCGAACACGAGATGGAGCTGCCGGCGCAGCCGCTCCGCCGGGACGCGGGTGGTCGTTGCGGCCATCAGACCTCGACCCGCGTCGGCACGGGCTTGCCCTGGAAGTAGGCGATCAGGTTCTCGCACATGAGCTTGCCCATGGCGGCGCGGGTCTCGTTGGTGTTGCTGGCGATGTGCGGCGTCAGGACGACGTTGTCGAAGGTCAGCAGCTTCTCGGGCACGTTCGGCTCGTCCTGGAAGACGTCCAGGCCGGCGGCGCCCAGCGCCTTGTCCTCCAGCACGCGCACCAGCGCCTCCTCGTCGACGATCGAGCCGCGGGCGATGTTCACGAGGATGCCCTTGGCGCCGATGGCGCGCAGCACCTCCTCGTTGATCAGCTTGCGCGTCGTCGGTCCGCCGTAGCAGGCGACGAAGAAGAAGTCGGAGTTGCGCGCGAGGTCGATCAGCGACGGCATCAGCCGGTAGGGCATGTTCGTCTTCGGCACGATGTCGTAGTACATGATCTCCATGTCGAAGCCGGCGAGCCGCTTGGCGATCGCCGAGCCGATGCGGCCGAGGCCGCAGATGCCGGCGCGCTTGCCGGTCACCTTCACGCCCGCGGGATAGTTGCCCTTGAGCCAGTTTCCGGCGCGCAGGAAGCGCTCGGCCTGCGGCACGCGGCGGGCCGCGTCCAGCATCATCGTCATGCCGAGATCGGCGACGCAGTCCGTCAGCACGTTGGGCGTGTTGGTGAGGACGATGCCCTTCTCCTTCACCGTCGGCAGGTCGACCGCGTCGTAGCCGACGCCGAAGCCGGAGATCACCTCGAGCTTCGGCAGGCTGAGGATGAGGTCGCGCGGCGCGCCATGCACGCCGGTGGACGCCAGCCCGCGCGCCTTGTCGGCGACCGACTCGAGGAAGGCCTTCTTGTCGACCGCCTCGTAGAGTTTATGGCAGGTGAAGTTCTCCTCCAGCACCGCCATGATGGCGGGCGGATACTGGGCGATGAGGACGATATCGGGCTTCATGGCGTTTCCCCTGGGCGTCGCGTTCCGGTCGTCAATGGATCTCGGGCTCCGCGGTCGGCGCGGTGCCCTCGAGGAAGTCGAAGTCGCAGCCCTTGTCGGCCTGGGCGATGTGGCGCGACAGCAGCACGCCGTAACCGCGCTGGAAGCGCGGCGGCGGCTGCGTCCATGCCGCACGGCGGCGCGCCAGCTCGTCCTCGGAGACCTCCAGGTCGATGCGCCGGTTCGGCACGTCGAGCGACACGACGTCGCCGGTGCGCACCAGGGCGAGCGGGCCGCCGATGAACGACTCCGGCGCGACGTGCAGCACGCAGGTGCCGTAGCTGGTGCCGCTCATGCGCGCGTCGGAGATGCGCACCATGTCCCGCACGCCCTCCTTCAGCAGCTTGCGCGGGATCGGCAGCATGCCCCACTCGGGCATGCCCGGCCCGCCGAGCGGACCGGCATTGCGCAGGACCAGAACGGAGTCCGCGGTCACCGCCAGGTCGTCGCGGTCGATGCGCGCGGCCATGTCGTTGTAGTCGTCGAAGACCACCGCCGGGCCGCGATGGACCAGCAGCTTCGGATCGGCGGCGGTCGGCTTGATGACGGCGCCGTCGGGGGCGAGGCTGCCCTTCAGGACGGCCAGCCCGCCCTCGGCGGATAGCGCCGTCTCCGGCGTGCGGATCACGTCGGCGTCGAAGATCTCCGCATCCGCGATGTTCTCGCCCAGCGTCAGCCCGTTGACGGTCCGGCAGTCGAGCGCCAGCCGGTCGCCGAGCTGCTTCAGCAGGGCGCGCAGCCCGCCGGCATAGTAGAAGTCCTCCATCAGGTAGGCGCCCGACGGCCTGAGGTTGGCGATCATCGGCGTGGTGCGCGAGATCGCATCGAAGCGGGCGAGGTCGAGGTCGATGCCGGCGCGCCCGGCCATCGCCAGGACATGGATGATGACGTTGGTCGAGCCGCCGACGGCCATCGCCGTGGTCACGGCGTTGTCGAAGCTCTCGGCGGACAGGAAGTCGCGCGGCTTCAGGTCCTCCCACACCATCTCGACGATGCGCCGGCCCGAGGCCGACGCCATGCGCGGATGGTTGGCGTCGGCGGCGGGGATGGAGGCCGCGCCCGGCAGCGTGAAGCCGAGCACCTCGGCGACGCTGGTCAGGGTCGAGGCCGTGCCCATGGTCATGCAGTGGCCGGGCGAGCGGGCGATGCCGTCCTCGATCTCGTTCCACGCCTTCTCGGTGATCGTGCCGGCCCGCAGCTCCGCCCAGTACTTCCAGCTGTCGCTGCCGCTGCCCAGCGTCTTGCCGCGCCACGCGCCGTTCAGCATCGGCCCGGCCGGGACGAAGATCGTCGGCAGGTTCATGCTGGTGGCGCCCATCAGCAGCGCCGGGGTGGTCTTGTCGCAGCCGCCCAGCAGCACCGCGCCGTCCGCCGGGTAGGAGCGCAGCAGCTCCTCCGTCTCCATGGCCAGCAGGTTGCGGTACATCATCGTGGTCGGCTTCTGGAACGGCTCCGACAGGCTGATCGCCGGCATCTCGACCGGGAAGCCGCCCGCCTGCCACACCCCGCGCTTCACCGCCTCGGCGCGCTCGCGGAAATGGAAGTGGCAGGGGTTGATCTCGCTCCAGGTGTTGATGATGGCGATGACCGGCCGGCCCAGATACTCCGAGCGGGCGTAGCCCATCTGCGCCGCGCGCGAGCGGTGGCCGAACGAACGGAGGTCGTCGACCCCGTACCAGCGGTGGCTGCGCAGCTCCTCGGGCGTCTTCTTGGGCACGTCGGGCTCTCGGGGGATCGATCGGCGGGGCGGGAGCGGAAGCCTAAGCCCCGCCCGGGGCAGGGTCAACGCAAGCGGGCCGTTTTGTCGACAATCCGTCGCCCCGGCGGGCCGACGGTCAGGCCGCCCGGGCGAGATCGACTCCGAACTTCTCCGTGGCGAAGCGCCAGGCCCGGACGGTCGGCGACCAGTGGTCCTGCGGCAGCCCCGCCTTGGCCTTGAGGTGGCGCACGAACCTGCGCGGATCGGGCAGGCCGCCCCACACGTGCGGCAGGAACAGCCCGCGCTTGCCGGCGTCCTGCAGGATGACCCCGTCGCGGTCGGGCTGCAGCGCCGCGACCAGCTCTTCCTCGGTCGCGAAGGCGATCGGGCGCGGCGTCGACAATATGGCGATCGAGAGGTTGCAGCGCGCCAGCTCGTCCGCCGTCAGCTTCGGAAAGCGCGGGTCGCCGAAGGCCGCCTTGAAGGCGTTGATCGCCACGTCCTCGGCGAGCGGGCGATGCGGCACGACCGAGCCGATGCAGCCGCGCAGGCGGCCCTCGTGCTCCAGGGTGACGAAGGTGGCGCGGTGGGCGGCCAGCGTGCGCGGCGGGTTGGCGTCGAACTGGATGTCGATCGGCCTGCCGGTCGCCATGCCGCGCCGGATCGAATGCACGCCGACCTGCAGCAGGAAGCGGCGGCGCTCCTCGCCGAGGCGCGCCTCGGCCGCGTACTCGAACGCATAGGACCCGTAGCCGACGACGCGGTCCTTGATGCCGGCGGTGTCGGTGGAGTTCCGCAGGTCGATGGTGGTCGCCCGCATGTCGAGGCGCCGCGCCATGCCGATCAGCGCCTTGATGCCGGTGCGCCCACATGCCTGCTGGTCGGCGATGTCCTCGGCCTTCAGCAGCTCGATCGCCTTCGAGCAGTCGCGGTCGAGCGCGACCGCGGCGTCGTAGGGGTGGAAATGCGAGAGGTCGGAGCTGACGACGATCGCCGTCTCGGGGCCGCCCCAGACGGCGGCGAGCGCGGCCTGCACGGCATCCGGCGCGACCGCGCCGGCGATCATCGGAACCACGGCGAATGATCCGAGGATGCGCTGCAGGAAGGGCAGCTGGACCTCGAGGTTGTACTCCCGCGCGTAGGCGCGCTCGTCGACCACGACCTCGGGCATCGCCAGCAGCGGCGTCATCGCCGGCCAATCGACGGGGATCTCGCCGAGCGGCGTCGCGAAGGCGTCGGCCCTGGGCAGGGCGATGCCCTTGAACCCGAAGCGATGCGAGGGCCCGACGAGCACCACCCGGCGGATGCGCTCGCGGTTGGCGGCGAGCGCGGCATAGGCCGTCGCCGCGACGCCGCCCGAGAAGGCGTAGCCGGCATGCGGTGCCACGATCGCCTTGGGACCGGCGATCTCGCAGCGCGCCGCCGTCAGCATCTCCTCGACCTGCCGGCCCAGCGCGTCGCGGTCGCCCGGATAGAAGCCGCCGGCCACCACCGGCTGATGAACGATGCGGGTCATGACGATTGCGCCTCGCCTCGGATGCTCCCGCATACCACGCAGCCGCCGTCCGGCCAACGGGAACCCCCTTTCCCCCGGCGGCGGATTCCCCGAAGGTGGGCGCCGCCCCAGCCATACCGACGGAGCCAACGATGCCGGCGCGGCAGATTCCGTGCGACAAGCCCGCGGACGAGGTCGTCCTGCTGGTCCAGCACCACCTCTCGCATCTCTACCTGGACCGGATGAACGCGCGCTTCCCGCGGCTGCGCAAGATCGTGGTCGACCGCTACGCGGACCTGCCGTCCGTTCTCTCCGAGCAGCGGCCCGATGTCGCGCTGGCGTTCCGGCTGCCCGAGAAGGTGCCGTTTCCGCGCGAGATGCTGCTGAACGCGCCCAGCCTCAAATGGCTGTCGGCGACCGGCGCCGGCATCGACCATCTCGTGCCCTGGGACGCCCAGCGCATCATGGTCACCAACGCGTCGGGCATCCACGCACAGCCGATGGCCGAGTATGCCGTCTGGGCGGTGCTGAACCAGACGCTGCGCGTGCCGATGTACGCCGCCCAGCAGAAGGCGCGGCGCTGGCAGCACCACGAATCGCTGTTGGCCGAGGGCCATGTGGCGATGATCGTCGGCCTGGGCCGCATCGGCCGGACGATCGCGGAGCGCCTGCGCCCGTTCGGCGTGCGCACCATCGGCGTGCGGCAGAGCGGCGTGCCGGACCCCGCGGCGGACGAGACGATCGGCATCGCCGACATGGCGAGCCGCCTGCCCGAGGCGGACTTCGTCATCCTGGTGCTGCCGTCGACGCCGAGGTCGCGCGGCCTCTTCGACGACGCCATGCTGGGCCGCATGAAGCCGGGCGCGCACCTGATCAACCTCGCGCGAGGCCGCATCGTCGATGAGGACGCGCTGCTGCGGCGGCTCCAGGACGGACGGATCGCCAGCGCCACGCTCGACGTGTTCGCGACCGAACCGCTGCCCGAGAGCTCGCCCCTCTGGACGGCGCCCAATGCCATCCTCACGCCGCACGTCTCGGGCGACGTGGTCGAGTGGCAGCGGCTGTCCGCCAACCTGTTCATGGACAATCTGGAGGGCTGGCTGGCGGGCGAGCCCGTCTTCAATCTCTGCGATCCCGAGGCGGGCTACTGAGGGGGGCGGCCGCTCACAGGCCCTTCTCGACCATCGCCACCAGACGCTCGCCGATCGCGTCGGCATCGGCCGGCGCCAGCCGGCACAGCGGCCCGTCGATGACGAGCATCGCCAGCCCGTGTACCGCGGACCATGCCAGGTACTCCGCGCCGGGCCGACGGCCGGCGGGAAGCACGCCCGTCTCGACGAGCCGGTCCAGCGCGGTGCCGAGGAGCTGGAAGGCGCTGAGGCCGCTGTTGCCGGTCCGCTCCGCCTGGTCCGCCTCGGGCACCTCCGCGCCGATCGCGAAGGCGGTGCGAAACAGGCCCGTCTCGGTGCGCGCGAAGCGCAGGTAGGCCGCACCCACCGCGCGCAGTCCGGCGCGGGCGAAGTCCGCCCGGCTGCGCCGGCGCCGCATCCCCGCCAGCTCCGTCTCGATGGCGACCGCCAGCGCCGAGAGGGCGGCCGCGCGGACGGCACGCAGCAGCGCCCGCCGGCTGGCGAAGTGGCGATAGGCGGCATTGGGGACCACGCCGGCGCGCCGCGTCGCCTCGCGCAGCACCACGGCGTCGGGGCCGCCGACGCGCGCCAGGGCGACGCCGGCATCCAGCAGGGCACGCCGCAGGTCGCCGTGACGATACGTGCCGCGCGTCGTGTGTCCCCTGGCCGTGCCCATCGTCATGCCCCCATGTGTACGGCGTCCATTTTCCCTTGCCATTGCTCGGTCGACGCTGTACCGGATGGTTAAGTGATGCGCAAGGCGCGCGTCGCCGACGATCGTACTCGAACCAGGTGGAAGGACAGACGATGCTGGTCCAGCCCTATCTCTCGTTCGACGGCCGGTGCGAAGAGGCCTCGGGGTTCTATGCTCGGGCCATCGGCGCCGAGACGACGATGCTCATGCGCTTCAAGGACAGCCCCGAGCCGTCCATGTCTCCGCCCGGCGCCGAGAACAAGGTCATGCACATGAGCATGCGCATCGGCGACTCCGTCGTGATGGCGTCCGACGGCGGCTGCCGAGAACATGCGAGCTTCCAGGGCTTCTCGCTGGCGCTGACCGCGGCCGACGACGCCGATGCCGCGCGGAAGTTTGCCGCGTTGGCCGATGGCGGGCAGGTCGAGATGCCGCTGGCGAAGACCTTCTTCGCCTCCAGCTTCGGCATGCTCGTCGACCGCTTCGGCGTGCGCTGGATGATCCTGGCCGAGGCGAAGTAGCGGGCATTGCGTCGCGGAAGGGGCCGCGCGGCCGCGCGTGGTCCCTTTCCCGCGCGCCTGCTATCATGCATCGATGGCGGAGCAGGAAGCGGTTCCCGTCGGCGACGACCCGTCCGTGGTGCCGGGCCGGCACTGGCACGTCTTGGACGACGGGCGGGTGCAGTGCGACGTCTGTCCGCGCTTCTGCCGGCTGGCCGACGGGCAGCGCGGCCTGTGCTTCGTGCGCGCCAACCGCGGCGGCGAGATCGTGCTCACGACCTATGGCCGCTCCAGCGGCTTCTGCGTCGACCCGATCGAGAAGAAGCCGCTCTACCATTTCCTGCCGGGGACGCCGGTGCTGTCGTTCGGCACGGCCGGGTGCAACCTCGCCTGCAAGTTCTGCCAGAACTGGGACATCTCGAAATCGCGCGAGAACGACAAGCTGGCGCATTCGGCCTCGCCCGACGCGATCGCCGCCGCCGCCGCCCGCCTCGGCTGCCGCAGCGTCGCCTTCACCTACAACGATCCGGTAGTGTTCCTGGAGTATGCGGTCGACGCGGCGCAGGCCTGCCGCGCGCGGGGCATCCGCTCCGTGGCCGTCACCGCCGGCTACATGACCGAGGCGGCGCGCGCCGACTTCTACCGCCACATGGACGCCGCCAACGTCGACCTCAAGGCGTTCACCGAGGCGTTCTACCGCAACGTCACCAAGAGCCGCCTCGCGCCGGTGCTGGAGACGCTGGAGTACATCCGGCACGAGACCTCCTGCTGGCTGGAGATCACCACGCTGCTGATCCCGGGCGAGAACGATTCGCCCGCGGAGATCGGCCGCCTCTGCGACTGGGTCGTCGATCGCCTGGGGCCGGACGTGCCGCTGCATTTCAGCGCGTTCCACCCGGACTACCGCATGCTCGACAAGGAGCGCACGCCGCACGCCACGCTGATCGCCGCGCGGCGGATCGCGGTCGAGGCGGGGGTGCGCCATGCCTATGTCGGCAACGTCCACGACCCGCATCGCGATTCGACTTGGTGCCATGCCTGCGGCGAGCGGCTGATCGGCCGTGACTGGTATACGCTCGACCGCTGGCACCTCGACGACGGCGGGCGCTGCCGAAGCTGCGGCACGCCGGTGGCCGGCGTCTTCGACGGCCCCGCCGGCGACTGGGGCCGCAAGCGCGTGCGCGTGCGCATGGGCGACGCGCCCGGGGTGCTGGCGCCGGCTGCCGCATAGCGAACCGTCAAGGAGGCGAACATGCCCGATTCGATCCAGCCGACGCTGTCCGCCGACCCGCGCGAGGCGCGGCGCGCCATCCGCGCCGGTCGCCACACCGGGACGACCGCGAACGTCGCGCCCGGCTACGTCCAGGGCAATCTCGCCATCCTCCCGGCCGACTGGGCGGCGGAGTTCCTGCGCTTCTGCCAGCTCAATCCGAAGCCGTGCCCGATCATCGGGCTGTCGGAGCCGGGCGACCCGCGCCTGCCCAATCTCGGCGCCGACCTCGACATCCGCACCGACGTGCCGAGCTACCGCGTCTTCCGCGACGGCGCGCTGATCCAGGAAGTGACGGACATCACCCATCTCTGGCGCGGCGACTTCGTCGCCTTCGTGCTGGGCTGCTCCTTCTCGTTCGAATCGGCGCTGCTGGATGCGGGCGTGCCGCTGCGCCACATCGAGCGTGGCGATTCGGTGCCGATGTACCTGACGAACATCCCGACCGCGCCGGCCGGCCGGTTCGCCGGCGACCTCGTCGTGTCGATGCGCCCGTTCAGCCCGGCGAATGCGATCCGCGCCGTGCAGATCACCAGCCGCTTCCCCAATGTCCACGGCGCGCCCGTGCATATCGGGCTGCCGCATCTCATCGGCATCGACGACATCGACACGCCGTGGGAGGGGCCGGCGACCGAGGTGCGGGCCGACGAGCTGCCGGTCTTCTGGGCATGCGGCGTCACGCCGCAGGCGGCGATCCGCCGGGCGAAGCCGCCGATCGCGATCACCCACAATCCCGGCCACATGGTGATCACTGACCTGCGCAACGCGGCGATCGCGGCGCTCTGAGAGGCGGCTCAGCCAGCGAGGCCCGCCACCACCGCGTCGGCGCAGGCGATCGCCACGCGGTCGATCGCCTCCGGACAGGAGGCGGCGACGTGCGGCGTCAGGACGACGCTGTCGAGCGCCAGCAGGGGGTCGTCGGCGGCGGGCGGCTCCACCGCCAGCACGTCGAGGCCGGCACCGGCGAGGCGGCCCGCACGCAGCGCCGCCGCCAGCGCCGGCTGGTCGACGATGGCGCCACGCGCGACGTTCACCAGGAAGGCCGAGGGCTTCATGCGCACCAGCGCCGCCGCGTCGATCAGGCCGCGCGTCGCCGGCGACAGCGGCAGCGCGAGGATGATGGCGTCTGCCGCGGCCAGCGCATCGGGGAGGGGGACGAAGGCGACGTCGGCTTCCGCCGGCGACGGGTCGACCGCCATCACCCGCATGCCCAGGGCGCGGCAGAGATCGGCGATGCGGCGGCCGATGCGGCCGTAGCCGACGATCGCGGCGACCTTGCCGCGCAGTTCGCGGGGGCGGGTGCCGGCGTCGCGCGGCCAGGCACCGCCTTTCACCGCCCGGTCGTAGGCAGGCCCGCGCTTGAACAGCGCCAGCAGCAGGTAGAGCGCGTGTTCGGCCACCGCGTCGGCGTTGGCGGCGCCGGTGGTCAGCAAGGGGATGCCGCGGGCCGCCAGCGCCGCCGCGTCGAAGTTGTCGAAGCCGGCGCCGTTGCGGCAGGCGAGCCGCAGCCGCGGCGCGCCGGCGATCATCGCCGCCGTCAGTGCCGGCCGCTCGTTCACCAGGACCACGGCGTCCGCGTCGCGGACGGCGGCGGCGAGCGCCGCCCCGGTCGGCTGGGCCAGCACGCGCAGCTCGAGGGCCGCGGCGGCGAGGCGCGCCATGCCGGCGGCAGGCAGGGGTTCGCTGAGGACGACGATCGGAGCGAGCATGGCGCAGGCTGGCATGTCGCTTGAACGACGGGCAACCGCCGATCGTGCCGGGGTGCCCATCCTTGCGTCCCGCGACCGTTCGGTGCCAGCATCCTGCCGGGGCCTCGCACCTCTCCGGCAGCGGAGGCGCGCGAGGGCGATCTCAACCGGCTCGAAGGGGAGACATCACGTGAAGATGCGCATTCTGCTCGCCGCCGCGGCGGCGCTCGCGCTGCCGTTTGCCGGCGGTGCCTTCGCGCAGGACCTGCCGAAGCTGCAGTTCAAGGCGATCGGCCTGAACGGTCCGACCGTCGCCTCGTCGATGGACGAGCTGCCGTTCTGGCGGAAGACCATTCCGGAGGCATCGAAGGGCGCCATCACGGTCGACGTGACGCCGCTCGATCAGATGGGGATCGACGACAAGACGATGCTGCGCCTGCTGAAGCTGGGCGTCATGGACTTCGCCGGCATGGACATCTCCAAGATGGCCGGCGACGACCCGCGTTTCGAGGGGTGTGACCTCGCGGGCCTGACGCTGGACCCGGACAAGGCGCGTGCCGCCTGCAAGGCATGGGCGCCCGTCATCGATCGCCAGATGCAGAAGAACTGGAACGCCAAGCTGCTCGCGTTCGGCGGCAACCCGCCGCAGGTGTTCTGGTGCCGCAACGTCATCGCCGGCCTCGACGACCTCAAGGGCAAGAAGATCCGCGTCTTCAACAACACGATGCGCGACTTCCTGCAGGGCGTCGGCGGCACTGCCGTCAGCATGGCTTTCGCCGAGGTCGTCCCGGCCCTCAACAACGGCGTCGTCGACTGCGGCGTGACCGGCAGCCTGTCGGGCAACACGGCCGGCTGGGCGGAGGTGACGAAGTCGCTCTATCCGATGTCGCTCGGCTGGAGCATCAATGCGCTCGCCGTCAACCTCACCACGTGGAACCGGCTCGACCCGAAGGTGCAGGCGTTCCTCCTCGAGCAGGTCAAGGGCTACGAGGACAAGATGTGGGCGACGATCAAGGCGGCGATGGATCAGGCCGACAACTGCAACTTCGGCAAGCAGCCCTGCACCATGGGCAAGCCCGCCAACATGACGCTGGTGCCGGTGAAGCCGGCCGAGGCCGCGACCCACAAGAAGCTGGTCGAGGGTGCGGTGCTGGCCAACTGGGCCAAGCGCTGCGGCGCCGAATGCGTCAAGGAGTGGAACGACACGGTCGGCAAGGCGATCGGCCTGAAGGCGCCGGTGAGCTGAGGCGAACGGCGGTGGGCCGGCCGGGAGACGGCCGGCCCGTTCGCGGGAGCTCTTCGCAGGGGGCGGCATGAGAGGCGTGTTGGCGGCGGCGCATCGGATGTCGCGCTTCGGTCTGTGGTTCGGCGGCACCCTGATCCTGATCGCCGCCGTGCTGATCGGGGTCGACGTGGTGCTGCGCAAGTTCCTGGCGCAATCGATCGGCGGCGCCGACGAGCTGGCGGGCTACGCGCTGGCCATCGGCACGGCCTGGGGGCTGGGGGCGGCCCTGATCGAGCGGGCGCATATCCGCATCGACTCGCTCTACGTGCTGTTCCGGACGCCGGTGAGGGTGCTGCTCGACGTCGCCGGACTGGTCCTTTTCGTCGGCTTCTTCGCCCTCGTCGCATGGCATGGGCGCGGTGTCCTCGAACAGTCGTGGTCGTCCGGTTCGCGCAGCCAGTCGGCCCTGGAGACGCCGCTCATCGTGCCGCAGGTGATCTGGTTCGCCGGCATGCTGCTGTTCTTCGCGGTCGGGCTGGTGCTGCTGGTCGAGGCGCTGCGCCGCATCGCGGCGGGCGACATGCAGGGCGTCGTCCGCCTGATCGGCACGCGTTCGGCCGAGGAGGAGGTGGAGGACGAGATCCGGGCGCTGGCCGAACGCGCGAAGACGCCATGATCTGGACCACCCTCGCCATCCTGATCGGGCTGCTGGCGCTGGCGGTGCCGGTCGCCGCCGGCCTCGGCATCCTCGGGCTGGCGCTGACCGAGATCTACTCGCGCATGCCGCTGTCCCTCGCCATGGGCGAGCTCGCGTGGTCGACGTCGAACAACTTCCTGCTGGTGGCGATCCCCTTCTTCGTGCTGCTGGGCGAGATCCTGCTGCGCTCGGGCATGGCGGAGCGCATGTACAACGCGCTCGTCCAGTGGATGCCATGGCTGCCGGGCGGGCTGATGCATTCCAACATCGCCGCCTGCGCGATGTTCGCCGCGACCTCCGGGTCGAGCGTCGCCACGGCGGCGACGATCGGCACGGTGGCGCTGGGCGAGGTCGAGAAGCGCGGCTACAACGAGCGCCTGTTCCTCGGCACGATCGCCGCCGGCGGCACGCTCGGCATCCTCATCCCGCCGTCGATCAACATGATCGTCTACGGCGTGCTGACCGAGAGCTCGATCCCGAAGCTCTACCTCGCGGGCGTGCTGCCGGGGATCGTGCTGGCCTCGCTGTTCAGCCTGACCGTGCTCGGCTTCTGCCTCTACCGTCCGGCCTGGGGCGGCCAGCCGATCCGCACGACGTGGGACGCGCGCCTGCGCAGCCTGCCGGACCTCATCCCGCCGCTGCTGATCTTCGTCGCCGTCATCGGCTCGATCTACGCGGGCTGGGCGACGGCGACCGAGTCCGCAGCCCTCGGCGTGCTCGCGGCGCTCGCCGTCGCAGCCTGCAACCGGCGGCTGACGATGCGGGTGCTGCTGCAGGCGTTCGAAGGAACGATGCGCACCACGGCGATGATCATGGCCATCCTCGTCGCCGCCTACTTCCTCAACTTCGTCATCACCTCGATCGGGCTGACCGGCCAGGTCAACCGCTACATCACCGAGCTCGGGCTGACGCCGGTCCAGCTCCTGCTCGCGGTGATCGTCTTCTACCTCGTCCTCGGCATGTTCATGGAGACGCTGTCGATGATGGTGGCGACCGTGCCGATCATCGCGCCGATCATGTTCAAGGCCGGCTACGATCCGATCTGGTTCGGCATCCTCATCATCCTGCTGATGGAAACGGCGATGATCACGCCGCCCGTCGGCATCAACCTCTACGTCGTCCAGGGCCTGCGCAAGCGCGGCCGCATCGACGACGTCATCATCGGCACCCTGCCGTTCGTCTTCACGCTGATGCTGATGATGGCCATCATCGCCGTCTGGCCGGGGCTGGTGATGTGGCTGCCCCGGCTGGCAGCGGGGTGAGGGGCCGCTACCCCTTGCGGTAGGGATTCACCAGCCCGTCCACCAGGTCGCGCAGCACGGCGCGCACCTGGCCTTCGTCGCAGCCCATCAGCAGCGCGTCCTCGAGCGCGTCCTGGCACGACGAGCGGATCTCCTCCAGGTTCTGCTCCAGCACCTTGATCTTCTCCAGGCAGCTGATCGGCTTGCCCTGGGGATCGACCCAGCGGGCGCGGGAGGTGGCGGCGGGTGGGGCAGGGTCCATGG
>JADZBA010000144.1 GCA_020852355.1 Alphaproteobacteria bacterium
AGCACTACCGCACGGCCGGGCCGCCACGTGGCGAGATCGTCGTCGTGGTCGGGCCGCCGGCCCCCAGGGCGGCGGCCGATGCGGCCGAGGTCGACGCCGGCCTGCGCGCCGCGCTGGCGACGATGCGGGTGAAGGATGCGGCGACCATGGTGGCGGCGGCGACCGGCCGGCCGCGGCGCGAGGTCTACGCCCGCGCCCTGGCGCTCGCCGGCGACGTCGCGACCGGGGAGCCGTGACCCGCGGGCCGGCGCCGCGGCGTGCCGCCGCCGAACGCCTCGGACGGCGCGCCGAGGCATGGGCCGGCTGGCTGCTGCGGCTCAAGGGCTACCGCGTCCTCGAACGGCGCTGGCGCGGCCCGGTCGGCGAGATCGACCTGGTGGCGCGGCGCGGGAGTACGCTGGCGGTGATCGAGGTCAAGGCGCGCCCCCTGGCCGTGGCGGCGGCGGCGGCGGTCGACGGCAGGGCGCGCCGGCGCCTGGCGCGCGCGGCGGCGGCCTTCCTCGCCGGCCGGCCCGATCTCGCCGGCCTGGCGGTACGCTTCGACGTCGTCCTGGTGGTGCCCGGACGCCTGCCGCGCCATCTGGTCGATGCATGGCGTCCGGAGCTGGAAGGCGGGCGATGACGGCGGGTGCGGCGGCGGCGATCCTGCGCGGCCTCGCGGACCGGGGGGACATGGAGGTCGACCTCGGCGAGGGGGCGCTCGCCCTGGCCGCGCTCGAACGGCCGCGCGTGCCGCTCGATCGCTACCGCGCCCATCTGGCGGAGCTGGCGGCCGACGTCGGCGCGCGGGCGGGCGTCGATCCCGACCTCGACCGGCAGGCGGCGGCCCTCTCCGACGTCATCGCCGGCACCCACGGCTACCAGGGGGACGTCCGGAACTACGACGACCTGCAGAACGCCAACCTCATGCGCGTCATCGACCGTCGCCGGGGCCTTCCCGTCGCGCTCGGGATTCTCTATCTCCACGCGGCCCAGTCGCTGGGCTGGGAGGCGACCGGCCTCGCCTTCCCCGCGCACTTCGTCATCGCGCTCGCCGCCGGCCAGTCGCGCGCCATCCTCGACCCGTTCCACGGCGGCGTGCGTCGCGGTGCCGCCGAGCTGCGGCGGCTGCTGAAGTCGGTCGCCGGAGAGAACGAGGAGCTGGGGCCGGCGCACTATGCGCCGGTCGGCAACCGGGCCGTCCTGCTCCGCCTGCACAACAACGTCAAGCTGCGCCGGATCCAGGGCCGCGACGTCGCCGGGGCGCTCGCCGCGATCGACGCGATGTTGCTGTTCGCCCCGCGGGAGGCCGGACTCTGGCACGAGGCCGGCCTGCTCAACGGCCATCTCGGCAACCTGCGCGCCGCCGTCGGGGCGCTGGAGCGGGCCCTCGCGCTCGCCGGCGACGCGACGTCGCGCCACCGGCTCGCGGCGCTGATCCAGGATCTGCGGGCGCGGCTGAACTGAGGTCGGATCGCTACCGTTCCGGCGGCAACCCGGTGCAGCCGTCGACGAGCGCTGGACCGAGGTCGAAGGGGCTGTAGGCGGCGAGGGCGCCGGCGGCGCGCAGGCGGCCGACGAAACCGGGGTCCGGCCCGTCGGCGAGGACGAAGTTGGGGAGCCAGGTCGCGCGCACGGGCGTGCCGTCGGCCGCGGCGATCGCCGCGAATGCCTCGATCGCGCCGAAGCGGGGCGGGAACAGCACCAGCACCGTCCCCGACCGCGCCGGCGGCAGGGCGGCAGCGTGGAGCAGCAGGGCGAAGCTCGCCGCCCACAGGGCGAGCAGGCCGGCCGCGATCCCCAGCGCCAGGCGATGCGGACGCGCCAGCGTGCCGGCCGCCGCGATCATGCGGGCGCGCTCACGTGGCGGCCGGCGCCAGGCGCGCCGACCGCTCGGCGATCGGCAGGTGGATGAGGGCGGCGAAGACGCCCAGCGCCACGCCGAACCACCACAGCAGGTCGTAGCTTCCGGTCACGTCGTAGATGCGCCCGCCCAGCCAGACGCCGAGGAAGGCGCCGACCTGGTGGCTGAGGAAGACGATGCCGAACAGGGTCGCCATGTAGCGCGGCCCGAACATCACCGCCACCAGGCCCGACGTCAGCGGCACCGTCGACAGCCAGAGCAGTCCCATGGCCGCGGCGAAGGCGAGCACCGACACGGTCGAGGGCGGCGTCAGGACGAACACCGTGATGACCACGGCACGCCCGAGATAGATGCCGCTCAGCAGCCACTTCTTGCTGCGCGTGCCGCCCAGCACGCCGGCGGTGTACGAGCCGACGATGTTGAAGAGGCCGACCAGGGCCAGCGACCAGCCGGCGACCCAGGACGGCACGCCGATGTCCTTCAGGTAGGGCGGCAGGTGGGTCAGGATGAAGGCGACGTGGAAGCCGCAGACGAAGAAGCCGGCGACGAGGTACCAGTAGCTGGCATGGGCGCCGGCCTCGCGCAACGCCTGGCCGAGCGACTGCTGCATGCCCGTGGCGGCCGCGGGACGGCCGCGCAGGATGCCGGCCAGCGGCACCATGACGAGCGCCATGGCACCGATCGCCACCAGCGCGTCGACCCAGCCGAGGGCGCCGAGCAGGACCTGCTCGATCGGCGCGATCAGAAACTGGCCCATCGACCCCGCCGCGGTGCCGAGGCCGAACGCCCAGGTCCGCCGCTCGGGCGGCACCGCCCGGCCGATCGCCGACAGCACGATCGAGAAGGAGGCGCAGGAGAGGCCGAAGCCGACCAGCACGCCCATGGTGGCGGCCAGCATCCACGGCTCGGTCGCCAACGGCATGAGGGCGACGCCGAGGCCGTACAGCACGGCGCCGAAGGCGAGGACGCGGCCGGAGCCCCAGCGATCGGCAACGGCGGCGGCGAACGGCACGCCGACGCCCCACAGCAGGTTCTGGATGGCCGAGGCGAAGGAGAAGACCTCGCGGCCCCAGCCGTGTGCCGCGCTCATCGGCGCGAGGAAGAGGCCGAAGCCGGAACGGATGCCGAAGGAGAACAGGTTGAAGGCGCAGCCCGCGACGATGACGACGACGAGCGCGCGGGCGAGCGGGGCGGACGGCATGGATGTCTCTTTCGTCTGGCGTCGGGTCACGGTGCCGCGGCGCGGCCGGCGCGCTCGGCCGCATAGGCGGGGTCGATCCGCATCGTCGAGTCGCCGGGACCGACCGCCTCGCCGCATTCCGGGCAAACCAGGGCCGGCGCCATGGGCCGGCCGCAGCCCTTGTGCACCAGGGTCACCGGCGGCCGCTCGGGGTCGCCCATCCAGCGCTGGCCCCACTGGCTGAGCGTGACCATGACCGGATAGAAGTCGCGCCCCTTGTCGGTCAGCCGGTACTCGTCGCGGGCCGGCCGCTCCTGGTAGCGCCGGCGCTCCAGCATGCCGTGGCGCACCAGCTTGGCGAGCCGGTCGGAAACGAGCTTCGGCGCGGCCCCGGTCTGGCGCTGGAAGTCCTCGTAGCGGCGCACGCCGAGGAAGGCCTCGCGCAGCACGAGCAGCGTCCAGCGGTCGCCGACCGCCGAAAGCGCCCGGGCGAGCGTGCATGCGGAATTGCCGACCTCGGACCAGCGCATGGAGTAGCTTCCCTTTCGAAAGTGACTTATAGCCAACGGCCCGGGAAGGGGTCAACCGGCGCTGCCGGCATCTCGTCCCGCGCCGCAGCCGCGGCTATAGTCGCCGCCCTCGCACGCCTCGGAGCCAGCCCCATGAGCCTCGCCGTCGCCATCCAGATGGACCCGATCGAGGGCATCAACATCGACGCCGACTCGACCTTCGTGCTGGCGCTCGAGGCGCAGCAGCGCGGCCATGCGCTGTTCCACTACCTGCCGCAGCACCTGACCCTCCGGCACGGCCGCGTCGTCGCGCGCTGCCGGCCGCTGCAGGTCCGCCGCGAGAAGGGCAACCACTTCACCTTCGGCGGCTGGCAGACGATCGACCTCGCCACCATGGACGTGGTGCTGATGCGCCAGGATCCGCCCTTCGACATGGCCTACATCACCGCGACGCACCTGCTGGAGCACGTCCATCCCGAGACGCTGGTGGTCAACGACCCGGTGCGCGTGCGCAACGCGCCGGAGAAGCTCTACGTCACGCATTTCGCCGAGCTCATGCCGCCGACGCTGATCACCGCCGACCGGCAGGAGATCCTCGCCTTCCGCGCCGAGCACCGGGACATCATCGTCAAGCCGCTGTTCGGCAACGGCGGCTCCGGCGTCTTCCACATCGGCCCCGACGACGAGAACCTGAGCGCGCTCCTGGAGATGTTCACCCAGCTCTACCGCGAGCCGATCATCATCCAGCGCTACCTGCCCGAGGTACGCCAGGGCGACAAGCGCATCATCCTGGTCGACGGCGAGGCCAGGGGCGCCATCAACCGGGTACCCGAGAAGGGTGAGGCGCGGGCCAACATGCATGCCGGCGCCAAGCCCATGAAGACGACGCTGACCGATCGCGACCGCGAGATCTGCGCGGCGATCGGGCCGGCGCTGCGCGAGGCCGGCATGATCTTCGTCGGCATCGACGTCATCGGCGGCTACCTGACGGAAATCAACGTGACCTCGCCGACCGGCATCCAGGAGATCAACCGCTTCGACGGCGTGGCGCTGGAGCGCGACATCTGGGAGGCGATCGACCGCCGGCTGGCCGGTCGCGAGAAGCGCGCGGTGTAGCCGCGCCTCAGGCGGGCGGCAGCTCCAACGCCTCGGCCCAGCGGCGGGCCACCGCGGGCAGCGCAAAGCGGCGGGCGACCTCCGCCTGGCCGGCGACGATCCGCGCCCCGGCCTCGGCCGGATGGGCGAGCGCCCAGCGCACGCCGTCGGCCAGGCGCTCGCCGACCCAGGCGCAACCGTCGAGCTCGCGGTAGGCCGGGATCGGCGAGGCCACCGCCAGCCGGCCGTGCTGGATCGCCTCGACCAGCCTGTTGTGCGACTTGGCGAGCCCCCAGCTCTGGGCGGTCTCCTGGGGCAGCAGCACGAGGTCGCAGGCCGCCAGTGCCGCCGCGGTCGCCGCGACCGACCAGCTGCGGTGGCCGACGGTGCGCGCGAAGCCGGCCCCGGCGGCGACCGCCCGCCCCAGCGCGGCCACCTCGGCCGCCGCATCGGGCTGCGCCACCACGTCGAGCGCGATCGGTCGGTCGAGGTCGGCGAGGTCGTCGAGCACCGTCCGCACGAGGCGGGCGGCCGCGACGGTCCAGGTCCCGTACCAGGCGAGGCGCAGCGTCTCGCCCGGCGCGAAGCGCGGTGGCCGGGCATCGGGAGTCTCGGTCGGATCCTCGACGACGGCCGGCGGCACGGCGCAGCGCTCGGCGTAGTGCGCGGCCAGCCAGCGCGTCGACGCGACGACGCGGCAGCGGCCGATCGCGAGGTCGCAATAGGCGGCCGTGTGGCCGCGCTCGGGCGACAGCAGGTCGCAGACGTCGGCATGCACCGGCCGCAGGCCGGCGAGCCGGTCGAGGGTCGCGAAGGCGGTCGCGCACAGCGCGGCGTGCCGCGCCAGCGTGCCCGGCGACAGCTTGCCCAGGACGACGCGCAGCGCCGGGTCGCGCAGGTGCTCGGCGACCCCTGGATCGCCCAGCTCGGGCAGCGACACCAGGGCGGTGTGGTGGCCGAGCTGCCGCAGGCCGACGGCGGGCAGCAGGCAGCGCAGGCGGATGCTGGCGAGCGGCGAATCGACGCCGCGCCGCACCTGCTCGGGCGACAGGCGGTTGACGCCGTTCACGAAGACCACGGTGGAGGCGGGCATCGATCCGTTTCTGCCGGGGCTGCGCGGGTCGCCGGCCGCGGCAGTCTCCCCGCCCCGCGCGGCCCGTCAAGCCCGGCGGCGCGGGGCCCGCGCTCACACAGTGCCGGCCCGCTCCAGCTCGGCCAGGCGTGCGTCGTCGATCCCGTGCCGGCCGAGGATCTCGCGGTTGTTCTCGCCGACCTGGGCGTCGCGGAAGTGGCGCAGGCCGTCGGCGGCGTAGCCGCGTGGCGTGCGGCCCGGCACCACGACCGGTCCGACCACCGCATCCTCGACGGCCAGCACGTCGCCGCGGGCGATGAAATACGGATCGGCGGCCAGCGTCGCCCCGTCATGCACCGGGGCGGCCTCGACGCCGAGCGGCAGCAGCGCCGTCCGTGCCGCCTCCGGCGAGCGGGCGCGGAACCACGGCGCCAGCGCCGCGGCCAGGGCGTCGCGGTCGGCCCCCGCGGCGACGCCGGCCAGGTCCGCCAGGCGGCGCGCGGCGTCGCCGGGCCGGACGAGCAGCATGAGCCAGCTTCCGTCGGCGCAGGCGAAGCTCGGCATCCAGCGTCCTTCGCCCTCGGTCGCACCCCAGCCGTAGGGATCGTTCGTCCCCTGGCGGGCGGGGCTGCGCTGCATCAGATGGTGGAGGGCGAGCTGGCAGTCGGCCATGCGGAACAGCGGCTCGTAGAGCGCGAGGTCGACATGGGTTCCCGTGCCGCCGGCGCAGTCGCGGGCATAGAGGGCGGCCGAAACCGCGAAGAAGCCCATCATGCCGGCCGAGGTGTCGGCGAGGCTGAAGCCGACATGCTGCGGCGTGTCGTCGGGCCGGCCGGTCAGGACGACCATGCCGCTCAACGCCTCGGCGATCTTGCCGAAGCCGGGGCGGCCGGAGTCGGGGCCGGTCTGGCCGAAACCCGAGACGCTGACCATGACGAGGCGCGGGTTGATCTTCGACAGGTCCGCCCAGCCGAGGCCGAGCCGGTTCATGACGCCGGGCCGGTAGTTCTCGACCAGCACGTCGGCGTCGGCGACCAGCCGCTCGAACAGCGCCTTGCCCTCGGGGTCCTTGAGGTTGAGCGTGACGACCTTCTTGTTGCGCGCGGCCACGCCCCACCACACCTGGACGCCGTTCTTCTTGCGGCCGAGCAGGCGCATCGGGTCGCCGCCGTCGCGCCGCTCGACCTTGATCACCTCGGCCCCGAGGTCGGCCAGCATGCTGCCGACGAACGGGCCGGCGAGCGCGATGCCGGCCTCGACCACGCGCAGGCCGGCGAGCGGCAGCGGATTGCCGGTCATCGTCGTTACCCTCAATCGGCCAGAACGCCGCGGCGGCGCGCCTCGCGCAGCACCTCCTCGGCGATCGGCAGCATGGCGTAGTCGACCATCTGGCCGCGGTAGGTCACCGCCCCCGAGCCGGCGGCCTCGGCCTCGCGCATCGCCGCGACGAGGCCCTTGAAGTAGTCGACCTCCTCGCGGTCGGGCGTGAAGACCTCGTTGGCGATGGCGACGTGGCTCGGATGGATCAGTACCGCGCCGGTGAAGCCCAGGGCCTTGGCGCGCACGCAGAGCTTGCGCACCAGCGCATGGTCGTCGAGCGCCGTGCCGATGATGCTCGACATCGGGTAGAGGGCGCCGGCGGCGCGGCTGTCGAGCACCATCTTCGAGGCGAGGTAGAGATGCTCGGTGCCCTCGACCGTCGGGCGGAAGCCGGCGGCGCGTGCCACGTCGCCGATGACCGGGCCGCCGACGACACCGACGATGCCCTTGACGCGCGGGCTGGCCGCCGCGAGGTCGCGCGCCGCCCACAGGCCCTCGGCCGTCTCCGGCAGGGCCATGATGGCGACCGAACGGCGCGGCAGGCCGGCCTTGCCCTCGGCATAGGCGAGCGCCACGTCGAGCTCGCGCACCTCGTCGGGGGTGCGGCCCTTGGGCAGCATGACGCCGGCGAAGCCCTCGGCAGCGACCGCGATCGCGTCCTCCAGCCCACCCTGGTCGAGGGAGTTGATGCGCACGAAGGCGGGGATGCCCATGGCGTGCAGCAGGCCGATCGCCTCGCGCGCGATGGCGCGCGCCGGGATCTTGTCGGCCGGCGGCACCGCATCCTCGTGGTCGAGCACCACGGAGTCCGGCGCGAAGCGCGCGACCCGGCGCGCCCAGTCGAGCTTGTGCGCGGGGATGAACAGCATCGATCGCAAGGGCCACATGGCCGCCTCCGTTACTTCGAGGGGGGACCGTCGCCCGGTCCGGACAACGTTTCGCTGCCGGCCCTGGCCTCCCACCACACGAGTGCGGTCAGGACCGCGGCCGCCACGGCGACGAGGCCGATGAAGGCGAGCGGATCGACGAGGTGGAGCCGCGTGCGACCGGCGAAGAACCAGAGCATGAAGGCGACGGCGGCGACGCCGCACCAGACGACGAGATTGATCTTCGCCTTGGCCATGATCGGCACCTTCTAGCGCGCCGTGCCGGCCGCCGGCCGCGCGACGTCGCGGCGGAGCAGCGACGGCACGAGGACGACGACGGCCACCGCCAGCCCAGCGAGGCGCACGCGCCAGTCCGGCCAGCCCAGGCAAATGACAGCGATCAGGAGCGCGGCCCGCACCGGCATCGTCAGCGTGCGGCCGAGCCAGCCTTCGAGCGCCGCCGACAGCAGGATCACGCCGATCAGCGTCGCCACGGACACCATGATGATCGCCGACCACGAGCCCATCATCAGCAGCGCGGGGTCGTAGACGAAGATGAACGGCACGATGAAGCCCGAGAGCGCCAGGATGAACGCCTCGTAGCCCGTGCGGTTGAGGTCGGCGCCGGCGATGCTGGCGGCAGCGTAGGCGGCGAGGGCCACCGGCGGCGTGACGTTGGCGAGGATGCCGAAATAGAAGGCGAACATGTGGCTCGCCAGCTCCGGCGCGCCCATGCGGATCAGCGCCGGCACGATCAGCACCGCCACCGTGAGGTAGACCGCCGGCGTCGGCAGTCCCATGCCGAGCACGA
Organism: Alphaproteobacteria bacterium; assembly: GCA_020852355.1. Classification (GTDB taxonomy): domain Bacteria; phylum Pseudomonadota; class Alphaproteobacteria; order ATCC43930; family Allostellaceae; genus Allostella. Next base: position 8,697 of record JADZBA010000144.1, read on the forward strand.
GCGCGATGAGCGCCGTCAGAATCAGGGCGACCAGCAGCCGACCGTCGGACGCGTAGACCACGAAGTCGGCGAGCAGGTTGCCGGCCCCCGACACCCACAATGTTCCCATGAGGATGCCGGCGGTGGCGACCGCGGCGCCGACCGCGACGTTGTTCGCCATGGCGTCGACGATCGCGTCGAGATATCCCGCCATGGGAATGCGTGTGGAGCTGGCGAGCAGCGAGGCGACGAACAGCGCGCCGAGCCCGATCAGGGCCGCCATCTGCGAGGAGAAGCCGAAGAAGAAGGGCAGGATCAGGGCGACGATGGCGATCAGCAGATGTCCGCCCGAGCGCATGGCGCCGGCGACGGTCGGCAGCGTCTCGGTGGTCGCCACCAGGCCCATCCGCCGCGAGCGGAACTCCACCTGGGCGTGGATGGCGATGAAATAGATGACGGCCGGGATCACCGCGGCCACCACGATCGTCCAGTAGCCGACGCCGAGGAAGGCGGCCATCAGGAAGGCGGCCGAGCCCATGACCGGCGGCATGATCTGCGCGCCCGACGATGCCACCGCCTCGATGGCGCCGGCGCTCGCCGGCGAGAAGCCCGTGCGGATCATCAGCGGGATGGTGACGTTGCCCATGCCGACGACATTGCCGACGACGCTGCCCGAGGTCGTGCCCTGCAGGGCGCTCGACAGCACGGAGACATGGGCGGGGCCGCCGGCGCGGCGTCCCATCAGCGCCAGCGACAGGTCCTCGAAGAAGGTGATGCCGTTGGTGCGGATCAGCACCGCGCCGAAGATCAGGAACAGCATCAGGTAGGTCGCTGCGACGCCGGTGGTCGAGCCGAAGATGCCCTGGTCCTGCATGAACAGGATCTCGACGAACGTCTGCCAGCGCACGTCGGGGGCGGCGAACATGCCCGGGAAATGCTCGCCGAACAGCGCCTGGATCGAGAAGGCCGCGACGATGATCAGCATCGCCCAGCCGATGAAGCGCCGCGTCACCTCCAGCGTCAGCACGATGTAGACGATGCCGTAGGCGAGGTCGATCGTGTCGGGGAAGCCGATGCGCCGGGCGAATTCCTCGTAGTCGAGGAAGACGTGGAGCATGCCGGCGACGAGCAGCACGACGCCCGCCGCGTCGGGCAGGAAGCTGAGGGCGCTGCGCCTGTGCCAGGGCGTGCCGCCCGCCGACTTGACCAGCAGGCCGAGCGAGACGATGGCGCAGACGAAGGCGATGCGCTGCAGATAGGCGGTGATGGTGCCCGCCGTGGCGGTGAAGATCAGCAGCACGCCGAGGAACAGGCTGATGAAGATGATCGCCGCCGCCACCAGTCGATGATGCAGGGCGCCGCCGCGGATCACCCTGCGCAGCGGCCGGGCGGCGTCCTGCTCGAGGAGGGCGAGGGCCGCCGCCGACGGGGCTTCGCCATGGCTCATCGGGAGCGGCTCATCGCGGGCGGCCTCTCGCTCGCCGCTCAGGGCGTATCGCCACCATGGGCGATCAGCCGGATCGGGATCTTGGCCTCGTCGAGGCAGCGCTTGGCGCCCGGATGCAGCGGGATGAACACCGTCTGGGCGGCACGGTCGGTCAGCTTCTCCGCCCCCTTCCAGCTCGGCA
>JADZBA010000145.1 GCA_020852355.1 Alphaproteobacteria bacterium
GACGCCATCGTCACCGAGCAGGACATCCTCGGCGACCGCATGGCCAGGGCGACCAAGCGGCGGCGCAACTTCGACCAGTTCGTCGCCGAGGTCTCCGCGCTGACCGTCGGCGACTATGTCGTCCATGTCGACCACGGCATCGGTCGCTACGACGGGCTGATGACGCTCGACGTCGCGGGCGCGGCGCACGACTGCCTCTGCGTCGTCTACGACGGCGGCGACAAGCTGTTCGTCCCGGTCGAGAACATCGAGGTCCTGTCGCGCTACGGCGGTGCCGAGGGCGAGGTCGCGCTCGACCGTCTGGGCGGCGCCGGCTGGCAGGCGCGCAAGTCGCGGGTCAAGCAGCGCATCCGCGCCATCGCCGACGAGCTGGTGCGGCTGGCGGCCGAGCGCGAGATCCGCTCGGGCGAGGTCATGGCGCCGCCCGAGGGACTGTTCGACGAGTTCTGCGCCCGCTTCCCGTTCCCGGAAACCGACGACCAGCTCCGCGCCATCGGCGACGTCATCGAGGACATGGGCTCGGGCCGGCCGATGGACCGGCTGATCTGCGGCGACGTCGGCTTCGGCAAGACCGAGGTGGCGCTGCGCGCCGCCTTCGTCGCCGCGCTCGGCGGCACGCAGGTCGCGGTGATCGTGCCGACGACGCTGCTCGCCCGCCAGCACTTCCGCACCTTCTCGCAACGCTTCGCCGGCCTGCCGGTGCGCGTGGAGCAGCTTTCGCGGCTGGTCGCGCCCAAGCACGCGAAATCGGTCAAGGCGATGCTGGCCGACGGCGCCATCGACATCCTGATCGGGACCCATGCGGTGCTCGGCAAGGACGTGAAGTTCAAGCATCTCGGGCTCGTCGTAGTCGACGAGGAGCAGCATTTCGGCGTGGCGCAGAAGGAGAAGCTGAAGCACCTGCGCGCCGAGGTGCATGTCCTGACGCTGACGGCGACGCCGATCCCGCGCACGCTCCAGATGGCGCTTTCGGGGGTGCGGCAGATGAGCGTCATCGCCACGCCGCCGGTCGATCGCCTCGCGGTCAGGACCTTCGTGCTGCCGTTCGACCCGGTGGTGGTGCGCGAGGCGATCCTGCGCGAGCGCTTCCGCGGCGGCCAGGTGTTCTACGTGGCACCGCGCATCGAGGACCTGCCCAAGGTCCAGGAGACGCTGAAGGAGCTGGTGCCGGAGGTGAAGATCGCCGTCGCCCACGGCCGCATGGCCGCGGCGGAGATCGAGACGGTGATGGCCGCCTTCGTCGAAGGCGCCTACGACGTGCTGCTGTCGACGACGATCATCGAATCCGGTCTCGACATCCCGGCGGCCAACACCATGATCGTGCATCGCGCCGACATGTTCGGGCTGGCGCAGCTCTATCAGCTCCGCGGCCGCATCGGCCGCGCCAAGCAGCGCGCCTACGCCTATCTCACCCTGCCGCCGGGCAAGCTGCTGACGGAGACCGCGCAGCGTCGCCTGGAGGTGCTGCAGACGCTCGACACGCTGGGTGCGGGCTTCACCCTGGCGAGCCACGACCTCGACATCCGCGGCGCCGGCAACCTGCTCGGCGAGGAGCAATCCGGCCACATCCGCGAGGTCGGCGTGGAGCTGTACCAGCAGCTCCTGGAGGAAGCGGTGGCGGAGGCGCGCGGCCTCGCCGACGCCGCGGCCGCGGAGAGCTGGACGCCGCAGATCGCGATCGGCAGCTCGGTTCTCATCCCCGAGGGCTACGTCACCGATCTCGGCGTGCGCCTCGGCCTCTACCGGCGCATCGCCTCGCTGGTCGACCGGGCGGAGATCGACGCGTTCGCGGCCGAGCTGGCGGACCGCTTCGGCCCGCTGCCGGCCGAGGTCGACAATCTGCTGGCGGTCATCGCCATCAAGCAGCTCTGCCGCGAGGCGCGCATCGAACGGATAGAGGCCGGGCCGAAGGGCGCGGTGATCGCGTTCCGCGCCAATCGCTTCCCCAACCCGGCCGGGCTCGTCGAGTTCATCTCGCGCAACGCCGGGACGGCGCGCGTGCGCCCGGACCACCGGCTCGTCATCATGCGTGCCTGGGACGACGCCAAGCAGCGCCTCGCGGGACTGCAGAGCCTGCTGCGGATGCTGGTCAAGCTCGCGGTCGCGCCGGCCGAGCCGGAGCAGCCGCGCAAGGCGGCCACGGGCCGTCGCTGAGACGGCGGGAGGGGGCGCCGATGTCGGCCGATCGGGACGGTGAGCTGGCGGCGGGCGTGACCGTCGTCGACCACGCGCTGGCCGCCCACTACCTGGCGCAGCTACGTGACCGGACGACGCCGATGCCGGCGTTCCGCGACGCGATGCGCGGCCTGTCGCTGGTGCTGGGCGCCGCCGCGACCGCCGATCTGCCGCTGCGCAGCGTCACCGTCGAGACGCCGCTCGAAGCGACGCCGGCGCGTCGGCTCGACGACGACACGCTCTTCCTCGTCTCGGTGCTGCGCGCCGGGGAGGGGCTGCTGGAGGGGCTGCGTCACCTGGCGCCGGGCGCCCGCATCGGCCATGTCGGCCTCTACCGCGACCCCGCGACGCTGAAACCCGTACACTACTACGAGCACCTGCCGCCCGATATGGGGCGCGGGCTGGTGCTGATCGTGGACCCGATGCTGGCGACGGGCGCCTCGGCGGTGGCCGCCGTCGACCGGGTGAAGCGGCACGGCGGGCGCCGCGTCCGGCTGGTCAGCGTCATCGCCGCACCGGAGGGCATCGCGGCGATGCGCGAGGCGCATCCCGACGTCTCGATCGTCACCGCGGCGATCGACCGCGGGCTGGATTCGCACGGCTATATCCGCCCCGGCCTCGGCGACGCCGGGGACCGCTACTTCGGAACGCAATAGCGCGCCGGCGCTTCAGTCCCGGAACGAGGGCGCCGGCGGGACCGGGACGCTGCGCGCCCGGGCGCTGGCGATCGGGGCGTCGGCGGCGCCTTCCAGGGGGTCGGAGAACGCCAGCCAGCCGAAGACCAGGGCCAGCACCACGAGGCCGGCGGCGAACAGGCGATCGACGCCGGACAGGGCGCCACGCAGGAGGGCGACCGCGAGCCCCACGGCCACGACACCAAGTCCGAGCATGACGGCCTGCAGCATCATCGCTCTCGCTGTCCGGGGCGGCGGAATGCCGCACCTCGATACCGATGCGATCGCTAGCATGGGGCGGCTGCGGCGAACCATGGCGTCTCGGTCCAGATCGGTGCCGCCGTGGCGAGACCTCGCCACTCCGGACGCGTTGCTCAGTGCGGCGCCCGCAGCCGTCTACGTCTTGGTTCGACGCCCCGCCCGCGTTAGCGTCGTCGGCAATGAAGAATGCGGGGGAACGCCACGGCGGGCCGCGCGGGCTGCTCGCCGACCGGAACTATCTGCGCCTGTGGCTGGTCGGGGGGTTCGTGAACGCCGTGCGCTGGCTGGAGCTGCTGGCGGCGGGCGTCTTCACCTACGACCTGACGCGATCGGGATTCATGGTGGCGGGCGTGACCGTGGCGCGCATGCTGCCGATGCTGTTGGTGGGGGCGCTCGCCGGCGCGATCGCCGAGTCCGTCGACCGCAAGACGCTGATGACGGCAGGGCTCGCGGCCGTCGGAACATCGGCCGCCGTGCTCTGTCTGCTGGCGTTCGCCGGCCTGCTCGAGCTCTGGCACATCGCCGCGGGCGGTGTGGTGTCCGGGACGGTGTGGGCGAGCGAGATGGCGGTGCGCCGGCGGATGGTCAGCGAGGTGGCCGGCCCCGCCCGGGTCGGCCAGGCGGTAGCGCTGGACACGGTCACTAGCAGCCTGACGCGCATGGCGGGCCCGGTGGTCGGCGGCTTCGTGCTGGAGGCCGTGGGGATCGGCGGCGTGTACCTGCTCTCCGCGGTGCTCTTCCTGGCGGGCGTCGTCCTCGTCGCCGGACTCGACTACCGCCAGGAGAGGCGGCCGCTGGCCATCGCGCGCATCCCCGCCGACATCGCCGAGGGCTTCGCCGCCGCGCGGCAGCGGCCCGTCGTCATGGCGGTGCTGGCGACGACCGTCGTGATGAACGCCTTCGGGTTCTCCTACACCGCGATGATTCCGCCGATCGGTCGCCACGAGTTCGGCGTGTCGGCGACGCTGGTCGGCCTGCTCGCCTCGGCCGAGGCGGGCGGCGGGCTGATCGGCGGCCTCGTGCTCGCCAGCGGCCGTATCCGCCAGGAGCGCGCCGCGGTGTTCCTCGGTGGCACCCTGGCGCTGATGGTGGCCGTGGCGCTCGCCGCCGTCGCGCCCTGGTACTGGCTGATGCTGCTGCTCCTGTTCCTCGGCGGGCTCGGCTCGGCCGCCTTCGCCAGCATGCAGAGCACGCTGATCCTGACCGAGGCGCCGGCGGAGCTGCGCTCGCGCCTGATGGGCATCGTCACGGTCTGCATCGGCACCGCGCCGCTCGGCATCCTGGCCGTCGGCGCGCTCTCCGACCGCATCGGCGCCTCGAACGCCATGCTGGTCATGGCGCTCGCCGGCCTGCTGGGCCTCGTCCTCGTGCGCCTGCGCTGGCCGATTCCCGGCGGGTAGGTCCCGGCGCCGTCAGCGGCGGCGGATGTAGAGATGGACCTGCGGCTCGGAGATGCCGGAGATGCTGCGCTCGTAGGTGCGGGCCTGGTCGGAGTCGAGGCCCATCGCCACCATCGATTTCGCCACCTTCCTGGCATAACCCTCGACGGTCCGGGCGCTGACCTTGGTGTCCTTGGGCGATACGGCGACGACGTCGAAGCGCACCCGCGGGTCGCGGTCGACGGCGACGCGCAGGGCCTCGTAGAGCGGACGTTCGTACTCGACGTCCGCGCGGTCGAAGCGGATCACGACGAACGGCCGCCTGCCGTCGACGCTGACCGGCTTGCCCGGCGGGTTGCCGGTCGCGGCCACCGGCGTGGCCATCGTCGGCGCCGGCGCCGCCGTCGCGGCGGCGGGGGCGGCGACGGGAGCCGCGGGCGTCGCGGCCGTCGCGGGCGCCCGGCCCGCGGGCGCCTCGGCGCGCGCGGGCGGAGCCGTGCCGGCGCGGACGGCCGCGAGGAGCTGGTCGGAGCGCTGCCGCTCGGCGGTGAGCCACTGGCCGTGGCGGCGGATCTCGCCGCCGAGGTCGGCGGCGAGGCCGTCCAGCGCGCCGTTGGTCTCCACGTAGCCCGCCTGGACGCGGCGCAGCAGGGCCAGTTCCGCCTCCGTGCCGCCGGCCAGCTCCGAAGCGCCGCGGGCGGCATTGCCGAGATAGGTGCCGCGGGCGCGGTCGCCGGTCAGGTCGGCGTCCAGCGCGCGCATGCGCGATACCGTCTCGTCGACGCGCGCGAGATGGCCGCGCGCCTCGGTCCATTGCGCGAGCAGCTTCGAATCGAGCGCCGTCGCCCCGGCCTGGAGCCGCTCGGCGATCTCCTGCACGGTGCCGTTGTAGGCGGCGCTCTCCGCCGCCGCAGCGCCCTTCAGGCGGGCGACGGCCGCCGCCCGCTCCTCATGGGTCGCGCGGAGCTTGCGCAGATCGCCGTCGAGCGCGACCGCCCGCTCGCCGACGAAGGTCGTGGGCTTCACGCTCTCGCCGGCCGGCGCCGAGCCGGGCGCGTCGAGGCCCGTCAGGTCGCTGATGGTGCTGCAGCCCGATGCCAGGGCGGCGGCGAGCGACAGCGCGATGATCGGGGAACGACCGCTGATGATCCGCACCATCCACCTCCTGCGACGCGTGGCCCGAGCGAATATCGCGGCGGCGCCGAGAACACAACGGGCCTGTCGCCGCCCCCCGTGTCGGCCGAAGCCGCTCATTGCGGCTTCAGCGTCTGCAGGCCGCCGACCGCCTGCAGCGTCGGCGTCAGCTCGATCAGGCCGACATTGACGTTGGGCGGCTGGCTGACGGCGTACCAGACGGCGGCGGCGACGTCCTCGGGGCGCAGCACCTCGTAGCCGTCGAGGAACTGCGCCCGCCCCTTGGCGGCATCTCCGGCGGCATGGCCGAAGATCTCCGTGTCGACGCGGCCCGGACAGATCTCGGTCAGGCGGACGCGCGAGCCGACCAGCTCCAGGCGCAAGGCGCCGTGCATGGCGTGGATCGCCGCCTTGGTCGCCGCATAGACCGGCGAACCGGGCAGGGGATGGAGCCCGGCGATCGAACCGATGGTGACGACGTGGCCGCCGCGGCTGCGCATGCGCGGCAGCGCGAGATTGAGCAGGTGCAGGACCGCCCGCAGGTTGACCTCGACCTGGACGTCGATGTCGGCCGCGGCGGCGCTCGACAGGGGCGCGCCGCGCGAGGTCCCGGCATTGTTGACGAGGATGTCGGGCACGAAGCCGCGCAGCAGCGCGGCGCGGTCCTCGGGGCGCGTCACGTCGGCGACCTCGGCGATGCAGCCGGTCTCCCGCGCGAGTGCCGTCAGGGCATCGCGCCGGCGGGCCACCGCATGCACCTCGAGCCCGCGCCGGGCGAGGTCGCGGACGATCGCCGCCCCGATGCCGCTCGAGGCGCCCGTCACCAGTGCCGTGCGATAGCTCGTCTCGCGCATTTCCACCCTCCGCTCGTGGACCACCCAGGGTGCGCCTTCCGGCGACCGCCGAAAAGCTCTGGCGACGGGCTGCCGCCGGGCCGATACTCGGCCGATCCCCTGGGTGGAGGCTCTCCCGATGTCCGTTGCCCTGGTCTCGCGCAGCGCCGGCCGCATGACCGACGCCGAGTGGCAGACCCGCGTCGATCTCGCCGCCTGCTACCGGCTCGTCCACCACTACGGCTGGGCGGACCTGACGGCGACCCACATCTCGGCCCGGGTGCCCGGGCCGGAGCATCATTTCCTGCTGAACCCCTACGGCGTGCTGTTCGACGAGATCACCGCCTCCTCGCTGGTCAAGGTCGATCTCGACGGCCGCGTCATCGATCCGCCCGGCGTCGAGCTCAACCCCGCGGGATTCGTCATCCATTCGGCGGTGCACATGGCGAAGCCCGAGCTCGCCTGCGTCCTGCACACGCACACCGCGGCGGGCACGGGGGTCGCCACCCAGCGCGACGGGCTGCTGCCGCTGACGCAGCACAGCCTGCTGATCTGGAACGAGATCGCCTACCACGACTTCGAGGGGGCCGCGACCGACCTCGACGAGCGCGGGCGCATCGTCGCCGACCTCGGCGAGCGCAAGATCCTGATCCTGCGCAACCACGGGCTGCTGACGGTCGGCCGCACCGTCGGCGAGGCATTCGTGTGGATGTACCGGGCCGAGCGCGCCTGCCGCATGCAGCTCGCCTTCCAGGGTGCCAACGTGCCGGCATACCCGGTGCCCGAATCGGTGATCCGGAAGACGGCCGAGCAGGGCTCGCCCAGGCTGCACGCGTCGAATCGCCCGCAGGTCGGCGACCGCGAATGGCCGGCGATGCTGCGCCTCGTCGACCGCATCGATCCCACCTACAAGAACTGACAGCGGGGGGAGGACGTCATGGACGGCACGCGCGAGATCCCGGGCCGCAGCATCCGCGACCAGGTGAGCCCCGAGGAGTGGGCGCTGCGGGTACAGCTCGCCGCCTGCTACCGCATCGTCGACCATCTCGGCTGGACCGAGCTGATCTGGAGCCATACGACGCTGCGGGTGCCGGGGCCGGAGACGCATTTCCTGATCAACCCCTACGGCCTGCGCTACGACGAGGTGACCGCCTCCAACCTCGTGAAGATCGACCTCGACGGCAATCCCGTGGGCCCCGGCGCCCACATGATCAATCCCGCGGGGTTCGTGATCCACAGCGCCGTCCATCGCGTCCGTCACGACGCCGCCTGCGTCATGCACACCCATACCGTCGCCGGCATGGCGGTGGCGGCCCAGGCCTGCGGCCTGCTGCCGATCAGCATGTACGCGCTGGGTTTCGATGGCCAGGTCGCCTACCACGACTTCGAGGGCCCGAGCCTGGACCTGGCCGAGCGCGACCGGCTGGCGGCCAATCTCGGCGACCGGAACCTGCTGATCCTGCGCACGCACGGCCTGCTGACCTGCGGACGCACGGTGCCCGAGGCGTTCCTCTTCATGTACCGGTTGCAGCGGGCGTGCGAGATCCAACTTCTGGCCCAGGGTGGTGGCGGCCCGCTGGTGGTGCCCGCGGATGCCGTGCGCCGCGACGGTGTCGAGAAGAGCCGCGAGTTCATGCGCACCGGCGGCTATGCGACCTACGGCGAGCTGGAGTTCGATGCCCTCGTGCGCCTGATGGACCGCAAGGACCCGTCGTTCCGGCAATGACCGCACGGGGCCGCCGGTGACCGGATCGTCGCCATGTGGACGGTCGTCGCGGCGCTGTCGCTGGTGATCTGGGCCGTGCTGATGCTGGCGCGAGGCGGCTTCTGGCGCTTCGCCGCGACCGCCGTGCCGCCGCCGCCCGCGGCGTGGCCCGCCGTGGTGGCGGTGGTGCCGGCGCGCGACGAGGCCGCGACGATCGGGCGCTGCGTCGCGGCGATCCTCGACCAGGACTATCCCGGCGACCTCCGCCTCGTCGTCGTCGACGACGGCAGCAGCGACGGCACCGCCACCGCGGCGGGCCGGGCCGCGCGACTGTCGGTGATCGCCGCGCGGCCCCTTCCGTCCGGCTGGACCGGCAAGGTCTGGGCGATGGACCAGGGGGTCCGTGCCGCCGGCGATGCCTGCGAGTTCATCTGGTTCACCGATGCCGACATCGTCCACGCGCCCGGAACCCTGCGCCGGCTCGTCGCGCGCGCCGAGGGCGAACGGCGCGACCTCGTGTCGGAGATGGTGCGCCTGCGCTGCGTCGGCTTCTGGGAACGGCTGCTCGTGCCGGCCTTCGTCTTCTTCTTCGCCAAGCTCTATCCCTTCGCCCGGGTCGCCGACGCCCGGCGGCCGACCGCGGCGGCCGCCGGCGGCTCGATGCTGGCGCGGCGCCGGTCGCTGGAGCGCGCCGGCGGCCTCGCCGCCATCGGCGGCGCCTGGATCGACGACTGCGCGCTGGCCGCTGCCATGAAGCGGGCGGGGGGCCGCCTGTGGCTCGGCCTGGGGGAGACGAGCGGCAGCCTGCGCGCCTATCCGGACCTGGCATCCTTCTGGGCGATGGTCGCGCGCACCGCCTATGTCGAGCTGCGGCGCTCGCCGCCGCGGCTGCTGGGCGCGGTCGCCGGGATGATCCTCGTCTATCTCGCGCCGGTCGCCGCCGTCGTTCTCTGGCCGCTCCATGGCGACGGGGCCGCCGCCGTGCTGGGCGCGCTCGCGGTGGCGGCGATGGTTCTGGCCTATGCCCCGATCCTGCGCTTCCACCGGCTCCCCGCGGCGTGGGCCGCGACGCTGCCGCTCGCCGCCGCGCTCTACACCGCGATGACCGTCGATTCCGCCCGCCGCCACCATTTCGCCGGCGGCCCGCAATGGAAGGGACGCGCGCCGGAAGGCGCGGCGCCGGCGCCGTGAGCGCCGTCGAGACCCCGTCGGGCAAGGGTGCGGCCGACGAGAACTTCCCGGTCGGCTCCTGGCTGCTGCCGGCACCGCTGCGTCCGCACATCGCCGCCTTCTATCGCTTCGCCCGGGCGATCGACGACATCGCCGACAACCCGGCGCTGTCGCCGGCCGACAAGCTCGCCCGCCTCGATCGCATGGCGCTGGCGGTGGCCTCCGGCAGCGGCGATGCCACGCTGGCCACCGCCGACCGCCTGCGCCGCAGCCTCGCCGCGACGGGAGTGACGCCGCGCCACGCCCTCGACCTCGTCGACGCCTTCCGCCAGGACGCGGTCAAGAGCCGCTACGCGGGCTGGGACGATCTCATGTCGTACTGCGATCGTTCGGCGGCGCCCGTCGGGCGCTATCTCCTCGATCTCCATGGCGAGGACCGGCGGCTCTATCCCGGCTCCGACGCGCTGTGCAACGCTCTGCAGGTGATCAACCATCTCCAGGACTGCGGCGACGACCGGCGTGCGCTCGACCGCGTCTATCTGCCGGTTCCCTGGCTGGCGGAGGCCGGCGCGTCGGTCGAGGACCTCGATGCTCCCGCGCTGTCGCCGGGGCTGCGCCGGGTGCTCGACCGCTGTCTCGACGGGGTCGAGCGGCTGCTCGCCGTGTCGCACTCTTTGGCGCCCGCGATGGCCAGCACCAGGCTGGCGCTGGAGACCGGGGTGATCCAGCGGATCGCGACGACGCTGGTGCGCCGGCTGCGGGCGGAGGACCCGCTGGCGCACCGGGTCGCCCTCGGGCGCACCGTCTTCGCGGCGGCCGCGCTCGCCGGCGGCATCGGCACCGTCATGGGGCGCTGGACCGGCGCGGGGGCGGCGGCGCGCCGCCGCTACGCGCCGTGACGGACGCGGTTCTGCCGGCCGGTGCCGCCGACCAGGCGGCGGTCACCGCCGTGGTGCGCAACGCCGGCTCGTCCTTCTACTGGGCGATGCGCTTCCTGCCGCGCGCGCAGCGCGAGGCGATGTACGCGGTCTACGCCTACTGCCGGCTGGTCGACGACATCGCCGACGAGCCGGGCCCGCTCGCCGACAAGATCGCCGGCCTCGCCCGCTGGCGTGCCGAGATCGAGGCGCTCTACCAGGGCCGGCCCCACGATCCGATCGCCCGGGCGCTGGCGTCGCCGATCGCGCGCTACGGCCTGCGCAAGGATGATTTCCTGGCGGTCATCGACGGGCTGGAGATGGACGCGGCGGGCACCATGGTGGCGCCCTCGTGGCCCGAGCTGGAACGCTACTGCGCCTGCGTGGCCGGCGCGGTCGGCCTCATCTCGGTGCGCATCTTCGGCACCGGCGAGGCCGAGGGGCGGGCGCTGGCCAAGGCGCTGGGCGAGGCGGTGCAGCTCACCAACGTGCTGCGCGACGTCGCCGAGGATGCGGCCGACGGCAGGCTCTACCTGCCGCGCGAGGTGCTGGCGCGCCATGGCCTGCCGCTCGGGCCGGCCGCCGCCGTGGTGTCCGACCCGCGCGTGGCCGCCGCCTGCATCGACGTGGCGGCGGTCGCACGCCGGCGCTTCGCCGAGGCGGCGGCGCTGCTCGCCGCCATCCCGCGCTCCGCGGGCCGGCCGGCGCGCATCATGATGGAGGTCTACCGCCGCCTCCTCGGCCGGCTGGAGCGGCGCGGCTTCGCCCGCCTCGACGAGCGCGTGCGCCTGGGGCGGCTGGAGAAGCTGTGGATCGCGGTCCGGCATTCCTGGCTGTGAGGCGATGACGGTCCATGTCGTCGGTGCCGGGCTCGCGGGCCTCGCCGCGGCGATCGACGCGGCCGGGCGGGGCCGGTCGGTACGCGTCCACGAGGCGGCGGGGCAGGCGGGCGGGCGCTGCCGCAGCTTCTTCGACGCGACCCTCGGCCGCACCATCGACAACGGCAACCACCTGCTGCTGAGCGGCAATCGCGCGGCCCTCGCGTTCCTCGACGCCGTCGGCGCGCGCGATGCGCTGACCGCGCCGGCGGCGGCCGTCTATCCGTTCGTCGACCTGGCGAGCGGCGCGCGCTGGCACCTCGCCGTCGGCGACGGCGTGCTGCCGCTGTGGATCCTCGATCCCGCGCGCCGCGTTCCGGGGACGCGGGCGGCCGACTACTGGGCGCTGGTGCGCCTCGCCTGCGCCGGTCCGGGCACGCGCGTCGACGACGTCGTCCCGCCGTCGCACCCGCTGCACCGTGCGCTGGTGGCGCCGCTGGCGGTCGCCGCCCTCAACGCCGGCACCGGCGAGGGGGCGGCGGCACTGCTGGCGCCGGTGATGCGCGAGACCTTCGCCAGGGGTGGCGCCGCCTGCCGGCCGCTCATTGCCCGCCGCGGCCTCGACGACGCCTTCGCCGCGCCGGCGCTGCACTGGCTCGCCGCGCGCGGGATCGTTCCGCGCTTCAACGCGCGGCTGCGCGGGATGCGCTTCCGCGACGGCCGGGTCGCCGGGCTGCGGTTCGCCGACGGCGAGGTCGCCGTCGCCGCCGACGATGCGGTGGTGCTCGCGGTCCCCCCCGCGATCGCCGCCGAGCTGGTGCCGGACCTGACCGTGCCCGAAGGGACGCGCGCCATCCTCAACGCGCATTTCCGCCTCCCGGAACGGCTGGCCGCGGACGGCGAGCCGTCGTTCCTCGGCATCCTCGGCGGCACCGCGGAATGGCTGTTCATGCGCGGCGACGTGGCGTCGGTCACGGTCAGCGCGGCCGACGCGCTGATCGACCGGCCGGCGGACGACCTCGCCGCCGCGATCTGGGCCGACGTCGCGCGCGCGCTGTCGCTGGCGGGCGACGTCCCGCCCTGGCGCATCGTCAAGGAGAAGCGGGCGACCTTCGCCCAGACGCCGGAGCAGGTGGCGCGCCGCCCGCCCGCCGCGACCGCCTGGCCCAACCTGTTCCTCGCCGGCGACTGGACGGCGACCGGGCTGCCCGCGACCATCGAGGGGGCGATACGCTCCGGCTTCCACGCCGCGTCGCTGGCCTGCGGGGTCGAGAATGGCCGCGACAGGCGCGCCCGCGCCGCGGCATAACACTCGCTTTCCAGCGACTCCTGTGATGACCGGCTCGCCCGCTCCCGCCTTCGCCCCGCCGTTCGCCGCCGCGCGCGACCTCGCCGCCGTGGAGGCGCGCGTCGCGGTCGCGGTCGACGGCCTGCTGGCGCGGCAGGGGGCGGAGGGCGAGTGGTGCTTCGAGCTCGAGGCCGATGCGACCATCCCGGCGGAATACATCATGCTCGGCCACTATCTGGGCCGGCCCGAGCGCGACGTCGAGCCGAAGCTCGCGGCCTATCTGCGCCGCATCCAGGGGGCGGACGGCGGCTGGCCGCTGTTCCACGGCGCCGCCGGCGACGTCAGCGCGACCGTCAAGGCCTACTATGCGCTGAAGCTGGCCGGCGACGATCCCGGCGTGGCGCACATGGCCCGGGCCCGGGCCTTCGTGCTGGCGCAGGGCGGCGCCGCCCGCGCCAACGTCTTCACGCGCATCGCGCTGGCGCTGTTCCGCCAGGTGCCGTGGCGGGCGGTGCCGGCGATGCCGGTCGAGATCATGCTGCTGCCGCGCTGGTCGCCGTTCCATCTCGACAAGGTGTCGTACTGGTCGCGCACGGTGATCGTGCCGCTGCTCGTCCTGATGGCGCTGAAGCCGGCCGCCGCCAATCCCTCGGGCATCGGTATCGCCGAGCTGTTCCGGGTGCCGCCGGAGGACGAGCGCGACTGGATGGGCCAGGCCCGCGGCAATGCCTGGAGCCGCTTCTTCCTGGCCCTCGA
>JADZBA010000146.1 GCA_020852355.1 Alphaproteobacteria bacterium
AGCCGGCGGCCGTCGACCGGGGCCGCGAGCGTCGCGCGATGCCAGCCGACCGATCCCGCTTCGACGACCCATGTCGCCGCTTCGTTCGTCCCCGCGCGTAGCGTGACCCGGCAGGGCGCCGAACCGGCGGGCGGCCCCGCCAGCTCGACGGCGATGTTCAGGGCGGACGGGGCGGGAGCGATCCCGTCGATGGTCGCGCACAGCCGGGCGCGGGACGCCGCGATCGGTGTGTCCAGGACCCCCGCGGCACCCCAGCCCTCGCCGAGCAGCCGGTAGCCGTCGCCGAGCGCGTCGAATCCCACCACCGTTCCGAGAGCGATCCCGTCGGCGCGCGCGCCGCCGGCCGCAGCCTCGCGCGCCAGGTCCAGCAGGCGGAGGACGAAGCGATCGGGACCGTGGGTGCGCCGTGCCGCGGCAGCCGCGATCGCCGCGCGCCGCTGCAGCGCGTCGAGCCGGCCGATCGCCGCCACCGTCGCGCCCGCGATGACCTCCGGCCGGTCGTCGGCATAGATCATTCCGGCGCCGCGACCGGCATCCATCTCCGCCGCCATCCACGTCCTGACCGGGATCACCGTCGGCCGGCCGATCGCCGCGGCCTCGGCGAACGGTCCGGACGAGCGGAACTCGTAGCCGCCGACGCGGTAGGGCAGCACCACCAAGTCCGCCTCCGCCATCAGCCGCGACAGTGCCGCACGCGGCAGGAACTCCGTCAGGACCGGCACCGCCAGGGTGCGCGTGATGTAGGCGTGCTCGCGCACGTGCATGATCGACTTGAAGTCGTTGAGCTTGACGAGGAGCGACGCGTCGGGCCGGGCGGTGCGAATCCGGGCGAGGCAGCGCGCCAGGTCGGCCACGGCGATGCCGCGACGATGGCAGATGAAGAGCACGCGCGGCGAGGTACGGTCCTCCCAGGCCGATGGTCCCGGCCCCGCGGCCGGTTCGGCATCGAAGGCGACGGGGATGGGCAGGTCGAGGACGCGCCGGCCGAGAATGCGGGTCGCGGCCCGCGCCAAAGCCGGCGTTTCGCTCGCCAGGATCGGCGGGCAGGGGATGTCCGCGATCTCCGCCATGGCGCGCCGCCACAGCGCGGCGCGGCCCGCGAGCGCCCGCGCCCCCGGCTCCACGAACGCGTCCCCGTCATAGATCCTGAGGACGGTGGCCGGCCGCCGGCCCGGGGGCAGCGTCGCCAGGAAGTGGCATATCCCGACCAGCTCGCCCGGCCGCAGGGACGACAGGAACAGCACGTCCCCGGGTGCGAACGGATCCGGGCCCAGGGCGCGCCATCCCTGTTCCATCCGCGCGGCGGCATAGCGGATGGGGTCGACTCCCGGCTCGGGTGCGGTCTCCGGCAACGGTATGGTCGTCCCGCCGAACGCGGCGACCATCGCAGGATCGGCGACCGGCACGAAGTAGATGCGCGTGGCGAATCCGCGTGCCCGTGCCGCCGCCGTGATCGCGTCCGCCTCGTCGTGGAAATGCCCGAGAAAATGCCGCAGGTAGCGATCGAAGTAGTGAAGGGTCGCCATCGGTCCGTGTCGGGGCCCAGGTGTGTCCGGCAGGTTCGGGCTTCGGGCCGCCCCGCGCAAGGCGAAGCTGGCCAAGCCGCCGGGGCGTCGCTATGGTCGCGATTGCTAACAATCGGCGTGCAACGCCGACGGGAAACGCGGCCCCATCCGCGCTCGGGAGGAAGGATTCGATGACCTGGAAGCAATTGGCCGGCGCGGTCGCGACCGTCGTCGCGCTGGCGGCACCGGCCGGGGCGCAGACCATCACCCTCAACGGCGCCTCGCAGTTCAACGACGACCACGCCTTCACCAAGGCGATGGTCAGGTTCGCCGATCTGGTGAAGCAGTACTACGGCAAGCCGATCGAGTTCGTGCTGCACAAGAACAGCGAGCTCGGCCTGGAGAAGCAGTATTTCGAGTACATGGCGCAGGGGAAGGCGGTCGACTACGCGATCGTATCGCCGGCGCACATGTCGACATTCTCGCGCGCGGCGCCGTTCATCGACGCGCCGTTCCTGTTCCGCGACCTCGCCCACTGGAACAAGGTGCTCGACGCCGACCTGCTGAAGCCGGTCGCCGACGAGATCGCCCAGAAGGCCGACGTCATGCTGATCGGCTATGCCGGCGGCGGGGTGCGCAACATCTTCGTCAACAAGCCGGTGCACAACCTGGCGGAGATGAAGGGCCTCAAGGTCCGGGTGCAGGGCGCGCCGATCTGGAGCCGGACCTTCGCCGCCGTCGGCCTGTCGCCGACGGTGATCGCCTACAACGAGGTCTACAACGCCATCCAGAACGGGGTCATCCAGGCGGGTGAGAACGAGGCGGCCGGCGTCGAGCAGATGAAGTTCTACGAGGTCGGGCCCAACCTCTCGATGACCGAGCACGCGATCACCATCCGGCCGCTCTGCTTCTCCGGCAAGACCTTCAAGAAGCTTCCGGCCGACCTCCAGCAGGCGATCATCAAGGCCGGCAAGGAGGCGGGTGCCTACGGTCGCCAGGTCGAATCGTCGGAGGACGCGGCGAAGCTCGATGCCCTGGAGAAGGCCGGCAAGCTGAAGCGCATCCCGTTCGCCGACCGGGCCGAGATGAAGAAACTCGTCGACCCGGTCATGACGGCCTACGCGAAGGACATCGGCGCCGACAAGATCCTCGAGCAGATCAACGCCATCAAGTGAGCCGGCGCGATCCGGCGGTCGCGGCCGGGGGCTCGACCCCGGCCGCATCTTTTCTCGCCAGCCGAGGGGGGTAGGCGTGACCGGCACTCGCGGGGCGTGGCGGCGGCTGACCG
Organism: Alphaproteobacteria bacterium; assembly: GCA_020852355.1. Lineage (GTDB taxonomy): Bacteria > Pseudomonadota > Alphaproteobacteria > ATCC43930 > Allostellaceae > Allostella. Next base: position 2,794 of record JADZBA010000146.1, read on the forward strand.
CCGCGTGCCACCGGATTCTCTCGTTCCTGCTCGTGGTCTCCGTGCTGATCCTGGTGATCCCGGTGACGCTGCAGATCTTCTCGCGCTTCACCTCGCTGCTGCCGCACTACATCTGGACCGAGGAGATGGCGCGCTTCCTCTTCGTCTGGATGGTGATGATCGGCGCCATGGTGGGCGTGCGCGAAAGCGCGCATTTCGACGTCGATCTGTGGCCGCGCATGGGCCGCCGCGGCACCGCCGCCGTCAACATCGTGTCGCGCGTCGCGGTCCTGGTCTTCGCGCTGACCTTCGTCGTCGCGGGCTGGGAGTTCACCGAGTTCGCCTTCAATCGCATCTCCGAGCTGGCGGAGCTGCCGCTGTGGCTGATCCATGTCGCGTGGCCGCTGACGGGCGTCGTGTGGCTGGTCTTCCTCGGCGAGCAGCTCTGGGACGATTTGCGCACGCTGTTCGGAGGGTTCGCGTGATGGGCGCCTCGATCCTGACGCCCGGCGAGGCGGCCCTCATCCTCTTCGGCCTGTTCTTCCTGCTGATGTTCCTGCGCGTGCCGATCGCCTTCGCGCTCGGCCTCGCCTGCCTGCCGATCCTCCTGATCGAGCCGCGCCTGTCGCCGATGACCCTCGTGCAGGAGACCTTCAACGCCTACAACTCGTTCATCCTGCTGGCGGTACCGTTCTTCCTGCTGACCGCCAACCTGATGAACGTCGGCGGCATCACCGACCGGCTGATGCTGCTGTCGCGCACCATGGTCGGGCACTTTCCCGGCAGCCTCGCCCAGATGAACGTCGTCCTCTCGATCTTTTTCGCCGGCATCTCCGGCTCGTCGACCGCGGACGCCGCCAGCCAGTCGAAGATCTTCATCGAGGCCCAGCGCAAGGAGGGCTACGACGACGGCTTCTCGGTCGCCATCACCGCGGTCTCGGCGGTCCTGGCGGTGATCATCCCGCCCTCGATCCTGATGATCGTGTGGGGCGGCGTCCTTACCGTGTCGATCGGCGCCTTGTTCCTCGCCGGCATCATCCCGGGCCTGCTGATCG
>JADZBA010000147.1 GCA_020852355.1 Alphaproteobacteria bacterium
GCGCAGCCCGCCAGCACGGCCGCGAAGTCGGTGTCGACGCTGACCGCGAACGGGCCGGCGCGCATGCGTCGCGCCAGCCGGCGGGGCACGTGGAAGCCGTCGAGCGGCAGGATGCCGCGGCGTTCGGGATCGACCCAGAAGAGCTGCGGGTCGTCCGCCGATTCCGCCATCGGGAAGAGCCCGACGGAATAGGCCCGGAGCAGGATGTCCGGCGTGAGCGCGCTCATGCCGCCCGGGATCGGCCCTAGCTGTCGGCGCCCGGACGCTGGCTGGTCACGAACCGCTCCAGCCAGTGCACGTCGTAGCGGCCGTCGAGGAAGTCGTGGTTGGTCAGCAGCCGGCGGTGCAGCGCCAGGTTGGTCTCGATGCCGCCGATCACGAACTCCGCCAGCGCCCGGCGCACGCGCATCAGGCACTCGTTGCGCGTCACGCCGAAGCAGATCAGCTTGGCGACCAGGCTGTCGTAGTGCGGCGGCACGACGTAGCCCGAGTAGAGGTGGGAATCGACGCGCACGCCCGGCCCGCCCGGGGCGTGGTACTCGTCGATCCGGCCGGGCGACGGCAGGAAGGTCTCCGGATGCTCGGCGTTGATCCGGCATTCGATGGCGTGCCCGGCGAGCCGGATGTCGGCCTGGGTGTAGCCCAGCGTGCCGCCGGCGGCGATGCGGATCTGCTCGCGCACGATGTCGACGCCGCTCACCATCTCGCTGACCGGATGCTCGACCTGCAGGCGGGTGTTCATCTCGATGAAGTAGAAGGCGCCCTCCTCGTAGAGGAACTCCAGCGTGCCGGCGCCGCGATAGCCGATCTCGCGCACCGCATCGGTCGCGAGCTTACCGATATACGCGCGCTCCTCCGCGTTCAGCGCCGGCGACAGCGCTTCCTCGACGATCTTCTGGTGGCTGCGCTGGATCGAGCAGTCGCGCTCGCCCAGGTGCACGACTCCGCCCTGCCCGTCGCACAGGATCTGCATCTCGATGTGGCGCGGCTGGGTCAGGTACTTCTCGAGGTAGAGCGCGTCGTTGCCGAAGAACGCCTTCGCCTCGGAGCGCGCGACGGAGATGGCGCCCTTGAGCTGATCGGCGCCGCGGGCGACCCGCATCCCGCGCCCGCCGCCGCCGCCCGCCGCCTTCACCAGCACCGGATAGCCGATGCGCTGGGCGGCATCGAGGGCGGCCTCGACGGTGGCGACGGCGCCCTCGGAATCGGGAACGGTCGGCAGGCCGAGGCGGCGCGCCGCCAGCTTCGCCTGCACCTTGTCGCCCATCAGGCGGATGTGCTCGGGCGTCGGGCCGATGAAGGCGAAGCCGTGCTCCTCGACCATCGCCGCGAAGTCGGCGTTCTCGGCGAGGAAGCCCAGGCCCGGATGGATCGCGTCGGCGTTGGTGATGGTGGCCGCCGTCAGGATCGCCGGGACGTTGAGGTAGCTCTCGCGCGGTGCGGGCGGGCCGATGCACACCGCCTCGTCGGCGAGGCGGACATGCATGGCGTCGGAGTCCGCGGTCGAGTGCACGGCCACGGTCTGGATGCCCATCTCGCGGCAGGCGCGCAGGATGCGCAACGCGATCTCGCCGCGGTTGGCGATCAGCACCTTCTCGAACATGGCGCGGGGCGGCTCCTGGCCTGACGCAGCCGGCCGCTACTCGAGGACGGCGAGCGGCTGCCCGTACTCGACCGGCGCCCCGTCCTCGACCAGCACCGCATGAACGAGGCCGGCGCGCGGCGCCGTGATCGGGTTCATCACCTTCATCGCCTCGACGATCATCAGCGTCTGTCCGGGCACGACGCGATCGCCCGGCTTGACGAAGGCGGCGGCGCCCGGCTGCGGCGCGAGGAAGGCGGTGCCGACCATCGGCGACTTGATCGCCCCGGGATGATCGGCGATCGCGGCCGCCGGCGCGGCCGCCGGCTCCGGCAGCGCAGCCGCCGTCGGCGCCGCCGCCGCGGCGCTCACGAGGGCAGGCGTCCGGGCGACGCGGATACGGGCGTCGCCCGTCTGCGCCTCGATCTCCGTCAGTCCGGTCTCGTCGAGCAGGCGCGCCAGCGCGCGCACCAGGTCGGCGTCGACGGCGAAGCCGGGCCCGCGCTTCATGCCGCCGCCTTGTCGCCGACGCCGAGCGCGCCGGCCATCGCCTCCACCGCCAGCACGTAGCTCGCGACGCCGAAGCCGCAGATGACGCCGACCGCGACCGACGAGATGTACGAATGATGCCGGAACGGCTCGCGCCGGAACACGTTCGACAGGTGCACCTCGATGACCGGCAGGTCGCTCGCCTTCAGCGCGTCGTGGATGGCGACCGAGGTGTGGGTCAGGGCGCCGGCGTTGAGGACGATGCCCGCGGCGGTGCCGCGCGCCTCCTGGATCCAGTCGATCAGCACGCCCTCGTGGTTAGATTGCCGGAAGTCGATGTCGACGCCGAGCAGCCCGGCGCGCTCGCGGCACGCCTCCTCGACGTCACCCAGCGTGTCGCTGCCGTAGAGCGCCGGCTCGCGCACGCCCAGCAGGTTCAGGTTGGGCCCGTTCAGGATCAGAATCGTCGGCTCGCTCAATGTTGGGGCGTCCCGTTCCCGTGCGGCGGCCCTTATAGCATGCGGGCCCGGCCTCGCAACGCGGTCGCGCCCGCTCCGGGAAGGCCGGGTTTCGCGGGCTCTTTCGGGCGGCGGGCGAAAAACCTCGTGGCCGCCGCAAATAGCTCTTTGCATCGCCGGCGCTTCCCCTATATAGCGCCGTTGCGCAATCGCACGTGCCCCTGGCTGTTCCAGGACAAGCAACGACGTTAGGCGTACTTCCCCCGTCCGCCCTCCGGGCAGCGGCCAGTAAAGAGGAGGTAGCGATGTTCGCTGTTTGCCGAGGAGCGGCGCCGCGTTCCCCCGCGTCGTCCGACACCTTCACCGCCGTCGATCAACGTCGGGCGACCCTGGTCGTCACGCTGCACGAGTTCACCCTCCCGTCGAGTACGACCGCGTCGCGGCTCTGATACCGCGCGCGCCCGGATCCGCGTCCGTCGGATCCCACTGGAAGTCGCCAACTCGAAGACCCGTCTCGTCCGCGAGATCCGTCGCATTCGGCTGGGAGGCCGACTCGATGACCGAAAAGATCCGCCGGTTCCTCCGGGACCGGCAGCCTGCTACGCCGTGCGTCGTCGTCGACCTCGACGTGGTCGGCGCGAACTATGATCGCCTGCATCGCCTGCTGCCGCGTGCCGAGATCTACTACGCCGTCAAGGCGAACCCGGCCGCCCCGGTGGTGAAGCTCCTGGTCGGCAAGGGCTCGTGCTTCGACACGGCCAGCATCCACGAGATCGACCTCTGCCTCGGACAGGGTGCCCCGGCCGAGCGCCTGTCCTTCGGCAACACCATCAAGAAGCAGTCGGACATCGCGGCCGCGTTCGCGCGCGGCGTGACGCTGTTCGCCTTCGACAGCCGGGCCGAGCTGGAGAAGCTCGCCGTCGCCGCTCCGGGCGCGCGGGTGTTCTGTCGCGTGCTGATGGACTGCCCCGGCGCGGAATGGCCGCTGAACCGCAAGTTCGGCTGCGAGCTGGAGATGGCGCGCGACCTGATGATCCGGGCGCGCGGCCTCGGGCTCGACCCGTACGGGCTGTCGTTCCATGTCGGCTCGCAGCAGACCGACCTCGACCAGTGGGACCTGGCGATCGGGCGGACGGCGATGGTCTTCTCGATGCTGAACGAGGCCGGGATCGAGCTGCGCATGCTCAACATCGGCGGCGGCTTCCCGGCGCACTACCGCCGCGACAACGTGCCGGAGCTCGACGCCTACGCCGACGCGATCAACCGGGCGATGGAGAAGCATTTCGGCAACCGCATGCCGCAGCTCATCATCGAGCCCGGCCGCGGCATGACCGGCGACGCCGGCGTGATCCAGACCGAGGTCGTGCTGATCTCCGAGAAGGGGTACGGCGAGACGCGCCGCTGGGTCTTCCTCGACATCGGCAAGTTCGGGGGCCTCGCCGAGACGATGGACGAATCGATCCAGTACCGCATCCGCACCCGGCACGACGGCACCGAGACCGGGCCGGTGATCCTGGCGGGGCCGACCTGCGACAGCGCCGACGTGCTGTACGACAAGGCCGACTACCGCCTGCCGCTGGCGCTGCGGATCGGCGACAAGATCGAGATCCACGCGACCGGCGCCTACACCACCAGCTACTCCGCGGTCGGCTTCAACGGCTTCCCGCCGCTGCAGGAGCACTACATCTGAGACCGCCGGCCGTGCCGCCTCGCGGCGGCACGGCCGGCGGCGGCGCGCCGAACGATCAAGCGCCCTTGAACGGGTTCCGGATCACCAGCCCGTCGATGCGCTGGCCGTCCTGCAAGTCTTCCGAGAGCACGAGATCGCAGCGCGCCGCGAGCGCGGCCGCGACGATGAGAGCGTCGTAGATCCGATAGCCGTAGCGCCCGGCGATCGCGAGCGCGGCACCGTGCGTGTCGAGCGTGATCGGCACCACGCTCCCGCTCAACGTCCGCACGACCTCCAGGGCCTCGCCGACCTCGCTCCACGACATCCCGAGCTTGCGCCGGGCAATGGCGCAGAACTCGTTGAGCACCTGCACGCTCACCGTGGCCCCTGACGCCAGCAGCGCCTCCGCGATCGGGCCGCGGGGGTCGCCGCGGACGAAGGCGTAGAGGACGACGTTGGTATCGAGGAACGGCCTATCGCTCATTCGCCTCGTCCCGGTCGAAGACGAATCCCGGCGGCAGCGGCCGTCGCAGGGCACGCAGGCGCTCCAGCGCCTCTTCCCGCCGCTGGTCGCGGCGGACCTCGAAGGCGCGCGCGCCGGCCACGCGCACCTCGATCTCGTCGCCGTCCTTGAGCTCGAGCGCCTCCACCACCGCCGACGGCAGGCGGATCGCCAGGCTGTTTCCCCACTTCGCCACGCGCATCGGACGGGCTCCGGATGATATACGTTCGTTCTGTATATCTTAGCCGAAGTGAGGCATGACCATCAACCGGACGCGGGTGCGTTCATCATGAGCTGGCCGAGCACGACCAGCACGGCGGCGGCGATGCGCCGGCTGCCCATCGCCTCGCGCAGCACGAGCGCGCCGATCAGGGCGCCGAACAGGACCGAGCACTCGCGCAGCGCGGCGACCAGGGCCATGGGCGCGGCCGTCATCGCCCAGATCGCGATGCCGTAGCTGGCGAGCGACACCAGCCCGCCGGCGGTGCCGCGCGCCCAGTTCCGCCGCGCATACGCCCGTACGGCGGCGGGCCGCGTCGCGAGCGCGTAGAGCGGGATCCACGGGATGTGCAGGGCGAACAGCCAGGCGGTATAGCCGATCGGGTCGCCCGAGAGCCGCCCGCCGATGCCGTCGGTCACGGTGTAGCCGGCGATGGTCAGGCCGGTGAGCAGCGCCCAGCCGGTCGCGCGGCGCCCGACGCCCAGGGCGCCCGGCTCCAGGGCCAGGCCGACGATGCCGAGCGAGGCCAGCACCAGCCCCGCGGCCTGCAGGTTCGAGAGATGCTCGCCGACCAGCCGCCCCGCGACCAGCGCGACGAGCAGCGGACCGCAACCGCGGGCCAGCGGGTAGACCCGGCTGAGGTCGCCGTGGCGATAGGCCCCGACGAGCCCGACGACGTAGACCACGTGGATCGCGACCGAGGCGGCGAGCCACGGCCATGCGTCGGGAGCCGGCGCCGGCACGAACGGCAGGGCGAGGAGGCCGGCGACGCCGCTCGTCAGGAACACGGCGGCCAGCGCCAGCAGGCGGTCGCCGTCCGCCTTGACCATGGCGTTCCACGTCGCATGCAGGAGGGCGCCGAGAAGAACCAGCGCCGCGACGGGTGCGTCGATCGTCATGGCGCCGGACGCTACGCGCCCGGCCGAGACCCGTCATGCCCCGGCCGTCACCGTTCCGTCACATTCCGTCCGCGCCGTAGCGCGGCGGCCTCACCCTTTGCGCGCCTTGTCGATCATCGCCTTGAGGCTCGCGGCGTCGATGGCGCCCGGCGCCAGCTCGCCGCCGACGATGAAGGCCGGCGTGCCTCGGATGCCGATCTTCTCGGCGATCTGGTGGTTGGCGGCGATGACCGCCTCGACCGAGGGGGCCTGCATCTCGCGCTTCAGCCGCTCGACGTCGAGCCCGCTCGATTTCGCGACCGTCAGCACGGCTTCCTCCGTGAGCTGGCCGCGATAGGCCATCAGCGCATGGTGGTAGGCGAGGTACTTGCCCTGCCTGTGCGCCGCCAGCGCCGCACGCGAGGCGTACACGGAATCGCGGCCGAGGATCGGGAACTCCTTGTAGACGACACGGACGTTGCGGTCCTGCGACAGGACCTGCTCGACCACCGGCTTGACCTGCTTGCAGTAGGGGCAGCGGTAGTCGAAGAACTCGATCAGGGTCACGTCGCCCTTGGGGTTGCCGCCGACGGGATCGCCCGGGCTTTCGGTGAGCGCCTTGCGCTCCGCCGCGATGGCGTCGCGGGCACGGGCGAGCTGGCCCGCCTGCTGCTTCTCCTCGGCCGCCTGCAACACCTCGATGAGGAATTCGGGATTGCGCTTCAGGTAGTCGCGGATGATCGCCTCGACCTCCCCGCGCTGCTGCGGCGACAGGGTCTGCGCCGAAGGGGCGGCGGGCCACAGAAAGCAGGCGGCGACCGCCAGCGCGGCGAGGCGAGAGGCTGTGCGAGGCATCGGCTGAACTCCCGGGAGCGGCGACGCGAGCGCGCACCATAGCGCCGCCGTCCCGCCACGCCATTGAATTGCTCGTGATTCAATCGTCCCGGCGACGATCCTCGTCGCGCTTGGCCAGCCGCCGGGATTCCGCCTGGATGTCCTCGGCTCGCAGCCATGCCGGCGATCCGGTGGCCAGCGTCTGCTTCGCCCGGCCGGCCTGCTGCACGGCGATCTTGTGGTCGCCGTTCGCCGACGCCTGCTCGGCCAGCGCCAGGGCCGCCATGCCGATATTGCCCTCGCGCCCGTAGGCGATGGCGAGGAGCCGCCAGAAGAAGCCGTTCCGCTCCTCCTTGCGCACCGCCTCGTTGAGGAGCGCCCGCGCCTCGACGACCAGCTCCGGCCGGTTGCGCTCGAGCAGGACCTGGGCGAGCGACCCGCGCAGCAGCGGCTCTTCGGGCGCCAGGCGCTGCGCCTCCCGGTAGGGCGCCTCGGCGTCGGCGACCCGCCCGGTCTCGAACAGCATCTGCCCCTTCAGCTCGTGGAAGTACGCATCGCGCGGGAAATCGGCGATCAGCCCGTCGATCTCGGCCAGCGCCTTCTCCATGTTCGGCGTGCGGAAATGGGCGACCGCACGGGCGTAGCGGGCCGGCAGGCCGAGGTCGTTCGCCGGATAGTCGCGCAGCGTCTCGCCCGGCGTCTGCAGGAAGCCCTTGAGCTTGGCGATCATCCGGTCGTGGCGTGCCTGCAGCTCCGGCGGATCCTTGGCGTCGCCGTAGCGGGAGCGGCGGACATGGGCGGCCACCGCATCCATGCGCTCGCGGGTCAGCGGATGGGACCGCAGGTAGGGATCCTGCCGGACGGCGGCCAGCAGCTCCTGGCGCGACAGTATCTCGAAGAACTGCAGCATCCCGCGGGCCGACTGGCCCGTGCGCTCGAGGAAGCCGAGGCCGGCCTGGTCGGCGGCCGATTCCTGGCCCCGGTTGTATTGCAGCAGGTTGCGCTCGGCGAGCGAGGTGCCGCCGATGATGGCGGCACCCGCTGCGCGTCCGTCGCCGGCCAGGGCGGCGGCGGCGATGCCGAGCAGCATGGCGATGATGGCGGTCGTCGAGGCGGTGCTCAGCGCCTCCTGGAGGCGCGCGAGGTGCCCGCCGGCGATGTGTCCCGTCTCGTGGGCGATCACGCCGCTCAGCTGGTTGGGGGTCTTCGCCCGCAGGATCAGCCCGGTGTTGAGGAACAGCCGCTGACCGCCCGCGACGAACGCGTTGATGCGCGCGTCGTTCACGAGGTAGACCTGCACGGCGTCGGGGTCCAGCCCGGCGACGGCGAAGAGCGGCGCGGCGTAGGCCCGGATGGTGCCTTCGATCTCCGCATCGCGGATCAGCGAGACGCGCGTCTGGGCGACTCCCGGCTGGCTCGCGAGGATACAGGCGATCATGGCGCCCGCGACGCGTCGCAGCACCGAGCGCGAGATCAAGGAGAGGACTCCGCCACCATGGTTGTAGCTAGGACCGACGGCCGGGAACGTCAACCGAGGGCGGCTCGCCCCGGCGCCGGGCGCAACATGGGGATGGTGGTCGTCCTTTGCGGCAGCATCGTGACGCTGGCCGCGTGCGGCGGTGCCCGCAACGAGCCGATCGGCACCGCGGCGCCCGTCACCGGCTACTACGGCTCGATCGCCAGCGACGAGCCGCGGGCGACCCTGGTCGGCCGCGACATCCTGGCCAACAACGGCAGCGCGGTCGACGCGGCGGTCGCCGCCGCCTTCACGCTCGCCGTCACCCTGCCCTCGCGGGCCGGCGTGGGGGGAGGCGGCGCCTGTCTGGTCCGCGACGCCAAGGCGAAGAAGACCGAGGCGATCGTCTTCCTGCCGCAGCCGACGACGCTGGACGGCAGGGTGCCGGCCGCCGTCCCCGCGCTGGCGCGCGGCCTCTTCGCCATGCACGCCCGCTACGGGCGCCAGCGCTGGGGCGAGATCCTCACCCAGGCGGAGAACCTCGCGCGCTTCGGCTTCCCGGTGTCGCGCGCGCTGGCGACGGACCTCGGCCGGCATGGCCCCCGGCTCGCCGGCGACCCGGAGCTGGCCCGCACCTTCCTCGACGCGCATGCGGCCCCGCTCGGCGAGGGCGCCACGGTGTCGCAGTTCGCACTGGCCGCGGTGCTGACCCAGCTCCGCACCGCCGGCCCGGCCGACCTCTACGGCGGCCGCTACGCCCACGTCTTCGCCGAGGCCGCCCGCGCGGCCGGCGCCTCGATGACCATCGACGACCTGCGGCAGGCCGTGCCGAGCTGGACGGCGCCGGCCGAGACCGGGTTCGCCGACGAGCGCCTCTACATGCTGCCGTCGCCGATCGTCGGCGGCGAGGCGATGGCGAGCCTGTGGCGCCGGATCGCCGACGGCGGCGCCTACCGCCGCTCCGGCCCCGCCGCCCTGGCCGGCGCGCCCGCGGCCGATCGCGGCATCGCCGATGCCTCGACGGGGCTCGCCGTCGCCGACCGCGACGGCTCGGCCGTCGCCTGCGTCCTCACCATGGGACGCCCGTTCGGGACCGGGCGGTCGGCGCGCGGCACCGGCGTCATCCTGGCACCGCCGGCCGACGCCGCGGCGACGCAGGCGATGGCGGCGGCCCTGATGGTGAACACGAACGTGCAGGAGTTCTTCCTGGCCGCCGCCGCCGGCGGCGGCGGCGATGCGCCGGCCGTGCTGGCCGGCGCCATGGCCGCGGTCCTGATCGGCGAGCGCCCGCTGGAAGCGGCGTTCTCCGGCCTCGACGCCGGCCGCGCCGCGCTCGCCAACATCGTGTCCTGCCCGTTCGGGGCGCCGCGCAAGCCCGAGAGCTGCGCCACCCGCGCCGATCCGCGCGGGCACGGTCTGGCCGCGGTCCCCGGCCAGTAGGGGGCGAGCACGCAATGGCCCTGAAGGTCGCCGCGCGCGGGGGCATCCCGCCCTTCATCGTCATGGACGTGGTGCGGGCCGCCGACGAGCGGCAGGCGGCCGGCCACGACGTCATCCACCTGGAGATCGGCCAGCCCAGCACCGGCGCGCCCAAGGCCGTGATCGCCGCGGCCCAGGCCGCACTCGCCGGCGACACGCTGGGCTATACCGGCGCCTTCGGCCTCGCCTCGCTGCGCGCGCGGCTCGCCGACTGGTATCGCGCACGCTACGGCGTCGCCGTCGACCGCGAGCGCATCGCGCTGACGCCCGGATCGTCGGGCGCCTTCGTGCTGGCCTTCCTCGCCGCCTTCGATCCCGACGACCGGGTGGCGCTCGCCACGCCCTGCTATCCCGCCTATCGCAACATCCTGACCGCGCTCGGCATCGAGCCGGTGCTGGTGCCGGCCGAAGCCGAGCACGGCTACCAGCCGACGCCGGCATTGCTGGAGCGGGCCGGGCGGATCGACGGGCTGATCGTCGCGAGCCCCGCCAATCCGACGGGCTCGATGATGGCGCCGGAGGAGCTGGCGGCCCTGTGCGCGTGGTGCCGCCGGGCGGGGGTCCGCCTCGTCTCCGACGAGATCTATCACGGCATCACCTACGGCAAGCAGGCCGCCACGGCGCTCGCCCACGGCGACGAGGTCATCGTCGTCAACAGCTTCTCGAAATACTTCTCGATGACCGGCTGGCGGCTCGGCTGGATGATCGTGCCGCCCGACCTGGTGCGCGCCGTGGAGTGCCTGGCACAGAACCTGTTCATCTCGCCGCCGACGCTCTCGCAGCACGGCGCGCTGGCGGTCTTCGACTGCGTTCCCGAGCTGGAGGCGAACGTCGCGCGCTACGCCCGCAATCGGGCGCTGCTGCTGGAGGAGCTGCCGCGCGCCGGCTTCGACCGGCTGGCGCCGGCCGACGGCGCCTTCTACCTCTACGCCGACGTCGCGCACATGACCAACGACAGCCCGGCCTTCTGCCGCCGGATGCTGGAAGAGGTCGGCCTCGCCGTCACCCCGGGCATCGACTTCGATCCCGACCGCGGCAGCCGCTCGCTCCGCTTCTCCTTCGCCGGGGCCACCGCGGACATGGCGGAAGCGGCCCGCCGCCTGCGCGCCTGGCGGCGCTGAACGACGAAGGGCCGCCGGGAGTGCCCGGCGGCCCTTCGGCGGACCGCGGGCGGCGCCCGCGTCCGATCAGCCCGTCACCACGCCATGGTCGAGGCCACGGCGATGCTCTCCTGGATGTCGCGAACGACCTGGGTCATCGCCTGGCCGACGAGGTCCATCTTGCGCAACTGGGCGATGCGTTCGGCCGCCTTGTCCTGCTCGGCCTCGGTCAGCAGCAGATCCCAGAGACCGGCCGCCTCGACCAAGGTCACCAGGACGACGTCGCGCGGATCGGGGATCTCCGTGCCCAGCACCAGCTCGCGCAGCCGGGCCTTGACCTCACGCTGCTCGCGGTCGTCGATCACCGGATAGCGGCGCGTGTGGAAGACCCAGAGAAAGCGCCCTTCCTCCTTGCGCAGGATGCCGCGCGAGACCAGCCGGGCGAGCGCCTGCTCGCGCAGGTCGTCGGCATCACGGGCGAGCTCCTCGACCCAGGCGCCGCTGTTGCGCCCCGCCGGCGACGTCGCCAGCCGCGCCAGCGCGCCGTCGAGAAGCGGGTCGCCGGTCGGCGTCTTGTCGACGACGCGCAGCTCCTGCAGGTCGCTGTCGATGCGGTCGTGCATCGCCAGGTCCATGAGCACCGCGCCGGCGACCACGCCGTTCATGGCCGAGCGCGGCAGATCCACCAGACGACCGTCCTGGTCGTCGAGCATCAGGAGAAGAATCTCCTCCACGAATGTCAGCATGGTCTTGCTCCTCGGCGGCCTCAGACGGCCGCCAGTGCCGCGGAACGATCCGCATGGATCGCGAAGATGCGATCGAACCCGCCGACCTCCAGCACCTCGCGCACGTTCGGCTTGAGACCGGCGAGCGCGATCTTCCCCTTCGCGGTCTCGACGCGCTTGGCGACCACGAGGAGCGTCCGCAGGCCGGCGCTGCTGATATAGTCGAGCTGCGACAGGTCGAGAACCAGGCGGGAGTTTCCCCGCTCGATGATGCCGATCAGGGAATCCTCGACCAGCTTCGCCGAGCTGATGTCCAGACGGCCGGCCGGCGTCACGATGATGACGCCGTTTTGGCTTTCCTGCTGCAGGTTCATTGGCAATGATCCCCCTGTCGCGGCGGCACGCGGCCCCACAACCCCATGATGTGTCCGCGCGCACTATACTGGCACGGGCCGGTCCGCGGAAGCAGATGCGCCGGCTTCAGCGACGCTCCCCGAACAAGAGGCATCGATGCCCGCACGCACCTTCCGGCTCGGCTCTTCGGTCGACGATCTCTCGGCGCTCGCCGCGTTCGTCGAGGCCTTCTGCGGCGAGCAATCGATTCCCGACCGCGCCTCCTTCCATCTGGGCGTCGTGCTGGAGGAGGTGGCGAGCAATATCGTGCTGCACGGCTTCGCCGACGGCGAGGCCCACGAGGCGACGGTGACGCTCTCGCGCGAGGGCGACTCGGTGCGCATCGACGTCGTCGACGACGGCCCGGCCTTCGACCCGCTGTCGACGGCGGCACCCGACACCACGAGCGCCCTGATCGATCGCGAGGTAGGCGGCCTCGGCGTCGAGATGATGCGGAAGATGACCGACAGCCAGACCTACCGCCGCGAGGACGGCCGCAATCGCCTGACCCTGGTGAAGCGCCTGTGAGGTGGCGGGCCGCCCCTCCCGCCCGGCCGCGGGCGGGAGGGGCGCGTGGCGGGGTTCAGCCCGTCTCGGTCATGCGCTGCCACCAGCCCTTGCGGGCCGGACGCGGCGGTTGCTCGGGGACCGGCGTGGCCGGCGGAGCGGCGGCCGGCTCCATGGCGGGCGCCTCGGGGGTCGGTGCGGCGGGGGCCGCCGCGCCGTCGGGCGATGCGGGCGGGGCCGGCTCGGGCGCCGCGGCGGCGGGCTCCGGCTGCCGGGGCTCCTGCGGGAGGACCGGCTCGACGGATGCCGGCGGCGGCGCTGCCGGCGCCTCCAGCGAGACCGGCTCTTCCAGTGTGCTCTCCAGCGGAGTCTCGGCCGCGACCGGCTCGGCGGCCGGCTCCGCGCGATCCTCGGCGTGCCGCTCTTCGCGCACCGCCTCGGCAGCGACCGGGTCCGGCGCGGCCGGCGCCGGCGGCTCCGTCCGCCCTCGCGGCGCCGCCGCGGCCCGTTCCTGATCCGCCTCGAGCGCCTCGAAGAGGGCGGCGACCGCATCGTGCGGCGCGACCCCGATCGGGTAGCCGAGCGGCAGCGGCACCGGCCGCGGCTCGCGGATGCGCGGCTCGGCGGGACGCGTTTCGGCGGGACGATGCTCGGACGCGTTATCCTCCGGCCCCGCCGCGAGCGGCGCGCCTTCCGGCGCATGTCCGTTGCCGGCCTCGGTGCCCTCGTCCTCGCGGCGGCCACGGCGACGGCCGCCACGGCGGCCGCGCCGGCGGCGGCGGCGGCCCTGCTCGTCCTCGTCCCGTCCGGGCCCCGGCGCGGCGGCGTCGGCTTCCTCGCCTTCCCGCTCCTCGCCTTCCGCCGCCTCGCCTTCCGGCATCTCCGCCTCGGCCACCGGGCCGGCGGCGGCCTCGGCGACGGGCGCGTGGGCGTCACCGCCGTTCATCGGACGATCGTCGCGCCGACGCCGGCGACGGCGACGGCGGCGACCATCCTCGTCGGTGCCGGCTTCCGCCCGGTCGCTCGCGGCCTGCTGGGCGGCGCGTGCGGGCTCCGCCTCGGCCTCGTCCTCGCGCTCCTCGACGTCCTCCTCCTCGACCGTGTCGAGATCTTCGTCCTCGGGACGGGCCGGCAGCGGCAGCGGCAGCGGCGGCGCCTCCTCGAGCGCCCGCACGCGCAGCCGCTCCAGGCGATAGTCCGGAGGGATCAGGGCGTCGTCCCGGTCGATCAGCACCAGGAAGGCGTAGCGCCGCTCGATCTCGGTCAGCGCCGCACGCTTCTGGTTGAGAATGTACAGGGCGACCGAGGTCGGCACCGTCACGCGGATCTCGGCACTGCGCCGGCGCAGCCCTTCCTCCTCGATGGCGCGCAGCACGTGCAGCGCCGTCGATTCGGTCGAACGGATGTGGCCGGTGCCGCCGCAATGCGGGCAGGGCTGCGTCGAGGTCTCGACGAGGCTGGGGCGCAGCCGCTGGCGCGACAGCTCGAGCAAGCCGAACGGGCTGATGCGCCCGATCTGGATGCGCGCCCGGTCGGACTTCATCGCCTCCTTGAGGCGCCGCTCCACCGCGTGCTGGTTGCGCGGCTCCTCCATGTCGATGAAGTCGATGACGATCAGCCCGGCGAGGTCGCGCAGGCGGAGCTGCCGGGCGATCTCGTCGGCGGCTTCGATGTTGGTGCGGTACGCCGTCTCCTCGATGTTGCGCTCGCGGGTCGAGCGGCCGGAGTTGACGTCGATCGCGACCAGCGCCTCGGTCGGATTGATGACGATGTAGCCGCCCGACTTGAGCTGCACGACCGGGCTGTGGATGGCGTCGATCTGCTGGTCGATCTGGAAGCGGTTGAACAGCGGGACGCCGGGATCGCGGTAGGGCTGCACGCGCTTGGCGTGGCTCGGCATCAGCATCCGCATGAAGTCCTTGGCCTCGCGATAGGCGTCCTCGCCTTCGACCAGGATCTCCTCGATGTCGCGGGAATAGAGGTCGCGGATCGCCCGCTTGATCAGCTTGCCTTCCTCATAGACGAGCGCCGGCGCCGTCGACTGCATCGTCAGCTCGCGGATCTCGTCCCACAGCCGCAGCAGGTACTCGAGGTCGCGCTTGATCTCCGCCCGGCTGCGCTCGCTGCCGGCCGTGCGCACGATGACGGACATGCCCTCGGGGAGCTGCATCTCCTCGATCAGCGACTTCAGGCGCCGGCGATCGACGGGGTTGACGATCTTGCGCGACACGCCGCCGCCACGGCCGCTGTTGGGCATCAGCACGCAGTAGCGGCCGGCGAGCGACAGGTAGGTGGTGAGGGCGGCGCCCTTGTTGCCGCGCTCCTCCTTGGTCACCTGCACCAGCATGATCTGGCGGCGCTTGACCACCTCCTGGATCTTGTACTGGCGCGTCGAGCGCGGCCGGCGGCGGCGGACATCCTCGAGCTCGTCGCCGCCCAGGGTCTCGATCGACGCGGCCGCCTCCTCGCGCCCGGCCTCCTCCTCGGCCGTCGGCTCGGGCGGCGCTTCCAGCTCCTGGGTCGCGGGCGCCGGCGCCTCGCCCTCGGTCCGGACCTCGTCGACCACCTCGACGGACCCCGCCTCGCCCGCGCGCTCCTCGTAGGAGGAAGATTCGTACGCCGCGTCGGCGGGGGCCTCGTCGGCGTAGGACGCCGTCATCGGCTCCGAGCGGAGCGTCGGGACCGCAAGGCCGTCGGTTGCCGCCA
>JADZBA010000148.1 GCA_020852355.1 Alphaproteobacteria bacterium
CCCAACGGCGCCGGCAAGACGACGCTGTTCAACCTGCTGTCCGGGGCGCTCCGTCCGGATGCCGGCCGCATCCTGCTGGCGGGGGCCGACGTGACGCGCGAGCGGCCCGATGCGCGTGCGCGCCGCGGGCTCGCCCGCAGTTTCCAGCGCAACAACCTCTATCCGGAGATGACCGTCGCGGCGGCGCTGATGACCGCGGCCGCGATCGCCGCCGGGAGCACGGCGGTATTCTGGCGCCGCTTCGACCGCGATGCCGCGTTGGTCTCGCGCGCCGCCGAGCTGGCGGAGCGGGTCGGCCTCGCCGACCAGCTCGCCGCCGAGGTCCGCCATCTCGCCTACGGCGCGCAGCGGCAGCTCGAGGTGGCCCTGGCGCTGGCGGGCGATCCGGTCGTGCTGCTGCTCGACGAGCCGACGGCGGGGATGAGCCCGGAGGAGACGCGGGCGATGCAGGCGCTGCTGGCGGGCCTGCCGGCGCCGCTGACGCTGCTCGTCATCGAGCACGACATGGACGTCGTGTTCGACCTGGCGGAACGCGTCACGGTGCTCGACTACGGCGCCGTGCTGCTCGACGGCACGCCGGCCGAGGTCCGCGGCTCCGACCTCGTGCGCCGGCGCTACCTCGGCGAGCGCACGGGATGACCGCCCCGCTCCTCGCCGTCGAGGCGCTGCACGTCCACTACGGGGCGAGCCATGCGCTGCAGGGCATCGACCTGGCGGTGCCCGCCGGCGGCGTCGTGGCGCTGCTCGGCCGCAACGGCGCCGGCAAGTCGACGACGCTGAAGGGCATCATGGGCATCGCCGCGCCCTCGGCCGGGCGGGTGCTGATCGACGGGGCGGCGGTCGGCGGCATGGCGCCGGCGCGCATCGCGCGCCGCGGCGTCGGCTACGTGCCGGAGACGCGCGGCATCTTCCCCTCGCTCTCGGTCGAGGAGCACCTGACCCTCGCCGCCCGCGACGGCGGCGGGCCGCTGGCGCGGATCTATGCGCGCTTCCCGCGGCTGGCCGAGCGCCGGCGCGCCGGCGGCGGCACGCTGTCGGGGGGCGAGCAGCAGATGCTGGCGATCGCCCGGGCCCTGACCACGGGCCCGCGCATCCTGCTGCTCGACGAGCCGACCGAAGGCCTCGCCCCGCTCGTCGTCGCCGAGATCGAGGAGATGCTGCGCGGGCTCAAGGCGGAGGGGCTGGCGATGCTGCTGGTCGAGCAGAACCTCGCCTTCGCGCTGGCATTCGCCGACCGCGTCGTCGTGCTCGGCAAGGGCAGGGTGCGTTGGACCGGGCCCGCGGCGGGATTCGCCGCGGCCGACCCGGCCCAGGCGTGGCTCGCGGTGTAGGCGGCGGGGCGATGGCGACCCGCGCGGGCCGGCAAATCCGCGACGACCCGATGCTCGACGTCATCCAGCTCCTCCATCCGTCAGAGGCCGCATCGCGGTGGCAGGTCGGGGGCTGACGAGGGTTCGGTCGGCGTCGAAGCATGGACCGCGCCACGGCCGCCAGGTTCGGGTGCCGTCACCGGGAGCGCCGACATGCATCCGCCGACCGATCCGATCGCCGCCGTCACGCATCCCGACCCCTATCCCTACTATGCGGCCCTGGTCGCCGAGCGGCCGTTCCTCCGCGACGAACGGCTCGGCCTGTGGGTCGCGGCGGGTGCGGCGGCGGTCGAGGGTGCGCTCTCGGCCGGTGCCGCGCGGGTGCGCCCGCCCGATCAGCCGGTGCCGCCGGCGCTGCTGGGCTCCGCCGTCGGAGGAACCTTCGGGCGTCTCGTGCGCATGACCGACGGGGCGTATCACGCGGCGATGCGCCAGGCGGTGGTCGCGACCCTCGCCGCGGTCGATGCCGCGCGTATCCGGGATGCCGCGACGCATGCCGCCGCGATCCTGCGCCTCGACCGTTCCGCCCGCCCGTTTGTCGATCGTGTGGAGGCCGCGATGGCGGGCCTGCCCGTGGCGACCGTGGCGCTGCTGCTGGGGGTGCGACCGGAGGACGTGGCCGCGATGGTGGGCGGGGCGGGCGACGTGGTGCGGGCGATCGCGCCCGCGGCGACGGCCGACGAGGTCGGGCGCGGCGCCGACGCCATCGCGGTCCTGCGCGGGCTGCTGACCGCGGCCGCCGCCGACGCGCCGTTCGCCCTGCTGGTCTCCGAGGCGCGCAAGGCCGGGTGCGACGCCGAGGCGGCCGTCGCCAACGCCGTCGGCTTCCTGTCGCAGACGTTCGACGCCACGGCGGGCCTCGTCGGCAACGCGCTGCGGGCGCTCGCCCGGGAGCGGCCGGAGCGATCGGGAGTGCCATCCGATCCGGTACGCACGGCGGCGTTCCTGCGCGAGGTGCTCCGCCACGATCCGCCCGTGCACAACACCCGCCGCTTCCTCGCGGCCGAAGCCGTCGTCGCCGGGCGGCCGCTGCCGGCGGGCTCGCAGATCCTGGTCGTCCTGGCCGCGGCCGGTCGCGACCCCGCGATCAATCCCTCTCCCGGGCGCTTCGCCATCGACCGGCCGGACCGACGGCATTTCGCCTTCGGCGCCGGCCGCCACGCCTGTCCGGGGGAGACGATCGCCACCGGCGTCGCCGCCTTCGCGCTGTGCCTGCTGGCCTCCGGGATCGGCGATCTGCCCGTCGACCCCGCCTATCGCGCGCTGCCCAACGCGCGCATCCCGGTATTCCGGCGCTGACCGGCGCGCGTCACGGCCACCGCACCTCCGGGGGCAGCGACATCAGGATCGCCTCGGTGTTGCCGCCCGTCTTCAGGCCGAAGGCGGTGCCGCGGTCGTAGAGCAGGTTGAATTCGACGTAGCGGCCGCGACGGACGAGCTGGTGCGCGCGCTCCTCGGCGGTCCACGGCTCGTCCATGTGCCGGCGGACGATCGCCGGGTACGTCGCCAGGAAGGTCTCCCCGACGTCGCGGGTGAAGGCGAAGTCGCGCTCCCAGTCGCCGGTGTCGAGGTTGTCGAAGAAGATGCCGCCGACGCCGCGCGGCTCGTTGCGGTGCGGCAGGAAGAAGTAGCGGTCGCACCATTCCTTGAAGCGTTGGTAGTAGGCAGGGTCGTGGCGGTCGCAGCAGGCGCGCAACGCGTCGTGGAAGGCGGCGGTGTCGGCCGCGTCCGCGACCATCGGCGTCAGGTCGGCGCCGCCGCCGAACCAGGCCAGCCGCGTCCGGATGTGGCGGGTGTTCATGTGCACCGCCGGCACGCGCGGCGACTGCATGTGGGCGACCAGGGAGATGCCGCAGGCCCAGAAGCGCGGGTCCTCGGCGGCCCCCGGGATCTGCCCGCGGAACGCCTCGGCGAACTCGCCGTGGACGGCCGAGACGTTGACGCCGACCTTCTCGAAGACGCGGCCGCGCATCACCGCCATGACGCCGCCGCCGCCGCCCGGGCGCTGCCAGGGCGTGCGGACGAAGCGGCCCGGCGGCCGATCGGCGAAGCTGCCGCGGTGATCGTCCTCCAGCGCCTCGAAGGCGGCGCAGATGCGGTCGCGAAGCCCCTCGAAGGCGATGCGGGCGCGGTCCTTGCGCTCCTCGTCGGCGGCGGTTGCAGGCACGGTCACGGCACGGTGTCCTTCTGGGGAAGGGGGAAGCGGTCGAGCTGGCGCAGCGCCTCGCCCAGTACCATGGCGCCCGCCACGGCCACGTTGAGGGAGCGCAATCCCGGCCGCAGCGGCACCGCGATGCGCGCCGCCGCGGCGTCATGGACGGCCGCGGGCACGCCTGCGCTCTCGCGGCCGAGCAACAGCACGTCGGCGGCGGCGAAGGCGAATCGCTGGTAGGGCAGGCTCGCATGGCGCGTCACCAGGACGAGGCGCCGGCCGCTGGCCTCGCACCACTCCCGGAACGCCGGCCAGGAGCGGTGGCGGGTGGCGTCGGCCAGCTCCAGATAGTCCATGCCGGCGCGCTTCAGGCGGCGGTCGTCCCAGACGAATCCGAACGGCTCGATCAGCTCCACCGGCACGCCCAGGCAGGCCCCAAGGCGCAGGATGGCGCCGACGTTCTGCGGGATGTCCGGCTGGTAGACGGCGATGCGCATGGGTCCCCGCCGGAGCCTGCGGACATGGCCCGCCGATGGCGGCTAAGCCTTTGCAGCGGCCGGCTTTTGCTTTATAGGCGGAGCCGCCCGGACGCCAGGGGGAGACGTCCCGGCCCGTGCGGCAGCGTGTCGCATCCCTTAGGGCGGCGATCCGTCTAGCTTGCGCCCGCGCGGACGACGGCCACCCCGTCCGTTCGATGAGGTGACCCTTATGGCGAATTCGGCTTCGACCACGACCCCCGCCGGGCACGACGAGGGCGGGACCCGACGGGACTTTCTCTATCTTGCCGCGGGCGCCGTGGGCGGAATCGGCGTCGCTTCGGCGGTGTGGCCCTTCATCAGCTCCATGAACCCCGCCGCGGACGTGCGCGCGCTGTCCTCGACCGAGGTCGACCTTTCGCCGGTCAAGGAAGGCCAGGCGATCACCGTGACGTGGCGCGGCAAGCCGGTCTTCGTGCGCCGCCGCACGCCCGAGGAGGTCAAGAGCGCGGTCGACGTGGCGCTGGCGGACCTGCCCGATCCGCAGCCCGACCAGGCGCGCGTGAAAAAGCCGGAATGGCTGATCGTGGTCGGCGTGTGCACGCATCTCGGCTGCGTCCCGCTGGGCCAGAAGTCGACCGATCCGCGCGGCGACTACGGCGGCTGGTTCTGCCCCTGCCACGGCTCGCACTACGACACCTCGGGCCGCATCCGGAAGGGACCGGCGCCGCAAAATCTCACGGTGCCGGGGTACGAGTTCCTCTCCGACACCTCGATCCGCATCGGCTGAGGAATCCGACATGGCGCAGCAGTCCCAGAGCGCGCTGATCCGGTGGGTCGACCACCGGCTGCCCGTCTTCTCCTTCATGCAGCACGAGCTGCACGAGTATCCGACGCCGAAGAACCTGAACTACTGGTGGAACTTCGGCTCGCTGGCCGGGATCGTCCTGGTGATCATGCTCGTCACCGGCATCTTCCTGGCGATGCAGTACACGCCCCATACGGATCATGCGTTCGACAGCGTCGAGCGCATCATGCGGGACGTCAACTACGGCTGGCTGATCCGCTACGTCCACATGAACGGTGCGTCGTTCTTCTTCATCGTCGTCTACATCCACATCTTCCGCGGCCTGTACTACGGGTCTTACAAGGCGCCGCGCGAGCTGCTGTGGATCCTGGGCGTCGTCATCCTGCTGCTGATGATGGCCACTGCCTTCATGGGCTATGTGCTGCCCTGGGGCCAGATGAGCTTCTGGGGCGCCACCGTCATCACCAACCTGTTCTCGGCCGTCCCGCTGGTCGGCGAGAGCGTGGTGACCTGGCTGTGGGGCGGCTTCTCGGTCGACAACCCGACGCTGAACCGCTTCTTCGCGCTGCACTTCCTGCTGCCGTTCGTGATCGTCGGCGTGGTCGTCGTGCATATCCTGGCGCTGCACCAGCACGGCTCGAACAACCCGCTCGGCATCGACCGCAAGGGGCCGCAGGACGCCATCCCCTTCCATCCCTACTACACGGTGAAGGACCTCTTCGGCCTCGGCGTGTTCCTGATCGCCTTCGCGGCATTCGTGTTCTTCGCGCCGAACTACATGGGCCACCCGGACAACTACATACCGGCCAACCCGCTGGTGACGCCGGCGCACATCGTCCCGGAATGGTACTTCCTGCCGTTCTACGCGATCCTGCGCGCGGTGCCGGACAAGCTGGGCGGCGTCCTGCTGATGTTCGGCGCCGTCGCGGTGCTCTTCCTCGTCCCCTGGCTCGACACGTCGCGGGTGCGCAGCGCCCGCTTCCGGCCGGTCTACCGGCAGTTCTTCTGGCTGCTGCTGGTCGACTGCGTCGTGCTCGGCTGGGTCGGCGCGAACCCGCCCGAAGGCGCCTTCATCACCATCGGGCGGATCGCCACCGCCTGGTACTTCCTGCACTTCCTCGTCATCCTGCCGCTCCTCGGCAAGCTCGAGCGGCCGCTGCCCCTGCCGACCAGCATCTCGACGCCGGTCCTCAAGGGGGGCGGCCTCGCCGGCGCCTCCGCGGCCCCGATGGAGAAGCCGTGATGCGCAAGATCCTGCTCGCCACCCTGCTGGCCGCGGGCATCGCGGGGCCGGCCGCGGCGGCCGAGTCGCCGAAGGCGCCCGCCCAGGAATGGTCGTTCGGCGGCCTCTTCGGCACCCTCGACCTGGCGTCGGCCCAGCGCGGCTTCCAGGTCTACAAGGAGGTCTGCGCGACCTGCCACGGCCTCTATCACCTCAGCTACCGCAACCTCGGCGATATCGGCTTCAACGAGGAGGAGGTGAAGGCGATCGCGGCGCAGGCGACGGTGCGCGACGGTCCCAACGACCAGGGCGAGATGTTCGACCGACCGGGCCGGCCGTCCGACCGGTTCGTCCGGCCCTTCGCCAACGAGAAGGCGGCGCGGGCGACCAACAACGGCGCCTATCCGCCCGATCTGTCCCTCATCACCAAGGCGCGCGCCGACGGCCCGAACTATATCTATGGGCTGCTCACCGGCTACGGCGATCCGCCGCCGGGCACGGTCATGGGCGAGGGGATGAACTGGAACAAGTACTTCCCCGGGCACCAGATCGCCATGCCGCCGCCGCTCACCGCCAACGGCGTGACCTACTCGGACGGCACGCCCTCCAGCGTCGAGCAGATGGCCAAGGATCTGGTGACGTTCCTCGCGTGGTCGGCCGAGCCGGAGATGGAGCAGCGCAAGCGCACGGGGGTCAAGGTGATCCTCTTCCTGCTCGTCCTCACGGGGCTGCTCTACGCGGTCAAGCGCAAGGTGTGGGCCGCCGTCCACTGAGCCGCCCGCACCGCCGCCCGTTCCGGGCCGCTGCCGCGAGGCAGCGGCCCGTGCCGTTTCAGGATGGCCCGATCATGGGGGGACGATGCTCGACATCGGCTATTTCCACCTCGCCGTCGCCATCGTCGCCGAGATCGTCGCGACATCGGCCCTGAAGGCGTCGGACGGCTTCACCCGGCACTGGCCGGCGGCGCTGTCGGTCGCCGGCTACGTCGTCGCCTTCTACTTCCTGTCCCTGGCGCTGCGCTCGATCCCGCTCGGCATCGCCTATGCGCTGTGGTCGGGCGTCGGCATCGTCCTGTTGGCCGCGATCGGCTGGTTCTGGTACCGCCAGGCCCTCGACGGGCCGGCGCTCGCCGGCCTCGCGCTCATTCTCGCCGGCATCCTCGTGATCAAGCTCTTCTCGCGCTCGGTCGGGCGCTAGACTGCGCGATCGGATCAACTGGAGCGGCCCCGGCATGGCTGAACCCGGCAACCCCGTCGTCGTCGGCATTCTCGGCGGCAGCGGCGTCTACCAGATCGACGGCCTCGCCGACGTCGAGTGGCGTCATGTCGCGAGCCCGTGGGGCGCGCCGTCCGACGCGATCTGCTTCGGCACGCTCGGCGGCGTGCCGGTGCGCTTCCTGCCGCGGCACGGCCGTGGCCACCGCATCGCGCCGTCCGACATCGATTTCCGCGCCAACGTCGACGCCCTGAAGCGCGCGGGCTGCACCATCGTCGTGTCGCTCAGCGCCGTCGGCTCGCTGCGGGCGCACCTGCAGCCCGGGGCCTTCGTGCTGGTCGACCAGTTCGTCGACCGCACCTTCCTGCGCGCCAAGTCCTTCTTCGGCACAGGCTGCGTCGGCCACGTGTCGGTGGCGCGGCCGGTGTGCGCCCATATCGGCGGCCATGTCGCGGCGGCGGCTTCGGCCGCCGGCATCGCCATGCACGCCGGCGGCAGCTACCTCGCCATGGAAGGACCGCAGTTCTCGACGCTGGCCGAGTCCGAGCTCTATCGCGCCTGGGGCTGCGACGTCATCGGCATGACCAACATGCCGGAGGCCAAGCTGATCCGCGAGGCCGAGATGTGCTACGCGAGCATCGCCATGGTCACCGACTACGACTGCTGGCATCCCGACCACGACGACGTGACGGTGGCGCAGATCGTCGACGTCCTGCACCGCAACGCGGCCGCCGCCCGCGAGCTCGTTCGGCACCTGGTGCCGCGGCTCGCCGCCCATGCCGGGCCGTGCCCGCAGGGCTGCCACACCGCCCTCGAGCATGCCCTCGTGACGGCGCCGGAGATGCGCGATCCGGCACTGCTCGCCAAGCTCGACGCGGTCGCCGGGCGGGTGCTGCGGGCATGAGGGTGGACGGCCTGCCGCGGCGGGCGATCTGGCTGGAGCCGGACGGCGAATCGGTCGGGATCATCGACCAGACGCTGCTGCCGCACGTCTTCGAGACGCGCCGCCTGGTCACGGCGGCCGAGGCGGTCCACGCGATTGGGACGATGCAGGTACGCGGCGCGCCGCTGATCGGCGCCACCGCCGCGTACGGCCTGGCACTGGCGCTCCGCGAGGACGCCGGCGACGCCGCCATGGCGCAGGCCGCGGCGACCCTGGCGGCGACCCGGCCGACCGCCGTCAATCTCGCCTGGGCCCTGGAGCGCATGTGCCGCCGGCTCGGCCCGATGGCGTCGGGGGAGCGGGTCGCGGCGGCCTATGCCGAGGCGGCGGCGATCGTCGCGGAGGACGTCGCGGCGAATGCCGCCATCGGGCGCCACGGAATGCAGCTCCTGCGCGCGGCGCACAGCCCGGGCCGGCCGGTCCGGGTCCTCACCCATTGCAATGCGGGCTGGCTCGCCACCTGTGGCTGGGGCACGGCGCTCGCGCCCATCTATATGGCCCACGACGCGGGCATCGAGGTCCATGTCTGGGTCGACGAGACGCGGCCGCGCAACCAGGGGGCGGCACTGACCGCCTGGGAGCTGCTGCAGCACGGAGTGCCGCACGCCGTCGTGGCGGACAACGCCGGCGGCCACCTGATGCAGCGCGGCCAGGTCGACCTCGTGATCGTCGGCGCCGACCGGGTGACGGCGACCGGCGACGTCGCCAACAAGATCGGCACCTACCTGAAGGCGCTGGCGGCGCACGACACCGGCGTGCCGTTCTACGTCGCGATGCCGTCGTCGACGATCGATTGGCGCCTCGCCGATGGCATCGCCGGAATCGCGATCGAGGAGCGCCACGCGAGCGAGGTGACCGTGGTGCAGGGGCGCGCCGCCGACGGCCGCGTCGTCGCGGTCCAGGTGACCCCCGACGGGACCCCGGCCGCCAACCCGGCGTTCGACGTCACTCCCGCCCGACTCGTGACCGCCCTGGTGACCGAGCGGGGCGTCTGCCCGGCCAGCGCCGCGGGCCTGTCGCGCCTGTTCCCGGAGGCCCTGGAGCGCGCTGCTTCGTGATTCGGGCCGCCGGTGTGTCCGGCGCGCAACAATCGCGGAGCCCGCAATTCAATAGTTACTGTAGTCGTATCTAGTTGCTTGCCTTTCAGGCAGCCGTCGACGATGGTGCGCCCACTGCGTTCGTGGACTGGGCGCATCTCACGGGCGCGAGCCCGGCCATACGACGGGGGGGCGGCTTACGGGAAGGGTAGCCGCCAATGGCAATCTTCACTTGGGACGGCGTCAGCAATCTCGACCTCAAGATCCTGGGTCAGTCGTTCGACTTCCGCTCGGACGTGCTGCAGATCTCCGATCCGTCGCTGCAGGCGCAGCAGTTCGACCTGGTCGAGGTCGGCACCGACCTCGC
>JADZBA010000149.1 GCA_020852355.1 Alphaproteobacteria bacterium
ATGTCCGGCGGCCGGCGATCGGCCTGTCGGGGATCGTCGTGGTCGACAACGTGGCGCGCGGACCGGCGATCGGCGGCATCCGGATGGCGCCCGACGTGACGCTGGAGGAGTGCCTGCGCCTCGCGCGCGCGATGACGCTCAAGAACGCCGCCGCCGGCCTCGCCCATGGCGGCGGCAAGGCGGTCATCGCCGCCGATCCGCGGATGCCGGCCGCCGCGAAGGAGGCCGCCATCCGGGCCTTCGCCCAGGCGATCGCCGGCCTCGACGACTACGTGCCCGGCCCGGACATGGGCACGGACGAGCGCTGCATGGCCTGGATCCACGACGAGATCGCGCGCGCCGTCGGCCTGCCCAGGGCGATCGGCGGAATTCCGCTCGACGAGATCGGCGCGACGGGCTGGGGGCTCCTGGCGGCGGTCGAGGTCGCGGCCGCCGCGATCGACCTGCCGCTCGCGGGCGCGCGCCTGGTGGTGCAGGGCTTCGGCGCCGTCGGCCGCCACGCGGCGCGCTTCCTCGCGGGCAAGGGCGCCGTTGTGGTCGCGGCGAGCGACAGCCGGGGCGCGATCGTCGATCCGCAGGGGCTCGACGTGGCGGCGCTCGACGCCCTCAAGCGGGCCGGACGGCCGCTGCACGACCATGACCGCGGCGACAGGCGGGACGGCGACGCGCTGCTCGACGTGCCCTGCGACATCTGGATCCCGGCGGCGCGGCCGGACGTGCTCACGTCCGACAACGTCGGACGCCTGCGGACGCGGCTGGTGGTCGAGGGGGCGAACATCCCGGCGACGCCGGATGCCGAGGCGGCGCTGCACGCGCGCGGCATCCTGGTCGTTCCGGACTTCATCGCCAATGCGGGCGGGGTGATCACGGCCGCCGTCGAGCTGCACGGCGGCAACGAGCGGACCGCGCTCGAGACGGTGGCGGACCTGGTGCGGACCAACACCGCGAGCGTCATCGACAACGCCCGGCGCGACGGCGTGACGCTCAGGGCCGCGGCCCTGCGGCTCGCCGAGGACCGGGTCCGTGGCGCGATGGCGCTGCGGCGGTGGCGATGACGACCGAAGGGACGGCGGCGCGCGCCGCCGGGCCGCGGGTGCCGACGATCATCCTCGGTGCGGCCGGCCGCGACTTCCACAACTTCAACGTCCTCTACCGCGACGACCCGGCGACCGAAGTCGTCGCCTTCACGGCCGCGCAGATCCCGGGCATCGCCGGCCGGCGCTATCCCGCGGCCCTGGCCGGCGGGTCGTATCCCCAGGGCATCCCGATCCGCGACGAGGGCGAGCTGGAGGCGCTGTGCCGGGCGCACGCCGTGCGGCGGGTGATGTTCGCCTACAGCGACGTTACCCACGAGACGGTCATGCACCTCGCCTCGCGCGCGCTGGCGTGCGGCGCCGACTTCGTTCTGGCGGGCCCGGACGCGACGATGCTGCGCGCGCGCCGGCCCGTGGTCGCGGTGTCGGCGGTCCGCACCGGCTGCGGCAAGTCCCAGACCGCGCGCTTCGTCGCCGGGCGGCTGCGCGCGCAGGGCCTGCGCGTCGGCGTGCTGCGCCATCCCATGCCCTATGGCGATCTCGAGCGGCAGGCGGTGCAGCGCTTCGCGACCCGCGCCGACCTCGACCGCGCGGAATGCACGATCGAGGAGCGCGAGGAGTACGAGCCGCACATCGCCGCCGGCTCGATCGTCTTCGCCGGCGTCGACTATGGCCGCATCCTCGCCGCCGCCGAGGGCGAGTCCGACGTCCTGGTCTGGGACGGCGGCAACAACGACTTCCCCTTCCTGCGTCCGGACCTGCATGTCGTGCTCGCCGACGCGCTGCGGCCGGGGCAGGCGACGACCCATCATCCGGGCGAAGCGGTGCTGCGGATGGCCGACGTCGTCGTCGTCACCAAGGTCGACGCCGCGCCGCCCGGGCAGGCCGAGCGCGTGATGGCCGAGGCCGCGGCGGTCAATCCCCGCGCCCGCATCCTGCGCGGCGCCTCGCCGGTGCGCCTCGACGCGCCCGATTCGGTGCGCGGCCGGCGGGTGCTCGTCGTCGAGGACGGCCCGACGCTGACCCATGGCGGCATGGCGACGGGGGCCGGCCATGTCGCGGTGCGCGCGCTGGGCGATGCGACCATCGTCGACCCGCGGCCGTTTGCGGCGCCGGCGATCGCCGAGGTCTATGCCCGCTACCCCCATATCGGGCCCGTGCTGCCGGCCGTCGGCTACGGCCCGGCCCAGCTCGCGGCCCTCGCGGAGACGATCGCGCGCGCCGCGGTCGACGTGGTGGTGGCGGCGACCCCGGTCGATCTCGCGACGATCGTGGCGATCGGCAAGCCCGTGGTGCGCGCCCGCTACGACTACGCGGACGTCGACGATCCCGGGCTCGGCGCCGTCGTCGACGCCTTTGCCCGCGGCGTCGGGCGGGGCGGGGGATGCTGATCGTCGCCGCGCTCGGCGGCAACGCCCTGCTGCGCCGGGGCGAGCCTCTCGACCACGCGACGGAACGCCGCAACGTCGGCGTCGCCGCGCGGGCGCTGGCGCCCCTCGCGCGCCGCCACCGCATGGTCGTCACCCACGGCAACGGGCCGCAGATCGGGCTGCTCGCGCTGCAGGCCGAAGCGGCGGGTGCCGCCGGCGCCCGCCCGGTCGACGTGCTCGGCGCCGGGACCGAGGGCATGATCGGCTACCTGATCGAGCAGGAGCTCGGCAACCTGCTGGACGAGGAGGTCGCGACGCTGCTGACGCGGGTCGAGGTCGATCCGCACGACCCGGCCTTCGCCGCCCCGGACAAGCCGGTCGGGCCGATGTACGACGCCGCGACCGCCCGGCGGCTCGCGGCCGCCCGGGGCTGGCGCATCGCCGCCGACGGCGCGGGCTGGCGCCGGGTCATGGCGTCGCCGGCGCCGCTGCGCATCGTCGAGCTGCGGACCATCCGGCTGCTCGTGCGGGCCGGCGTCGTCGTGGTGTGCGCCGGCGGCGGCGGCATCCCCGTCGCGGTCGGCGGCGACGGCGCCGCCTACGGCGTCGAGGCGGTGATCGACAAGGACCGCTCGGCGGCGCTGCTGGCCGAAGGGCTCGGTGCCGATCTGCTGCTGATGCTGACCGACGTGCCCAATGTCTACGCGGGCTGGGGCACGGCCGCGCAGCGCCCGATCCGCCGCGCCGCGCCGGCGGACTTCCTGTCGATGGAGCTGGCGCGCGGCTCGATGGCGCCGAAGGTCGAGGCGGCATGCCGGTTCGTGCGGCGGACCGGCGGCACCGCCGCCATCGGCGCGCTCGAGGATGCGGCGGCGATCGTCGCGGGCGAGGCGGGAACGACCGTGCGCGGCGACGTGGCGGAACTGGAGCTCGGCTGAGCGGCGGCGCCGCTCATGCCAGGGGTCGAAAATAGCGACCGATGGAGCGGGTCGGGATGGCACCGCCGTCGAAGCGCCCCTCGACGATGCTCGGGGTGAGGGCCGCCTTCGATGGCAATATCGAATCCTCCTAGACAGGGATGGGTTGTGCCGTATCGCCCCCTCTCCGCCCTGAAGGGCGGAGAGGGCATCGGTGCGGCGGCTCGCGGCCGGCAGTGGCAACTCGATCGGGATCAGCGGATCTCGTCGAACCCGCAGTGGCGGCGCAGCCGCTCGACGTCGGCGAGGACG
>JADZBA010000150.1 GCA_020852355.1 Alphaproteobacteria bacterium
CCGGCGCGCCGACGCGCGGGCGGCGCTGCTGACCCCGGTCGTCAAGGCGCACTTCGCCGACCGCGGCTTCGAGGCGGCCAATCTCGCCCTGCAGTGCCACGGCGGCCACGGCTACATCCGCGAGCATGGCATCGAGCAGTTCGTCCGCGACGTCCGGGTGACGCAGGTCTACGAGGGCACCAACGGCATCCAGGCGGTCGATCTGGTGCGGCGCAAGCTCGCCCCGGACGCCGACCGGACCGTCGACGCGCTGTGCGAGGAGATGGGCGAGGCGGCGGCCGCCGCCCGTGCGCTTCCCGAGATCGTTCCTTTCGCCGACGCGTTCGAGCAGGCGCTCGACGATCTTGCCCGGGCCACGACATGGATGCGCCGGCACCGCGAGGCGGAGCCCCTGGGGGCGGCGGCCGGCGCCACCGACTTTCTCCGCCTCTTCGGGCTGGTCGCGGTCGGCTGGATGTGGGTGCGCATGGCCACCGTGTCGGCCGGGGCGCTGCGCCGCGGCGACGGCGACGCCGCCTTCCACCGCCGCAAGCTCGCCCTCGGCCGCTTCTACATGGCGCGCACGCTGCCCGAGACGGCACTGCTGTGCCGGCGGGCGACGCTGGGCGCGGCCGGCGTCATGGAACCCGCCGCCGACGCCATCTGACCCGGCCCGGCGTGCGCCACCCCCGCGAGGACCAGCATGAGCCACGACCAGCCCACGCCGCGCGGCATGCTCCATTATGGCGGCGAATGGCGCCGTGCCGCGGGGAGCGAGGAGATCGCGGTCCGCAGCCCGGCGACGCGCGCGCCGCTGGGCCATGTCCCCATGGCGGACGCGCGCGACGTCGCCGCGGCGGTGGCCGCCGCCGATGCGGCATTCCGCGACTGGCGGCGCACCGATGCGCTCGACCGCGGCCGGCACCTGCGGGCGCTGGCCGACCTCGTCCGGATGCGCATTGGCGCGCTGGCCGAACTCGAATCGGCGGTCACCGGCCGGCCGATCCGCGAGATGCGGGCGCAGATGGCGCGCATCCCGGAATGGCTGGAGTATTTCGGCGGCATCGCCGCCGGCCTGGAAGGCGAATCCAACCGCGTGCGCGGCGGCTTCGTGACCCTGACGCAGCACGAGCCGCTCGGCGTCTGCGCCCTGCTGACCCCGTGGAACCACCCCATCCTGATCCTGGTGAAGAAGCTCGCCGCCGCGCTCGCCGCCGGCAACACCTGCGTCGTCAAGCCGTCCGAGCTGGCACCGGTCTCCGCCCTGCTCTTCGCCGACTGGTGCCGCGAGGCGGGGTTGCCGCCGGGGACCGTCAACGTCGTGACCGGCGCCGCGGCGACCGGGGCGGCCCTGTGCGCCCAACCGGCGGTGCAGAAGATCGACCTGACGGGCGGGACGGCGACCGGCCGGCGCGTCGCCGCCGCCGCCGCCGCGCGCCTCGTGCCGTGCACGCTGGAGCTCGGCGGCAAGTCGCCGGTCATCGTCTGCGACGACGTGCCGGTCGCCGCGGCGGCGGCGGGCGCCGTCTTCGCCGCCTTCGTCGCCGCCGGCCAGACCTGCGTGTCGGCGACGCGCTTCCTGGTGGCGGAGCCGGTCTACGCGGCATTCGTCGACGCGCTGGCCGCCCGCGTGGCGGCCCTCAGGATCGGCGCGCCCGACGACCCGGCGACCGATGTCGGCCCGGTCATCTCCGCCGCCTCGCGCGAGCGCTGCCTCGAGCATGTGGCGGCGGCGCGTGCCGCCGGCGCCCGCCTGGTGCAGGGCGGCGGCCCGCCGCCGCTGCCGGCGCATCTGTCCCAGGGCTTCTACGTCGCGCCGACGGTGTTCGCCGACGTCACGCCGGAGATGCGCCTCTTCCGCGAGGAGGTGTTCGGCCCGGTGGTCGCCGTGACGCCGTTCCGCGACGAGGCGGAGGCGCTGGCGCTCGCCGGCGACAGCGCCTTCGCGCTGGGCGCGGCGATCTGGACCCGCGACGTCGCGCGCGCCCATCGCCTGGCAGCCGAGGTGCGCGCCGGGGTGGTGTGGATCAACGACCACCACAAGAACGACCCGCGCTCGGTGTGGGGCGGATTCGGCGAGAGCGGCTACGGCAAGGAGAACGGCTGGGACGCCCTGCGCAGCTACATGCGCAAGCGCAGCATCGTCGTGCGCACGGCGCCCGCCTTCGACGACTGGTTCGGGGGCGGGCAGCGCTACGGCTGAGGAGGCCTGCGATGAAGGACGGGCACGGATTTCCCATCGTCGACCTCGGCCGCCGCGACGACCGCGCGCCGCTGGCGGCCCAGGGCGCCATCGCCGCGGCGATCCGGCGGGCCTGCGACGCGTCGGGCTTCTTCTACGTCACCGGCCACGGCGTCCCCGAGGCGTGGATCGCCGACGCCTTCGCGGCGAACCGGCGCTTCCACGCGCTGCCGGCGGCCGCCAAGTCGGCGCTGGCGATGAACCGCTGGCACCGCGGCTACATGGGCTTCGGCACCGCGAAGCTGACCTCGTCGGCGCGCTTCGCGCCGGCCCGCCGGCCGAACCAGATGGAGTCCTTCTTCGTGCGCCACGAGGTGGCACCCGACGATCCCGGGCGCCGCGCCGGCGCACCGCTGCAGGGCCCCAACCAGTGGCCGGACGATCCGTGGTTCCGCACGGCGGTGACGCGCTACGACGCGGCGATGCGGCGGCTGGGCGCGAGCCTGCTGCCGGCCCTGTCGATCGCGGCGGGCGAGGCGCCGGACTATCTCGCGGCCCGCTTCGATCCGCCGTCCACGGCACTGCGGCTCAACCACTATCCGCCGGCCCCCGCCGACCGTCCCGACGACCTGTTCGGCAGTCATCCGCACACCGACTACGGCTTCCTGACGATCCTCGCCCAGGATGCGATCGGCGGGCTGGAGGTGCGGATGCCGGACGGCGGCTGGCGGCCGGCGCCCCATCTGCCCGGCACCTTCATCCTCAACATCGGCGACGCCTTCGCGCGCTGGACGAACGACGCGTTCAACTCGACGCCCCACCGCGTCGTGAACGCGTCGTCGGAACGCGACCGCTACTCCATCGCCTACTTCTTCGACCCCGCGCTCGAGACGGTGATCGAGTGCCTGCCGCGCTTCCGCAGCGACCGGCCGGCGGCCTACGCGCCGGTCCGCTTCGTCGACTACTTCACGGCCCGGCTCGACGCGAACTACGCGCGCAAGGAGTGAGGCACGCGGCGACGCACGCAAACGAAAAGGCCCGGCGCCTTCCGGCGCCGGGCCTTCGACTCGACCGGACGGTCGCGTCAGGCCGACTTCAGGTTCGCCGCCGCGGTCTTGCCGCGCTCGCTCACCACGTCGTAGCTGATCTTCTGCCCTTCGTTGAGGGTCCCCATCCCGGCGCGCTCGACGGCGCTGATGTGGACGAACACGTCCTTGCCGCCGTCGCTTGGCTGGATGAAACCGAAGCCCTTCTGGGCATTGAACCACTTCACGGTGCCGACAGCCATTTCCTGGCCTCCTCGAACTATCAGAACTTCCGCGGACCCCGCGACCACCGCGGCAGCCTCGCGTCGGAAATCAGCAATGTCTTGGCAGTACCCGATGAGGGGTGGCGGCAAGGCAGGCCAAAATCTTCCCAGTCTTTTACCTTATTCGCGCGTCGGAGCGAACGAATTTCCTCGCGATGGCGGTTGTGCACCGCGGCGCTGCTCTTTCGCAGTTGCGGCAGAACCGGCCGGCACGTGTGGCCGGATGCGCCGAATCTTATGAAGAATCAGGCATGTGCCGGGCGATTCTCGGCTTGAAATTCGATCGCCGCATCCCAACGTAATCGCGTCATGCGCCCGTCCGACCATCGGCTCCATCGCTTCGCCCGAGCAGGTTCCCTGCTCACGGGCTGGCTCGCCCCGGGACGGCCCGCCTGAGCAGCGGCCCCGGCGCGTCCCGGGGCACCGCGCTTTCCTTCGTCCCGATCCCCGACCATTGCGCGACCCCGCGCGCCCCGAGACGGCGCCGGGCGGAGACTTGCCATGACCACGACCCTGCCCCCGATCATCGTCGGCGACGCCGACCATGCGACCCTCTGCGACCTGGTGGATGCCTGTGCCGACGTGCAGGGCGACGTCGCCGGCTACCTGGAGCGCGAACTCGACCGCGCATCGGTCGTGCCCGCCGACCGCGTGCCCCCCGGCGTCGTCACGATGAACGCCCGGCTCAGCTTCCGCGACGACCGCACGGGCGAGGTCCGGGCCGCGACGCTGGTCTATCCCGGCGAGGCGGACATCGCGGCCGGCCGCATCTCGGTCATGACGCCCGTCGGCGCGGCGCTGATCGGCCTCGCGGAGGGCCAGTCGATCGCCTGGCAGACGCGGCGCGGCGAGCAGCGGGCGCTGACGGTCCTCGCCGTCGCCCGCTGACGGGCGCGACGCGGAAGCGAAGCGGTGGCGCGAATGCGTCGCGCCCGCTACCTTGTCGGTCCCTGCGCCCGAGCTCGCGGAGCCGAGACATGGACAGCATCGAGACCCCGGCCATCGCCGACAAGGACGCCCTGCGACGCCACTACGGCCCGATCTCCGGTCTCGCCGAGAAGAAGGTGCTCGACCGCATCGACCCGCACGCCCGCGCCTTCATCGCGCTCTCGCCCTTCCTGGTGCTGGCGACAGCCGGCGCCGACGGCTCCGCCGACGCGTCGCCGCGCGGCGACGCACCCGGCTTCGTGGCGTTCCTCGACGACCGGCATCTCCTGATTCCGGACCGCATCGGCAACAACCGCGTCGACAGCTACGCCAACCTGGTCGAGCGGCCGGGGGTCGGGCTGCTGTTCTTCGTACCGGGCATCGACGAGACCCTGCGCGTCAACGGCCGCGGCCGCCTGCTCACCGACCCCGATGTGCTGGCGGCGCATGCGGTCCAGGGCAAACCGCCGCGCGCCGGCCTGCTCGTCGCGGTCGACGAGGTCTTCTTCCACTGCGGCAAGGCGCTGAAGCGCGGCCGCCTGTGGGACGCCGAGACCAGGGTGCCGCGGGCGAGCTTCCCCAGCCTCGGCCGCATCATCGCCGACCAGACGCGAGGCTGCGAGGCCGAGGACGCCGACCGCCGGATCGAGGACAGCTACCGCAATCGTCTCTACTGAACAGCGGTCAGGCGTAGAGACGCTCGTTCTCCAGGCCCTTGTAGAGGTCGGCGACGAACTCGCCGTAGCCGTTGAACAGCAGCGTCGGGCGGCGCTCGTCGGTGCCGAGCATGCGCTCGCTCGCCTGGCTCCAGCGGGGGTGCGGGACCTGCGGGTTGATGTTCGCCCAGAAGCCGTACTCGCTCGACTGCAGCTTCTCCCAGTAGCCGACCGGGCGCTTGTCCGTGAAGGTCACCTTGACGATCGACTTCACCTGCTTGAAGCCGTACTTCCACGGCGTCACGAAGCGCAGCGGCGCGCCGTTCTGCTTGGGCACCGGCTTGCCGTAGATGCCGGTCACCATGAAGGCGAGTTCGTTGGTCGCCTCGGCGATCGTCAGCCCGTCGGTGTAGGGCCAGGGATACCAGGTCTGGCGCTGGCCCGATGCGACCTTGGGGTCCATGAAGGTCTGCATCACCACGTACCTGGCCCCGGACAGCGGCCTGGCGAAGTCCACCATCGCCTTCATCGGGAAGCCCGACCACGGTACCGCCATCGCCCATGCCTCGACGCAGCGGAAGCGATAGAGGCGCTCCTCCCTGGGCATCTGCTTCAGCAGGTCGTCGATGTCGACGGTCATCGTCTTCTCGACCATGCCGTCGAAGGTCACGGTCCATGGCCGCAGCTTCAGCGCCTGCGCGGCGCCCGCGATCGACTTGTGCGAGCCGAACTCATAGAAGTTGTTGAACGTCGTCGCGTCCTTCTCCTCCGACAGCGGCCGGTCGAGGCGATAGCGCATGTTGCGCTGGAACGGATAGAGGGACGCGGTGGGATCGGCCTCGACGCCCTGGGCGCGAACCTCCGGGACGAGGCCGGCGGCGACCGCCGACAGGGCCCCGAAACCGGCCGCCCTGAGCAGGGTGCGGCGATCGAGGTAGACGGCCTCGGGAGTGGCCGAGGATTCCGGCATCTCCCAGCCGCGGCGGCGCTTGATCAGCATCGGTGGTCTCCCCTTGTCCAGTTGCCGGCAACGATAGGGCGACCGCACATCACGCGGAAATCAACAGCGCTTGATGACCTCTAGGCGAAGCTGACGGAGACCGTGCCGAGCCCGCCGAACGTCGCGGTCGCCGCCGCGTGCGGGCCGACCGGCTGCGGCGGGATGGTGCTGCCGGTGGTGACGAACTCGCCGGCCCTCAGCCCGCCGACGGCGGCCGCCTCGTTCGCCAGCCAGGCGAGCGACCTCAGCGGGTCGCCCAGGACGTTGGCGCCCTTGCCCTCCACCGTGGCGCCGCCGGCAATCGCCAGCGTGACCGGCGCATCGACCAAGTCGATGCCGCGCCAGTCGGTCGTGCCGGGCCCCAGCACGAAGGCGCCGTGCACGCCGTTGTCGGCGACCAGCGTCGCGATGCCCACGGCCAACCAGTCGACGAAGGCCGAATCGACGACCTCGATCGCGGGATGCACCGCGCCGACGGCCGCGGCGACGGCATCGCGGTCATAGGGCGCGCCCGACGGCGGCAGGTCGCGCGCCAGCAGGAAGGCGTACTCCGCCTCCAGCACGCGGATGTTGAACCGCCCGCTGTCGAGCCGCGCCGGGCTGTCGTGGAACGCGCCGTCGAGCAGGCGGCCGTAGAACGGCCGGTCATAGCCCAGCATCTTCTGCGCCATCGGGCTGGTGCAGCCGACCTTCCAGCCGCGGGTCGCCCGGCCGCCGAGCTGGACGCCGGCACGCTGGATGGCGAGCGCCGCCGGGATGTCGCCCGGGCGCTCGTCTTCCGGGAGTCCCGCGATCCTGGTGCCGCGCCGGGCGGCCAGCAGGCGGCCGGCCGCCGCCTCGGGGCCGCTCACTGTGCCGCCGCCGCAGCGCGGCTCTCGACGACCTTGTCGGCCAGCCGGCCCGTCAGCTCCTGGAGATGGTCGAAGCGCGCGGTGAAGCTGCCGATGCCGTGCGTCAGCGAGCGCAGCTCGATGATCAGGTCGTGGGTGTCGGTCTGCGGGATCAGCGCCGTCACCACGTCCCAGCCCTCCCAGCCGTCGCGGGCATCGTAGCCGAGCACTTGCCCACGCCGCCCGGTGACCAGGCGCTGTACCTTCGACGTGTAGGCACTGGGCGCGGCGATCGCGACATGGAGGATGGGCTCCAGCAGCACCGGCTCGCAGGCCGGCATCCCATCGACCATCGCCTGCCGGCCGGCCGTCTTGAAGGCCATGTCCGAGCTGTCGACCGCATGGAACTGGCCGCTGGTCAGGGTGACCGAGACATCGACGACGGGGAAGCCGAGGGGACCCTGCTTCAGGTACTCGCGCACGCCCTCCTCGACGCTGGGAATGTACTGCTTGGGCACCACGCCGCCGACCACCGTCTCGGCGAAGGCGAAGCCCGAGCCGCGCGGCAGCGGCTTGATGTCGACATGGATGTCGGCGAACTGGCCGTGGCCCCCGGACTGCCGCTTGAAGCGGGAATGGATCGAGGTCCCCCGCCGGATCGTCTCCTTGAAGGGCACCTGCGGCGGGCGGACGGTGACCGGCACGTTGTAGCGGTTGCGCAACCGGTCGGCCGCGATCTGGAGATGGATGTCGCCCTGACCTGACAGGACCAGTTCGTGCGTGTCCTCGTGGAACGCAGCCGACAGGGCCGGGTCCTCCTCGGCGAGGCGGGCCAGCGCGCCGGTCAGCTTCACCTCGTCGGCGCGCTTCTCCGCGTGGATGGCAAGCCGATAGACGGGCGCCGGCGCGGCCGGCCAGTCGAGCGCCGGGTCGCCCTTGCCCGACGGCGTCAGCACCGTGCCGGTGACGATCGGGTCCATGCGGCCGAGGCCGACGACGTCGCCGATCCCTGCCGAGGCTACCTTCTGCTGCTGGGCCCCCAGCAGCTTGACGATGCCGCCGACGCGCACGTCGTTCAGAACCATGCCTTCCGTGATCGTTCCCCGCCAGACACGGGCCAGCGACAGCTTCCCGGTATGCGCGGCATGCATCGTCTTGAACACCTGGGCGAGCGGCTCGCCGGTGGCCTCCAGGCCCTTGCGGTCGGCGGTCCGGGCAGGCTCCGGCACCTCGTGGCGCAGCGCCTTCAGCAGGCGGCGCACGCCATGGTCGCGCTCGGCCGCGCCCAGGAACACCGGCACGATCAGGTCGCGCTCGAGATCCTTGGTGAGCTGCTGGTAGATCTCCGCCTTGGCCGGCAGCGCGTCCGACAGGAGTTGTTCCAGCAGCGCATCGTCGAAGTCGGCCAGCCGCTCGAGCAGCTTCTGCCGCTCGCTCAATTCGCGTTCGCGCGCCGTCTCCGGCATGGCGATCAACTCGGACGGCTGGCCGGGCTTGTAGGCGTAGGCGCGCTCGCTGACGAGGTCGATGTAGCCGGTCACGTCCGCGTCGTCGCCGTCGCGCCGGATCGGGATCTGGCGCAGCACCAGTGGCCGCTGCGAGACGGCCTGCAGCGCCTCCATGAGGTCGCGCACGCGCGTCGTCGCCACGTCCACCTTGTTCACGAACAGCATGTGCGGAATGCGGTTGTCGTCGAGGAACTTGAGCAGCGGCGCCAGCATCACCGCCTTGTCGATGTCGGGCTCGCAGACGACGACGGCGGTGTCGGCCACCAGCAGGGCCGCCCTGGCCTCGTTGGCCAGCTCGACCGAGCCGGGGCAGTCGATGAAGGTCCAGGGATCGCCGAGATAGCTCGTGTGCGCGACGTTGATCTCCGTCGACATCTGCCGCGCCCGGGCCTCCGCCGAGGCGTCGCCGACGGTCGTGCCGTCCTTCACGCTGCCGCGGCGCTGCGTCGCCTCGGTGGCGTGGAGCAGACTCTCCAGCAGGGTGGTCTTTCCCGAGAGATACGGTCCGATCAAGGCCGCGCAACGAGGCGCGGCCGGCTTCCTTTCGCCCATCGACAGCCTCCTTCAGGAGGTCTCCGAGCGACCGGGCGGGATGGCCCACGCCGCTCCTCCCGAAGGAAAGCATGGGACGCCGCGGAAGAACGTGGCAACAGGAAAATGCGCCGGCGACGGGACGTCTCGCCGCAGCCGCGGAACAGCGGGCGGCCGCA
The DNA here is from genome assembly GCA_020852355.1 of Alphaproteobacteria bacterium. Taxonomy (GTDB): domain Bacteria; phylum Pseudomonadota; class Alphaproteobacteria; order ATCC43930; family Allostellaceae; genus Allostella. Next base: position 9,102 of record JADZBA010000150.1, read on the forward strand.
CGCGTTTTCCGCCGAGCGCGTCTTCGAGCGGCCGGGCGGCGGCATCCGGCAGGAGCGACATCGCTTGCGAGCACGGGGGGAGATCCGCATCGGCCTGTCGGGATGGACCTATGCCCCCTGGCGTGGCCATTTCTACCCGGCGGGGCTACCGCGGCGGCGGGAGCTCGCCTACGCCGCGTCGCGGTTCCCGACCATCGAGGTCAACGGCACCTTCTACGGCCTGCAGCGGCCGCAGAGCTTCGCGCGCTGGGCCGAGGAGACGCCCGACGATTTCGTCTTCGCGGTGAAGGGCTCGCGCTACCTCACGCACATGCTGCGCCTGACCGATGTCGCGACGCCGCTCGCCAACTTCCTGGCGTCGGGAATCCTGGCGCTCGGCACGAAGCTGGGGCCGATCCTGTGGCAGCTTCCGCCCTTCCAGCGCTTCGACGCGGAGCGCATCGGGGCGTTCCTCGCGCTGCTGCCGCATCGCACCCGCGAGGCCGCCGCGCTGGCGCGTCGCCACGACCGGCGACTGGACGGGCGAGCCGTCACCGAGACCGACGCCGACCGGCCGCTGCGCCACGCGATCGAGGTCCGCCACGACAGCTTCCGCGATCCGGCCTTCATCACCCTGCTGCGCCGGCACGGGGTGGCGCTGGTGTGCGCCGATTCCGTCGCCTGGCCGCGGCTGATGGACCTGACCGCGGACTTCGTCTACTGCCGCCTGCACGGCTCCCGCGAGCTCTACCGCAGCGGCTACGAGGCGGCCGATCTCGACCGCTGGGCGGCGCGTGTCGTCACCTGGGCCGAGGGCCGGGCCATGACCGACGGCGAGTTCGCCGGCCGCGGCCATGGGTCCGCGCGCCGCCGCGACGTCTTCGTCTATTTCGACAACACCGACAAGCTGCGCGCGCCGGACGACGCCCGGGGGCTCGTCCGGCGGCTCGACGTCAGCGCAGGCTCTCGCAGAAGCGGATGATGCGCTCGCACGCGTCGCGCAGCACCTCGGTCGCGGTCGCGTAGGAGATGCGGAAGTGCGGCGACAGGCCGAAGGCCTCGCCCTGGACCACCGCCACGCCTTCCTGCTCCAGCAGCGCGGTCGTGAAGTCGGTGTCGTTGGTGATGCGCTTGCCCGACGGCGTCGTCTTGCCGATCGTTCCGGCGCACGACGGGTAGACGTAGAAGGCACCCTCCGGCTTCGGGCAGAAGATGCCCGGCGCCTTGTTCAGCATCGCGACGACGAGGTCGCGCCGCTCCTGGAAGACGACGTTGTGCTTGGGGATGAAGTCCTGCGGGCCGAGCAGCGCCTCCACGGCAGCCGCCTGACTGACCGAGGACGGGTTCGACGTGCTCTGCGACTGGATCACGGCCATCGCCTTGATCAGCTTCTCCGGCCCCCCGGCATAGCCGATGCGCCAGCCCGTCATGCAGTAGGCCTTGGAGACGCCGTTCAGGGTCAGCGTGCGGTCGTAGAGACGCGGCTCGACCTGCGCCGGCGTCACGAACTTGAAGCCGTCGTACATCAGGTGCTCGTACATGTCGTCGGTCAGGACGTGCACGTGCGGGTGACGCACCAGGACGTCGGTCAGCGCCTTCAGGTCGTCGTGGCTGTAGGCGGCCCCGGTCGGGTTCGACGGCGAGTTCAGGATCACCCACTTCGTGCGCGGCGTGATCGCCGCCTCGAAGTCCTCCGCACGCATGCGGAAGCCGTTGTTCTGCGGGCAAGGCACGATCACCGGCTTGCCCTCGGCGAGCAGCACCATGTCGGGATAGGAGACCCAGTACGGCGCCGGGATGATGACCTCATCGCCGGGGTCCAGCGTCGCCATCAGCGCGTTGTAGATGACCTGCTTGCCGCCGGTGCCGACGGAGATCTGCGAGGGCTTGTACTCGAGGCCGTTCTCGCGGCGGAACTTCTCGCAGATCGCCTTCTTCAGGGCGGGCGTGCCGTCGACCGCGGTGTAGCGCGTCTCGCCCTTCTGGATGGCCCGGATGCCGGCGGCGGCGATGTTCGGCGGCGTGTCGAAGTCCGGCTCTCCCGCGCCCAGCCCGATGACGTCGCGGCCGGCCGCCTTCAGCTCCTGCGCCTTGGTGGTGACGGCGATCGTGGGCGAGGGCTTGATGCGGGCGAGGCGTGCGGCGATGAAGCCCATGGCGCGATGGCTCCCGGGGTTGGAAAAAGCGCGCCAAACTAGGCCCTGAGGCGGCGCGAAGCAACAGCCGCGAAGCGATGGCGCCGGCGCGATCGCGCGGATGAACCGAGCGCCGTCCCGACGCGACATAGCCCTGCAGGAACCCTTTGCCGGCGCCTCCCCGCGCGCCGGCCGGACCCGGAGACTCCGATGACGGGAATCGTCGCCGCCGCCCAATTTTCGCCGTCTTGCGACGGCATGCTCGCGCTCATGGAAGGGCATCGACGCACCATCGCCGAGCAGGGCAGGCCGGAATGCTGGCTGCGCGGCGAGCCGACGCTCGAGGAGCTGCTGCAGGACCCGGTGCTGCTCCTCGTGCTGCGCCGCTCGCAGACCAGCGTCGACGAGATCCGGCAGCTCGCCGGCCGCGTCGCCGACGCCGCGCTGCACTGACCCGCGGAAGCGCCGGCTACGCCGCGACCGGCAGCCCGCCCTCGAGGCGGCGCGCCTCGTCGAGTGCCACGGCCGTCGCCGCGACGACGGCGGCGATGCGTACCGCGGCCTGGACCGCCTCCTTCGATCCGCCCTTCTCGGTCACGGCGCGCGCATGCGCCGCCATGCACATCCCGCACCCGTTGATCGCCGATACGCCGAGCGACCACAGCTCGAAGTCGAGGTGGGGGACGCCGGGATTGCCGATCACGGTCATGCGCAGGCGCGCCGGCATCTGCCCGTAGTCGGCATCGCCGACGAGATGGGTGAAGCGGTAGTAGACGTTGTTCATCGCCATGAGGGCGGCGGCCCCGCGCGCGGCCTCTCGGCCGGCTGCATCGAGATGCGGCGCCGCGTCGGCCTCGACGGCGGCCACCAGCTCGGCGTTGCGGCTCGCCACCGCGGCCGCCAGCGCCGCGCCCCAGCGCTGGGCCGGCGTCAGCTCGTTGCCGGAAAGTACCGCCGACAGGTTCAGCTTGAGATCCCTGGCGAAGGGCGGCAGGACGCCGCGGATCGATTCGATGGACATGATGTCGTTTCCCGGGATTGAGGGAG
>JADZBA010000151.1 GCA_020852355.1 Alphaproteobacteria bacterium
ACGATGCCGATGCTGGCCCCCGTCAGGAAGAAGATGCGCAGCACCATGCCGCGCGTGGCGCCCATCGTGCGCAGGATGGCGATGTCGCGCCCCTTGTCCTTCACCAGCATGATCATCGACGAGATGATGTTGAACGCCGCCACCACGATGATCAGCGTCAGGATCAGGAACATGACGTTGCGCTCCACCTGGAGCGCGTTGAAGAAGCTGGAGTTCGCCTGCTGCCAGTCGTAGACGCGCGTGTTCGGCCCCGCCGCCGCCTGGATCTCGCCGCGCAGGCGCCGGACCTCGTCGGCGTTGGTCGCGAAGATCTCGACCCCTGTCACCGCGTCCGGCATCTGGAAGAAGAGCTGCGCCGCGGCCAGCGGCAGGAAGACGTGCGAGCTGTCGTACTCGAACATGCCGACATTGAAGATCGCGACGACGCGGTAGGCGCGGATGCGCGGCAGCGTGCCGAGCGGCGAGGCCAGGCCCTGCGGCGCGATCAGGGTCAGACGGTCGCCCGGCAGGATGCCGAGCTTCTGCGCGAGGCGATAGCCGATGACGACGGTGTCGTCGCCCTCGAACTGCGACAGGAACCCCGCCTCGATCTTGTCGGCGATGAGCTTGCGCGCCCTGAGGTCGTCCGGCCGCACCCCGCGCACCAGGGCGCCGGACGCGCGGCCTTGGTTGGAGGCCATCACCTGGCCCTCGATCTGCGGCGTCGCGGAGACCACGCCCGGGACGCGGCGCACGGCCTCTGCGACACGGTCGAAGTCGCGCATGTTGCCGGTGTTGGACAGCACCGTCATGTGGCCGTTGAGGCCGAGGATGCGGCCCAGCAGTTCCTGCCGGAAGCCGTTCATCACCGACATGACGATGATCAGCGTCGCCACCCCGAGACCGATGCCGAGGAACGAGAAGCCGGCGATGACCGAGATGAAGCCTTCCTGGCGCCGCGACCGCAGATAGCGGAACGCCAGCATCCGCTCGAAGGCGGAGAAGATCATCCTGCTCGCACCGGTCAGCGCAGCGTGAGGCGCGCCAGCGCCGATTCGATCGAGAGCTCCTGGCGCTCGCCGGTGCGCCGCTGCTTGAGCTCGACCACGCCTTGCGCCAGGCCGCGGGGACCGACCACGAGCTGCCAGGGCAGGCCGATGAGATCCATGGTCGCGAATTTGGCGCCGGGACTGTCGTCGCGGTCGTCGTGCAGCACCTCGACCCCCGCCGCGCGCAGCGCGCCGTCGATGCGGTCGGCAGCGGCCGCGCAGGCGGCGTCGGCCGGCCGCAGGTCGATCAGCCCGACCTTGAACGGCGCCACCGCTTCCGGCCAGACGATGCCGCGCTCGTCGTGGCTCGCCTCGATGATGGCGCCGACCAGGCGCGACACGCCGATGCCGTAGGAGCCCATTTCCACCGGCACCAGCTCGCCGTCGGGCCTGGCGATCATCGCGCCGAGCGGCTTGGAGTACTTGGCGCCGAAATAGAAGATGTGGCCGACCTCGATGCCGCGGGCCTCGATGCGCTTGTCCGCGGGGATCGCCGCGAACGCCTCGATGTCGTGCTTCTCGTCGGTCGCCGCGTACGGCGCGGTCCAGCGGTCGACGATGCCCTGGAGGGCGGCGACGTCGTCGAAGTCGACGGCCGAGCCGAGCACGTCGAAGTCGACGATGTCGCGGTGGCAATAGACCTGGCTCTCGCCCGTGTCGGCGAGGATGATGAACTCGTGGCTCATGTCGCCGCCGATCGGCCCGGTATCGGCGCGCATCGGGATCGCCTTCAGGCCCATGCGGGCGAAGGTGCGCAGATAGGCCGCGAACATCTTGTTGTAGGAGTGCCGCGCCGCCTCCTTCGTCAGGTCGAAGGAGTAGGCGTCCTTCATCAGGAACTCGCGCCCGCGCATGACGCCGAAGCGCGGCCGCACCTCGTCCCGGAACTTCCACTGGATGTGGTAGAGGTTCTTCGGCACGTCGCGCCAGCTCTTCATCGAATGGCGGACGATGTCGGTGATCAGCTCCTCGTTGGTCGGCCCGTAGAGCATCTCGCGCTCGTGCCGGTCGACGATGCGCAGCATCTCCTTGCCGTAGTCGTCGTAGCGGCCGCTCTCCTTCCACAGGTCGGCCGCCTGGATGGTCGGCATCAGCAGCTCCTGCGCGCCGGACGCGTCCTGCTCCTCGCGCACGATCTGCTCGATCCGCTTCAGCACCTTGAAGCCGAGGGGCAGCCAGCTGTAGATGCCGGCGCTCGCCTGCCGCACCATCCCGGCCCGCAGCATCAGGCGGTGGGACACGATCTGCGCCTCGCTCGGGTTCTCCTTGAGCGTCGGCATGAAGTAGCTGCTGAGGCGCATCGCGTCCTGGACCGGTGGTTGGGCGCCGGCTTCGCCCGTGCGAGCCGGCGGCGGCGGTCCCGTTTAGCGGATGGAGGTGCGCGAGTCCATCGGCGCCCTGTTGCGGCGGGTCGCCGAGGGAGCGCAGACTCCGCGCCGCGCCGGATGGAGGGGGGCCGCATGCTGGAGCGCTGGTTCGGGCTGTCGGCGCACGGGACGACCGTGCGGACGGAGCTGGTGGCGGGCGGCACCACCTTCCTGGCGATGGCCTACATCATGTTCGTCAACCCGGCGATCCTGAAGGACGCGGGGATGGACCCGGGCGCGGTCTTCGTCGCCACCTGCCTCGCCGCCGCCTTCGGCTCGGCGGTGATGGGGCTCTACGCCAACTATCCGATCGCTCTCGCCCCCGGCATGGGCATCAACGCCTATTTCGCCTACGGGGTCGTCCAGGGCATGGGCTACTCGTGGCAGGTCGGCCTGGGAGCGGTGTTCGTGTCCGGCGTGATGTTCCTGGTCCTCAGCCTGACGCCGGCGCGCAACTGGGTGATGGACAGCATCCCGCGCACCCTCAAGCTCGCGATCTCGGCCGGCATCGGCCTGCTGCTGGCCATCGTCGCGCTGCAGAACGCGGGCGTCGTCGTCGCCCATCCCGCGACGATGGTCGGCATCGGCAAGGTCACGGCGCCGCCGACGATCATCGCGGCCCTCACCTTCTTCGCCATCGTCGCCCTCGACCGGCGCGGCGTCCCCGGCGCGCTCATCATCGGCGTGCTCGGCGCGACGGCGGCCGGCATCCTGCTCGGGCTGACGCCCTTCCGCGGCATCGTCGACACGCCACCCGGCCTGGCGCCGACGTTCCTGCAGATGGATGTCGCGGGCGCGCTCGATCTCGGCCTGGTCGTCGTGGTGCTGGCCTTCTTCTTCGTCGATCTCTTCGACAACGCCGGGACGCTGATCGGCGTCGCCCACGGCGCCGGCTTTCTCGACGCCCAGGGACGGCTGCCACGCCTCGGTCCGGCGCTGGTCGCTGCCAGCACGGCGGCGATGGCGGGCGCCGCGCTGGGGACGTCGACGACGACCAGCTACATCGAGAGCGCGACGGGCACCAAGGCGGGCGGGCGCACCGGCCTCACCGCCTGCGTCGTGGCGCTCCTGTTCGTCGCCAGCCTCGTGCTGGCGCCCCTGGTGCTGTCGGTTCCCGGATTCGCCACCGCGCCGGCATTGCTCTACGTCGCCTGCCTGATGACGCGCAGCCTGGCCGAGATCGA
>JADZBA010000152.1 GCA_020852355.1 Alphaproteobacteria bacterium
GGACGGAGTTGGCGGCGGGTGCGGCCGCCTGGGGCAGCTCGATGCCGAGCGCGGCGAGCCGCGCCTCGATCGCTCCGGCCATGGAGGCTCCGTCTCAGTGGGTGGTTGGCGTTCGAGGATAGGCGATGACCGGGGCGACGGCCAGCACCAGCCTGGAGTCTGCGCCTGCCATCAGATCGCCGCCTTTTCCTGGTCAACCATGGCCCGGGAACGCATGGAGACTCCGATGATCCGACGCACCGCGGCCGCGCTCGCCGTCCTCGTCTTCGCATCGGCCGGGGCCGCGGCCGACCTCGGGCCGTTCGGCACGCCGACCGTCCCCTATACCGCCGACAGCACCGTCAGCGCCGACGGCCGCAACATCGCCGCCAAGGTCTACGCCGACGGCGCGCGCGAGCGCCGGGAGACGACTGTCGAGGGACGCACCCAGATCCTGCTCGTCGACCGCGACCAGCAGAAGGCGACGGTGCTGCTCCCCGAACAGAAGACGGCGATGGAGGTCGACGTGCGCAATGCCGGCGCCGGCAGGGCGGGCGACATCAAGTGGACGACGCGCGAGCTCGGGCCCGAGGCGCTGGGCCCGGTCGCCGCGGTGAAGCATGCGGTCGAGGGCGCCAACGGGCGCGGCGACCGCATCGCCGGCATCGTGTGGATCACCGCCGAGCGCATCCCGGTGAAGGCGGAGCTCGACGTCACCGCCGACGGCAGGACGCGCCACGTGTCGCAACTCCTGAGCAACCTCAAGGTCGGGCCGGTCGATCCGGCGCTGCTGACGGTACCGGCCGACTATCGCCGGGTCGTCCCGCCGGCCGGCACGCCGCCCGGCAAGGGTTGAGCGCCGCCATGATCGCCCGCCTCCTGCTCATCCTGGCGCTGTCGGGACTCGGCGCGGGCGGGGCGGCCGCCGACATCGGTCCGTTCGGCGCGCCGCGCGCGTCCTACACCGCCGACGCGACGATCACCGTCGGGCGCCAGTCCGTGGCCGCCCGCATCTTCGGCGACGGCCCGCGCGAGCGGCGCGAGACCATCATCCAGGGCGTGCCCCAGATCTTCCTGCTCGACCAGCGCGCCCGGACGGCCGTCCTGCTGATGCCGGGTGCGCGGCTGGCGATCGAGGCCGACATCCGCACCGTGCCTGGTGCCGGCGAGGCGATCGACATGCGCTGGACGACGCGGCCGCTCGGCGCCGAAACGGTCGCGGGCGTGCACGCGACACGGCACCGCGTCGACGGGGTCAACGCCCGCGGCGACCGCCTGTCGGGCGAGGTCTGGCTGACCCGGGAGAACATCCCCGTGCGCGTCGAGCTGGAGTTCCGCGGCGCCAGGCGCCGCACGGCGATTCGGCAGGAGCTGCACAACCTCAAAGTCGGCCCCGTCGACCCTCGTCTGCTGCGGGTGCCCGCGGGCTTCCGCCGCCTGCCGATGCCGGCCGGCCTGCCGTCCTTCGCGCCGCGGCGTTAGCGGCGTGCGTCGCACCGCCGATTCGCTGCTCGTCCGCGACGCGCGAAGGGGGACGGTCTCCCGTCCCCCTCGCGACCGCGTGGGTCGGCGCGGCTACTTCGACAGGCCCGGCTGCGGCACGATGCGCAGGTAGGGCTTCAGCGTCTTCCAGCCGCCGGGGAACTTCTCCTTGGCGGCGGCGTCCGACAGCGCCGGCACGATGATGACGTCGTCACCGCTCTTCCAGTTCACCGGCGTCGCCACCGAGTGCTTGGCGGTGAGCTGGAGGGAGTCGATGACGCGCAGGATCTCCTCGAAGTTGCGGCCCGTCGATGCCGGATAGGTGATCGACAGCTTCAGCTTCTTGTCCGGGCCGATGACGAACACCGAGCGCACCGTGAAGGTGTCGCTCGCGTTGGGGTGGATCATCCCGTAGAGGTCCGAGACCTTGCGGTCGGGATCGGCGATCAGCGGGAAGTTGAGGGCGTGGCCCTGCGTCTCCTTGATGTCGCCGACCCAGGCGCGATGGTCCTTCAGCGGATCGACGGAGAGGCCGACCACCTTGACGTTGCGCTTGTCGAACTCGCCCTTGAGGCGGGCGACCTCGCCCAGCTCGGTGGTGCAGACCGGGGTGAAGTCCTTGGGATGCGAGAACAGCACGCCCCAGGAGTTGCCCAGCCATTCGTGGAAGCTGAGGGGGCCGTCGGTCGTCTCCGCCGTGAAGTCCGGCACGGTGTCGCCGAGACGAAGCGTCATTGCATCTCTCCCTTGTCGGTTGATTCGAGGGTCGGACATGCACATCCGGACGCGGCCGACGCTCACGGCCGCGAGGCGGGCATGGAACTCCGCCCGCAAGATCGAATCAATGGAGAAAATCTCGGGTCCTGCATGACCCGATCAGGCGGACAGCTCCTCCGCGAAGTGGCAGCGCACCATGCGGCCGTCGACCGGGCGCAACGCCGGCGCCTCGGCGGCGCAGCGTGCGCGGGCGTGCGGGCAGCGCGTATGGAACGGGCAGCCCCTCGGCATGTCGATCGGGCTCGGGACGTCGCCCGACAGCGGCGGGCGCGCGGTACCGGGCGGCCGGCCGATCTCCGGCGCCGCGGCGAACAGCGCCTGCGAGTAGGGGTGGAGAAGACGCCGCCGCAGCTCGGCCGTCGTGCCGGTCTCGACCACCTCACCCAGATACATGACGGCGATGCGCCGGGCGATGTGGCGGACCAGCGCCAGGTTGTGCGAGATGAAGAGGTAGCCGACGCTGCGCCGTGCCTGCAGGTCGCGCAGCAGATTGATCACCTGTGCCTGGATCGACACGTCGAGCGCCGACACCGGCTCGTCGCAGACCACGACCGCGGGCTCGACGGCGAGCGCGCGGGCGATCGCCACCCGCTGGCGCTGGCCGCCCGAGAGCTCGTGCGGAAAGCGGTCGAGATGCTCCTCGCCGAGGCCGACCTCGGCGATGAGCGCCGCCACGCGGTCACGGCGGGCGCGGCGCGGGCAGAGCCGGTGGATGCGCAGGGCGTCGCCCACCGTGTCGGCGACGCGACGGCGCGGGTTGAGGCTGGCGTAGGGGTCCTGGAAGACGATCTGCACGCGGCGCCGGAAGCGCATGGGCTCGCGGCGCAGCATGGCGGCGGCGTCCTCGCCGTCGAGCAGCAGCCGGCCAGCGCTGGGCGTCGTCAGGCCGGTCAGGCAGTGGGCGAGGGTGGTCTTGCCGCAACCCGACTCGCCGACCACCGCCAGGGTCTCGCCGGCGGCGATCGCGAGCGACACGCCGTTCAGCGCGTGCACGGTACGGCCGCCCAGGCCGAGCCCGCCGCCGGCCGGGAAGCGCTTGACGAGGTCGCGGGCCTCCAGGATGGGCGGCGGCGTCACGCCGGGGCCTCGCCGGCGCGCCAGCACGCCGCCTCCTGGTCGCGGCCGAGCGCCTGCGACGGCGGCCGCGCCTCGCGGCAGCGCGCGACGGCCAGCGGGCAGCGCGGTGCGAAGGCGCAGCCGGGCGGCAGCGCGAGCGGCGAGGGGACGGTGCCCGGGATCTCGGCGAGCCGCCCGCCGTCCTCCTGCCAGCGCGCGGCGCGCAGCAGCCCGGCCGTGTACGGATGCCCGGGGCGGGCGAAGACGGTGGCGACCGGTCCCTCCTCGACCTTGCGGCCGGCATAGAGGACGACGACGCGCTGTGCGGTCTCCCAGACGACTCCGAGGTCGTGGGTGATCAGGAGGACGGCCATGCCGAGCTCCGCCTTGAGGTCGGCGACCAGCGCCAGGACCTGGGCCTGCACGGTGACGTCGAGGGCGGTCGTCGGCTCGTCGGCGATCAGCAGCGCCGGGCGGCAGGCGAGCGCGATCGCAATCATCACCCGCTGGCGCATGCCGCCGGAGAGGTTGTGCGGGTACTGGCGGATGCGGCGCTCGGGGGCCGGCACCTGGACCCGGCGCAGCAGCTCGATCGCGCGGGCTTCCGCGGCGGCAGCGGTCATGCCCGCATGCCGGCGCAGCGTCTCGGCGATCTGGGCCCCGATCGTGAAGACCGGGTTGAGCGCCATCATCGGGTCCTGGAAGATCATGCCGACGCGCGCGCCTCGCACCTTGCGGAGCGCGGCCGCGGGCAGCGCGAGCAGGTCCTCGCCGTCGAGCAGGACGCGGCCCGCCGACACCCGCCCGGTGCCCGGCGGAACCAGGCGCAGCAGCGACAGGGCCGCGGTGCTCTTGCCCGAGCCGGATTCCCCGACCAGCGCCACCGTCTCCCCGCGCCCGAGCGCGAAGGACAGGTCCGCGACCGCACGCACGACGCCGCGCGCCGTGGGGAACTCGACCGACAGCCCCTCGACCCGCAGCAGATCCGTCATCGTCGCTGCAGGCGCGGGTTGAGGGCGTCGTTCAGGCCCTCGCCCACGAGGTTGATGGCGAGCACCGTCACCAGGATGGTGACGCCGGGGATCGCCGACATCCACCAGGCGACGCGCAGCACCGATCGCCCGACGCCGATCATGTAGCCCCAGGAGACCACGTTGGGATCGCTGAGACCGAGGAAGGAGAGGCCGGATTCGGTGAGGATGGCGGTCGCCACCATCAGCGAGGAGACGACGATCACCGGCGGCAGCGCGTTGGGCAGGATCTGGCGCACGATGATCTCGAGGTTCGACATGCCGAGCGCGCGGCAGGCGCGGACATACTCGCGCTCGCGCTGGGCCATGAACTCGGCGCGCACCAGGCGCGCGACCGAGGGCCAGGACACCGCGGCGATCGCCGCGGTCACGGTGGCGATCGTCGGCGAGAAGATCGCGACGATGACGATCGCCAGCACGAACGAGGGGATGGTCAGGAAGAAGTCGGTCGTGCGCATCAGCAGGTTGTCGACGAAGCCGCCGTAGAAGCCGGCGACGGCGCCGACCAGGAGGCCGACCAGCGTCGCCGCGAGGCTGGCGACGATGCCGACCACGAGCGAGACGCGGGCGCCGTGCAGCAGCCCGGCCAGCATGTCGCGGCCGGACACGTCGGTGCCGAGCAGGAAGCGGGCGGACGGCGGCTGCGACGGGCGCCCGATCATGTCGAACGGATCGACGGGATGGACGAGCGGCCCGACGATCGCCGCCGCCACGATGAGGACCAGCACGGCGAGGCCGCCGACCGCCGCCGCGTTGCGCCGGTAGCGGCGCCAGAAGATCAGGAGGCCGGTCACCGGTGGACGATCCGTGGGTCGAGCAGGCCGTAGACCAGGTCGACCGCGAGGTTGACGGCGACCACCACCACCGAGGAGACCAGCAGGATGCCCAGCAGCAGCGGCAGGTCGCGCTGCAGCAGCGCGTCGAAGACGAGGCGTCCGAGGCCGGGCCAGCCGAACACCGTCTCGACCAGGATCGACCCGCCCAGGACATGGCCGATCTGCACGCCGGCCAGCGTGACGACCGGCAGCAGGGCGTTGCGTGCGGCATGCACCATCCCCACCCGCGTCTCCGACAGCCCCTTGGCGCGTGCCGTGGTGATGAAGTCGAGGGTGTAGACCTCCAGCATCGAGGCGCGCATCAGGCGCGTGTATAGCGCCACGTAGAAGAGGCCGAGGGTGACCGCGGGCAGTACGAGGTGGCGGGCGACGTCGACGATACGCGCACCGGCCGTCATCTCCGTGGCGATCGTCATCATGCCGCCCGACGGCAGCAGGCCGAGCGTCACCGAGAACAGCACGATCAGCATCAGCCCCAGCCAGAACTGCGGCGTCGCGTAGACGACGAGCGCCGCCACCGAGACGAGCCAGTCGACCCAGGAACGGTGGCGCATCGCCGCGAGGATGCCGAGCAGCATGCCGAGCGCCATCGCGATGGCGAGCGCCGCCAGCATCAGCAGCAGGGTCGGGCCGACGCGGCCGGCGACCAGCTCCAGCACCGGCGCCTGCTGCACGTGCGACCAGCCGAGGTCGAGCCTGAGCAGGCGGGCGATGTAGATGAAGAACTGCTCCCACAGCGGCCGGTCGAGGCCGAAGGAGCGCCGCAACTCCGCCGTGAACTCGGCCGAGCCGCCGCCCGAGCCGGCGGCCACGATGTCGGCGGCGTCGCCCGGGGCCAGGTGCAGCAGCGCGAAGTTGAGGACGGCGATCGCCAGCACGACGGGGACGATCTGCAGCAGCCGGCGCGCCAGGAAGGCGAGGGCGGGGGGCATGGAAGATCAGGCGCTCGCGGTGGCGCCCGGCGCGCTCCCTCTCCGCCCTGCGGGGCGGAGAGGGTCGGGGTGAGACGGGCTGTCCGTGGCCGTCGGGCGACCCACCTCAACCTCCCCGCCCGTTCCGCCCCGAAGAGCGGGAGAGAGTGAGGATGCTCCTCACTCCTTCCACACGCCGTCCCACCCCGAGTACATCGAGATGCCGTTGGTGA
>JADZBA010000153.1 GCA_020852355.1 Alphaproteobacteria bacterium
GGGATGCTGGTGATCTCGGGCGAGATCGACGTGTCGATCGGCTCGCTCGTCGGCGCCGTGGCGATCCCGCTGGTGGTGGTGATGAACCAGACCGGCTCGCTCGAGCTCGGTATCGCCAGCGCGCTGCTGCTGGCGCTGCTTGTCGGCGTGGTCAACGGCTATCTCAGCGCCTATGTCGGCATCAATTCGCTGATCGTGACGCTCGGCAGCCTGTTCGTCATCCGCGGCGGCATCTATCTCTACACCGGGCAGCGCGCCATCCCCGACAAGCTGGCGCTCGAAAGCTTCTACCAGCTCGGCAACGGCCGGCTGTTCGGCACCATCCCGTACCCCGCCGTCATCGCGCTCCTGCTGCTCGCCATCTTCATCTACCTGATGCGCCACCGCCCCTTCGGCCGGCAGCTCTATGCGGTGGGCGGCAATCCCGAAGTGGCGCGGCTGGCCGGCTACAACGTCAAGCGCGTGAAGTTCATCGCCTTCGTCATGTGCTCGCTGCTCGCCGGCGTGTCGGGCATCCTGCTTTCCTCGCGCCTCGGCTCGGCGGTGCACGTCTCCGGTCTCGGCTTCGAGTTCCAGGTCGTCGCCGCGGTGGTGCTGGGCGGCGTCAGCCTCGCCGGCGGCATCGGCTCGCTGTTCGGCGTGGCGCTGGGCGTGCTCATCCTCGCCTTTCTTTCCAACGGGCTCGGCATGATGAAGCTGCCGACCGAGGTGCAGCAGGTCATCACCGGGTTCATCATCATCGGCGCGGTCGGTCTCGACGAGATCCGCCGCCGGCGTCATTAGGGAGGCTCGTCATGAAGCGGCTGGAGGGAAAGACCGCCATCGTCACCGGCGCCGCCGACGGCATCGGCTTCGCCATCAGCAGGGCAATGGCCGCCGAGGGCGCGCAGGTCTTCATGGGCGACATCGACGACGACAAGGGCAGGGCGGCCGCCGCGAGCCTCGCCGCCGCCGGCGGCAAGGCGACCTACCGCCATTGCGACGTGGCGGTGGAACAGGACATCGCCGATCTGGTCGCGGCCGCGGCCGAAACGGGCCATCTCGATATCCTCGTCAACAATGCGGCGATCGCCATCGGCGGCATGCCGCTGCACGAGATGACCGACGCACAATGGCACCGCCTGATCGCGGTCAACCTCACCAGCGTCTTCCGGGGCATCAAATATGCGCTGCCGCACATGCTGCGCCAGAATTCCGGCTCGGTGATTTCGATGGCCTCGGCGCAGGGCCATATCGGCCTCGACGGCTGGACCGCTTATGCCGGCGCGAAGGGCGCGGTCATGTCGATGATGCGCCAGCTCGCCGTCGAGTTCGGCCCGCACAATATCCGCTTCAACTCGATCTCGCCCGGCACCATCAACACGCCGATGAACGAGAAGGTCGTCGCCGATCTCGGCCCGCAGGTCGGGCGCGCCTGGGTCAAGATGCATCCGCTCGGCCGCATCGGCAAGCCCGAGGAGGTGGCGGAAGCGGCGGTCTATCTCGCCAGCGACGCGGCCGGCTTCACCACCGGCACCGACCTCAAGGTCGATGGCGGCCTGACGGCGGCGCCCCGCTATGTCCCCGAATTCTTTGTAGAGTGAAGTTCTAGAAAATGGCCAAGGCTCTCGACGGCGTCACCATCCTCGATTTCTCGCATTTGCTGCAGGGGCCCGTCGCCACCCAGCTGCTCGGCGACATGGGCGCCAACGTCATCAAGATCGAGCGCGCCGGCGCCGGCGACCTGTTCCGCTCGATGACCTTCTTCGCCAAATGGGTCGGCGGCTCAGAGAGCCCCAATTTCCTCGCCTGGAACCGCAACAAGCGCTCGATCGCGCTCAACCTCAAGAGCAAGCGCGTGCATGAGATCATCATGCAGATGGCCAAGAGCGCCGACGTCGTCGTGCAGAACTTCCGGCCGGGCGTGCTGGCCCGGCTCGGCTATGGCTATGACGACTTCAAGGCGGTCAATCCGCGCATCATCTACTGCTCGGGCTCCGGCTATGGCGAGGACGGCCCCTATGTCGACCGGCCCGGCCAGGACATGCTGATCCAGGGCCTCACCGGCCTTGCCTCCAACACCGGCCGCGGCGACGGCCCGCCGATCCCCGCCGGCTCCGGCATGGCCGACCAGATCGGCGCCATGAACATGGTCTACGGCATTCTCTCGGCGCTCTATCATCGCGAGAAGACCGGCGAGGGGCAGAAGATCGAGGTCAACCTCCTCGCCGGCATGCTGGCCCATCTCGGGCAGGAATATGTCGGCGTGCTCAATCTGGGCGAGGATTTCGTGCGCCCCAGATCGGGCATCGGCCATCCCGGCATGCAGGCGCCCTTCGGCATCTACGAGACGAAGGACGGCAAATATGTCTCCATCGCCATGAGCCCCTACAAGACGCTCTACGAGACGCTGGAGGCGCCGCATCTCGCCGTCTATGACGACCTCAAGACCCTGTTCGACAAGCGCGACGAGGTCTGGGAGAAGGTCAACGCCGAAACCCGCAAATTCGATCGCGACGAACTGCTGACCCGCATGCTCGCCGCCGACATCTGGTGCGCCGCGATCAACGATATCCGCGAGGCATCGAACGATCCGGCGGTCGTACACGGCAAGATGATCACCAGCTACGAGCATCCGGTGGCCGGCACGGTGCGCGTCGTCGCGCCGGCGGTGAAGATGAGCGCGACGCCGGCGACCATCGAGCGGCCGGCGCCGCTGGTCGGCCAGCACGGCCGGGAAATTCTCGCCGAGTTCGGTGTTTCCGCTGACGAGATCGCCCGTCTCGAACAGAGCGGCGACATGACCGTGGTCGATCCCAAATGAGCGCCGGCGACGCCTATCGCGGCCTCGGCTGGGCCTATGGCACGCTGACGGTGCAGCGCCAGGGCGCGATGCTCGCGCCCCTCACCTTCGTCCTCCCCGACGGGCGACAGGTCAGCCCGATGCACATCGCGCCCTGGGCCGACGAGCCGGTGGCGGCGACGCTGCCGGGCGTGCTGCAGAAGCTCCGTGGCGACTGGCCCTGCGTGCCGTTCGGCTATGCCGTGGACGATCCCACCGCACCGCCCGGATGGGCCCGCCTCAACGGCGCCTCCGAGCCCGGCGAGGAGGTGCATGGGCACGGCTCCAACCATCCCTGGACCTGGGTCGAGGGCGACGGCGCGAGCCTCGCGCTCAGCCTCGACTATCCGGCCGGCAACCCGGTCCGGCGCGTGCACCGCACGGTGACGCCCGACCCCGCGGCGCCGGCCGTCGATCTCAGCTTCAGCATCGAGATCGCTGCCGATTGCCGCCTGCCCATCGGCCTGCACGCGACCTTCCGGCTGCCGGCCGTGGCGCAGGGCGCGCGCATCGAGCCGGGGCCGTTCCGCGAGGGCCGCACCTACCCCGGCACGGTCGAGCCGAGCGCGCCGCTCTTCGCCATCGACCAGGGTTTTGCCGCGCTCGACGCGGTGCCGCTGCGCGCCGGCGGCAGTTTCGATGCCAGCCGCGTGCCGCTGCCGCTCGAGACCGAGGAGCTGCTGCAGCTCAACGGCCTCGACCACGCCGCGCTGGCCAACGAGGCCGAGGGCTATCGGGTCAAGCTCAGCTGGAACGGCGCGCATTTCCCGAGCCTATTGCTGTGGCTGTCCAATCGCGGCCGCAAGGCCGCGCCGTGGAACAGCCGCCACACGGCGCTCGGCATGGAGCCGGTCTGCTCGCCCTTCGGCCTCGGCCCGGCCAGCGCGCGGGCCGACAATCCGCTGGCGCGATCGGGCACGCCGACCGCGCGCGAGTTCAAGGCGGGCGAGATCTTCACCACGCACTACCGGATCGAAGCGGAAGCGCTCTGAGGAGAGACCGATGCCCGTACTGCCGATGTCCGCCGCCCGCGTGTTCTTCGACGGCACCTTCACCGAGCCGCGCGTCGCGCATCCCGAGGGCGTCGCGATCCATGCCGATGGCAGCATCTGGTGCGGCACCGAATGGGGCGACCTCATCCGCATCGCCGCCGACGGCTCGCGCCACGAACTGATGGGCTCGACCAGAGGCTTCGCGCTCGGCATCGCCTTCGACAGCGCCGGCAATTGCTATGTCTGCGACCTCAAGCACGCCGCCGTCTTCAAATACGACGCCGCGACGCGGCAGATGGAAAAATTCGCGGCCGCCGGCATTCTCGTGCCCAACTACCCGGTGGTCGACGAGGCGCGCGGCGTGCTCTACGTCTCCGACAGCCGCGGCAACAACAATATCGGCCCCGGCGTCTATCGCTACGACCTGCGCACCGGCGCCGGCGGCGTCTGGTGCAGCGCGCCGATGGATTTCGCCAACGGCATGGCGCTGGCGCTCGACGGCAACGGCCTCTATGTCGTCGAGAGCGACAGGGCGCAAGTCAGCTACGTGCCCATCAATGCCGACGGCTCGGCCGGAACGCCCAGCGTCGCCATCGCCGGCACCCACAACGTCCCGGACGGTCTCGCCATCGCGCCCGACGGCACCGTCTATGTGAGCTGCTACGAGCCGAGCCGCATCTATCGCCAAAGACCGGGCGGCGCGCTCGAAATGCTGATCGAGGATCCTGCGGCGACGGTGCTCGCGCATCCGACCAATGTCGCCCTCAAGGGCAACATGCTCTATACCGCCAATCTCGGTCGCTGGCACATCACGGCGATCGATCTCGGCGGCGCGTGACGGCGTAGAACGCCGTTATCGCAGAGCCAGCGCGGACAAGCCCGCGAACGCGCCGGCGCCGGGGTTCTCCTCGATGCGGAGGATCTCGTTCCATTTGGCCATGCGCTCCGAGCGGGTGACCGAGCCGACCTTGAACTGGCCGGCGTTCCAGCCGACCGCGAGATGGGCGATGGTGACGTCCTCGCTCTCGCCCGAGCGCGCCGAGACGATGGTGCCGAGGCCCAGCGCCTTCGCCCTGGCGAGGGCCGCGAAGGTCTCGGTGACGGTGCCCGCCTGGTTCGGCTTGATCAGCACGCAGGTCGCGAGGCGGTCGCGGGCGGCGGCTTCGACGCGCGCCGCATTGGTGACGAGCAGATCGTCGCCGACGATCTGCACCTTCCTGCCCACCGCCGCCGTGAAGCGCTGGAAGCCGAGGCTGTCGTCTTCGGCGAAGGGGTCCTCGATCGACAGGATCGGATAGCGCTCGACCCAGCCGAGCAGCATTTCGCCCAGCGCGTCGCGGTCCAGCTCGCGCCGCTCGAGGCCCAGCGTGTAGCGGCCGTCGCGCCCGAACTCCGAGGCGGCGACGTCGAGCGCGATCGACACCTCGTCGCCCGGCGTGTAGCCGGCGCGCTCGATGGCGCGCAGCAGCATCTCGAGCGCCTCCTCATTGCTGTCGAAGGCCGGCCACCAGCCGCCCTCGTCGGCGACGCCCTGCCGCCGGCCGGCCGCGGCGAGCAGCTCGCCTGCCGCGCGGTAGACGTTGGTGGTCCGCTCCATGACCTCGGAGAAGTCGCGCGCCGTCGGGCAGACGACGAGAAAATCCTGGATGTCGACGCGCCGCCCGGCATGCGCCCCGCCGCCGAAGATCTGGATTTCGGGCACCGGGATGGATGTCGGCCCGCCTTGCGCCAGATAGGCCCAGAGCGGCTGCCGCGCCGCCGCCGCGGCGGCGTGCAGCGCCGCCATCGACACCGCGACGATGGCGTTGCCGCCCAAGCGCGATTTCTGCGGCGTGCCGTCGAGCGCGATCAGCGCGGCGTCGAGGCCGGCCTGATCGGCGGCGTCCATGCCGTGGAGCGCCGTCGCGATCTCGCCGTCGATGCTGCCCACCGCGCCGGCGACGTCATAGCCGCCGAGCCGCCGGCCGCCGTCGCGCCGGTCGATCGCCTCGCCCGAGCCGGTCGAGGCGCCCGCCGGCGCGATGGCGCGGCCGACACTGCCATCGGCGAGCACGATTTCGGCCTCGACGGTCGGACGGCCTCGCGAATCCCAGACGCGGCGGCCCTTGATCGTGCGGATGGCGGTAGTCATCGGCTCATCGTTCCCTGCTTGAGACGGCGTGTTGCCAGGCGCGGCGCACGCTCGGTAGCGAGGGCGGCGCCTCGGCGATCAGCGGCACGGCGATATGCCGGACGACGTCGCGCGTCGACTCGTCGGTGATGTATTCGACCGGCGACTTGCCGTCGATGCGCGCCAGGAGCAGCGCCGGCAGCAGCGCGGCGACGCGGCGCTCCAGCGCCTCGGCACTTTCCCAGTTCACGCCGGGCAGATAGGCCGCGGCCAGCGCGTCGAAGGCGGCGAGGAAGCCGGGCGTCGCGACGGGCGTCCACAGGCATTTGAGCAGCAGATGGTTGAGGCAGAACGCCAGGTCGAAGGCGGGATCGCCGTACCAGGCGCATTCGGCGTCGAGGAAGATCGGGCCGTCGGGGCCGACA
>JADZBA010000154.1 GCA_020852355.1 Alphaproteobacteria bacterium
CCGCTGTGGACGATGCGCGCGGCCTATCACTGGGAGCAGGAGTTCCCGGCCGGCCGCGCGCTGGAGGTCGAGCATCGCTACAAGCCGGTGGTCGGCGAGAGCGCCTTCGGCCGCTATCTGCTCGCCGATACCGAGGACGGCCGGAAGTGGCGCGCCGACTTCTGCGTCGACGGGCCGCGCGCCGCGGCGCTCGCCGCGCGGCTGGCGCTGGCCCCACCGGACAATCCCTACCGGCCGATGCGGACGATCGAGTACGTCCTCACCACCGCGCGCAACTGGCGCGGACCGATCGGCAGCTTCACGCTGACGCTCGATCCCGGATCGCCCGAAGCGATCCTGGTCGGCTGCGCCGCCGGCCTGCCGGGCGGGCCGCGCCGGTTCGCGGCGCGCGACTTCGTGCCGGCGCGCGAGCTGGTGCTGGCGATCGTCGACTGATCGCGGCGTTACAGCCGGTCGGGATCGTTGGCGAAGATCTGCGCCCGCAGCGCCGGATCGACGCCGGCGAGCTGGGTGGCCGGGTCGGGCAGGCCCATGGAGAAGGGCCAGTCGGAGCCGAAGAGGATACGCTCGCGGCCGAACACTGCGGCGGCCAGCTCGAGGGCCGGCGCGGAGTGGGTGATGCAGTCGGCGCAGAAGCCGCGGAAGGCGACGGTCGCCGGCCGCGCGCCGGTGTGGGCCCCCGGACGGCGCACCTCCTGGCCGCGCTCCAGCCGGCCGGCGACCGCGGGCGCCGTGCCGCCGCCGTGGGCGAGGCAGATGCGCATGGCGCGGTGGCGGTCGAGGATGCCGGACATCGCCAGATGGGCGGCGGCGACCGCGGTCTCGGTCGGGCCGCCCAGCAGGTTGTGCAGGAAGAAGTGGTCGAGGCGGCCGTCGCAGCCCTTGCTCGGATGCAGGAAGAGGAACGCGGCGGCGCCGTCCAGCGCCGCCCACAACGGCGCGTAGTCCGGCCCGGAGAGGACGCAGCCGGCGGCGGCATGGCCGGCCGCGGCGGCGAAGCGGTTGCGTCCGGCGGCGACATGATGGGCGACCGTCGCGGCCGCCAGCGCCGGGTGCTGGATCGGCAGGTAGAGCAGCGGCGCGAGGCGGTCCGGGAAGCGCGCGGCGTAGTCCTGCAGCCCGTCGTTCACATAGGCGACCCAGTCGCGCGCCGCGGCCTCGCCGAGGCCGAGGCGATAGAGCGGCGGCGGGATCGAGATCCAGGCGCGGCCGACGCGGCGCTCGTCCATCCATTGGATCAGCCGTTCCGGCCGGAACACCGATGCCGATGCCAGCGTCGCGCCGTCGATCTCCAGCGCGTTCGCTTCCGGCTGCCAGCGGATGCCGGCGATGGCGCCGATGCGCTCGGGCAGGATCGGCGCCAGATGGGCGTGGACGTCGAGGGCGATCGGTTCCAAGGCGGCGCGTCCTTCCTCTTCAGTCGCCGACGGCGACGGCACGCCCGGTGCCCAGCGGCACCACCCCGGCGCGCACGTCGGCGAGGACGGCATGGCTGGCGTTGTGGCCGGCCAGGCCGGAGATGAAGTTGCCGGGCCAGGTGCCGTTGCCGCTGAGATAGAGGCCGCGGGTCGGCGTGCGATAGGCGTGCAGCCCGGGCAGCGGCCGCATCCAGAACTGGTTCCAGGCCGCGAGGTCGCCATGCGTCATGTTCGCCTCGACGAGGCCGAACTCTCGCTCGAAGTCCTCGGGATCGAGGCAGCGCCAGTCGCTGATCATGCCCGGCAGCTCCGGCATCCATTCGGCGACGGCGGCGATGGTGGTGCGGGCGAGCCGCTCGCGCTCGACCTTCCATTCGCCCTCGCGCAACCGGTAGGGCGCCGTGCCAATGTTGAGGCTCATCACGTGCTTGCCGGGCGGCGCCAGCTCGGGCGCGCTCAGCGACGGGCAGAGGCCCCATACCACCGGCTTGTCCGAGATGCGGCCCTGCTGCATCTCGGCGTGGCTGGCCTCGAGATAGTCGATCGAGGGCGCGATGCGGAACTGCGCTGCGGCCAGCGCCGCCGGGTCGGCGTCGGCGGGCGCGGCTGCCCAGCGCGGCATGCCGTCCAGCGCCAGCACCACCTTGAACGCCTTCCCAACCATCGGGCGGCGGCGCATCTTGCCGCGGAATCCGGCCCATGCCGGGTCGTCGCGCATGAGGTCGACGACGGTGAGCCGCGGGTTGACCGCCGCCACGACGATCGGCGCCAGGAACTCCTCGCCGTCGGCGGCGACGACGCCGGTCACCCGGTCATCGTCGGTCAGGATGCGGTCGACCGCCACCTTCGTGCGCAGGACGACGCCGCGGCCGGCGGCCGAGGCGACGAGGCTGTCGGCGATGGCGCCCATGCCGCCGACCGGCATGCCCGTGGACCCGCGCAGCGGCATCCGCCGGGGATCGTCGCCGGCCCCGGCCGAGAGGGAAGCCAGCGACAAGGGCCGCGTCAGCAGGTTGATCGGCGTGCCGGGCGTCGAGGGCGTGAAGTTGCCGCCGACCACCGCCAGCGGCGCGATGATCGTCTGGGTCTGCCAGGCCAGCCCGAACTCGTCGAACAGGTCGCGGGCGCTGCCGAAGAAGATGCGCCCGAACGCCTCCTGGTCGTCCAGGCTGGTCAGGTTGCGCACCAGCTCCTGCAGGGTCGGCGGCTCGCGGAAGACGGAGATGCCGAGCTTCCTCGCGAAGGCCTCGAGATACGCGAAGAGCGCGTCGTAGCGCTGCGCCTCGCCCGGCGCGAAGCCGTCGATCTGGCGCTGGGTGCGGGCGCGGTCGCGCCAGCCGATGAACAGCGAGCCGTCGGCCAGCGGATGGACGAGCGTCGGGTCGACCGGCTGGAAGCGCAGCCCGTGGCTCTCCAGCTCCAGGTCGCGGACGATCTTGGGCTCGAGCGAGCCCGGCGAGTTGGCGATCGTCGAGCGATAGCCCGGCATGAACTCGATGGTCGCCGTCGGCCCGCCGAGGCGGCCGCTGCTCTCCACCACCGCGACGCGGAGCCCGGCCCCGGCCAGGTAACCGGCGGCGACGAGGCCGCTGTGCCCGCCGCCGATGACGATCGCGTCGTACCGGTTCGCCCGCATGCCCGCGCGATGTCCCTTACGGCACGAGGTCGTTGGTGTAGTAGGCGGTCGCCGGCTTGTCGCTGGTGATCTCGCCGACGCCGCGCAGGGTCGCGATCAGCGCCTCCCATTCCTGCGGCGTCGAGCGGCCCCAGGCGGCATCGGTCGGCGCCTGGCTGAGCCGCTGCAGGCCGGTCATGTAGTCGATGCACTGCTCGAGCTTGCCGGCGACCTGCACCTTGGAGCGGATCAGCGTGCAGGCTCCTTGCGGGTCGGCGACGGCGTCGGCCATGCCGCGCTTGGAGGCGGCGAGGACGGCCTTGATGGCGTTCGGCTTCTCCTTGAGGAAGGTCTCGTTGGTGGCGAAGCCGAAACCCAGCAGCGGCACCCCGAAGGAGGCGAGCTCCATCACCACCGGCTCGAATCCGCCGCCGCGCACGATGGCGGCGTAGGCATGGCTGTCGCCGCTGACGACGTCGACCTGGCCGGTCAGCAGCGCCGCGGTCTTGGCGCTGGCGTCAAGCGAGATGATGTTGAGCGCGCCGTCGGCGATGCCGTTGGAGCGACGGAAGATCGACATCCCGAGCCCGTCGGAGCCGCCGGGCGTGCTGCCGATCTTGAGACCGACCAGCGACTTCGGCCCGTCCAGCGTCACCCGGCCCTTGATGCCGACGAAGGACGAGGAGGTGCGGTGCTGGTAGACCGCGACCGCGCGCAGCGGCACGCCCTTGGCGATGGCGGCGGCCGCATTGGTGATGTTGAGGTGCCCCATGTCGAAGGAGCGCTGGCCGACCAGGATGGCGGTGGTGTTCGACCCGCGCCCCTGCTCGACGTCCACCTCGACGCCCGCGTCGCGGAAATAGCCGCGCTCCTGCGCCAGGAAGAAAGAGGCATGGTAGGGCAGCCAGCCCCAGTCGAGGAGCAGGCGCACCTTGTCGGCGGCGGCGGCCGGGGGCGCGAGCGCGACGGCGGCGAGCAGGGTGCCGCCCGCCAGGCGTGCGAGGAAGGGCTTCGTGGTCATCCTTCGGAACTCCCTGTGCGTCACGGTTCTTCGCTGCTGCGGCCGCGCTGGCTGGCGTGCCACGGGATGGTGATGCGCTCGACGAACTCGGCCAGGTACCAGACGAGGATGCCGAGGACGGAGACCACGGTCACCGCGGCGAAGGCGACCGGCACCTCGAGGCTGCCGACCGACTGGATCAGCATGTGGCCGAGGCCCTTGTTGGACGCGACGAACTCGCCGATCACGGCGCCGAGCGGCGCCAGGGTGATCGAGATCTTGATGCCGGAGATGATGCTGGGCAAGGCGCTCGGCAGGCGGATCTTCTTCAGGATCTGCCACGAGCTGCCGCCCATCGAGCGGGCGAGCAGCAGCAGGTCCGGGTCGGCGGAGCGCAGGCCCGCCACCGTGTTCACCAGCATCGGGAAGAAGGTGAAGACCACGACGAAGATGATGCCGCTCTTCAGCCCGAAGCCGATCCACACCAGCAGCAGGGGGGCCACCACGACCTTGGGAATGGCGTGGAAGACCACCAGCCAGACATAGATGACCCGTTCGATGACGGGCGAGGCGGCGATGACGGCGCCGAGGGTCAGCGAGATCGCGACCGCGATCAGGAACCCCACGGTCGCCGCGAAGGCGGTG
Organism: Alphaproteobacteria bacterium; assembly: GCA_020852355.1. Classification (GTDB taxonomy): domain Bacteria; phylum Pseudomonadota; class Alphaproteobacteria; order ATCC43930; family Allostellaceae; genus Allostella. Next base: position 4,679 of record JADZBA010000154.1, read on the forward strand.
TAGACGAGCTGGTCGAGCAGCAGGCGCCACTTCTCGACCATCACCTGGGCGACCACCGACGGGGCGGGCAGCAGGTAGGGCGGCAGTTCGAAGGCCTGCACCGCCAGCTCCCACAGCGCCAGCCCGCCGATGCCGCTCAGCGTCGGCAGCAGGAAGCTCAAGCCCTTGCCGGCGAGCGCCCGGCCGCGGATCGGCGCCTGCTCGCGCGGGCGCACGCGGTCGAGCCGGTCGGCGGCGGCGCTCTCGTCGGTGGCGCTCATGCCGTCAGCACTCCCGAGCGCTCGAACTGGACGCGGATGCGGCGAGCGATCGCGGCGAACTCCGGCTCCTCGCGCAGGCCGAGCGCCCGCGGTCGCGGAAGCGGGACGGGGATGTCGTCGAGGAAGGTGCCGGGGCGTGCCGACATGACGAGGACGCGGTCGGAGAGGAACACCGCCTCGGGGATGCTGTGGGTGATCAGCACGGCGGTGGTGCGCGTCGTCTGCTGCACCTTCTGCAGCAGCACGCCCATCTGGTCGCGCGTCAGCGCGTCGAGCGCGCTGAACGGCTCGTCGAGCAGCAGCAGCCACGGGTCGCACAGCAGCGCGCGGGCGATCGCCACGCGCTGGCGCATGCCGCCCGACAGCTCCCACGGCGCGCGGTCGGCGAAGTCGGCGACGCCGAGCTCGGCCAGCAGCTCGCGCGCGCGCCTCTCGGCCGGCGCGCGCGCCATGCCCTTCATCTCGGCCGCGATCAGCACGTTGTCGAGAATGTTGCGCCAGTCGAGCAGCAGGTCGCGCTGGAAGACGACGCCGACGCCGTCCATGCCGCCGGTCGCCGGCCGGCCGCGCACCGATACGCGTCCGGCGCTCGGCCGATCCAGCCCGCCGATGATCCGCAGCAGCGTGCTCTTGCCGCAGCCGCTGGGGCCGACGATCGCCGTCGTCCGCCCGGCCTCCAGCGTCGCCGTGACGGGACCCAGCGCGTGGACGGTGCGGGCCCCGCTGCGGTACGTCCGCTCGACCCGCTCGACGACGATCTCGCTCATCGTGCCTCAAATCTTCCGGCCGAGGCGCTCATCCGAAGACCTCCCCGTAGACGCGCAGCCAGTTGCCGTGGGCGATCCTGGCGACCTCCTCGGGAGAGAAGCCGACCGTGGCGAGCCCGCCCTCGATGCGGCCGATGTCGGTCAGGTCGACGAACCAGTCCGGCGGCGGTGCCTTGCCCGGGCGCGAGACGGGCGAGGCGCCGAGGTCGACGCCGCGTGTCCAGCGCCCCATGCGCATCCAGTCGTAGTCGGGCTTGGTGAAGTTGTGGCTGCGGTCGGTGCCGATGCCGACATGGTCGATGCCGGCGATCTCCACCGTCCGCGCCACCATCTCGCACCAGTTCTCGACGCTGGCGCAATAGTGGTCGCCGGTGATGTTGCGGTACGTGGCGCAGCCGATCACGCCGCCATTGTCGCGCAGGGCGCGGATCACGTCGTCGGTCTTGTTGCGCTTGTGCGGGAAGAGGCGGTCGGGATTGGCGTGGGTGATCGCCACCGGCTTCTGCGAGAAGCGGATGGCGTCGAGCGTCGTGCGGTTGCCGACATGGGAGAGGTCGACCAGCATGCCGGTGCGGTTCATCTCCTGGATGACCTGCTTGCCGTAGCGGGCGAGACCGGAGTCCTCGTCCTCGTAGCAGCTGCCGCCGAGCGCGTTCTGATTGTTGTAGGTGAGCTGCACGCAGCGCACGCCGAGCTCGGCGAACATCTCGACCAGGCGCACGCGACCCTGGAACAGCTCGGCGTTCTGGTAGCCCATCAGCAGTGCGGTGCGCCCCGACGCGACGATGGCGCGGATGTCCCCGGCCGTACGCGCCGTCGCGACGAGGTCGGCGTTGGCGGCGACCAGGTCGCGCCAGCGCGCGAGAGAGTCCAGGGATTCGACCGCGTCCTCCCAGAAGCCGCAGGTGACCGTGACGCAGCCGACGTCCGCCGTGCGGAGGTCTGCGAAGGTCTCGCGGGTGAAGTGGCCGCACTGCAACCCGTCGATCAGCATACGGTCGGTTCCTTCGTGGCGCCCGTGCGGGCAATCGCCAATGTAAACGATTTCTCAGAGGCCAAATCTGCGAGGCAGGGGGCGTCGTGTCAACGCCTTCCTCGCGGCGGGCGGGTCAGGCCGAGCCGCGCAGGACCAGCGTGCGCGCAATCACCTGGAGCAGCGGGCCGCCGGCGCCGTCGCGCAGCAGCGCCGCCACGGCGTGGGCGACGGTCGCGGGATGGACGCTGAGCGTGGTCAGGGCGGGACGGACATGGGCGCCCCAGTCGATGTTGCCGAAGCCGACGACGGCGACATCCTCGGGTACCCGCAGGCCGTGGTCGCGGATCGCCGCCATCGCGCCCAGCGCCAGCTCGTCGCTGCCCGCCTGGACGCCGCGTACGTCGGGGGCGGCGGCCAGCACCCGCGAGGTGCCCTCGTAGCCGGCGGCGAAGCGGTAGGAGACGTCGCTGACCAGCTCGGGGCGGAGCGCCAGACCGGCGGCGGCCAGTGCGGCGCAGTAGCCGCGGTAGCGCTCGCTGCCGACGGCCGAGCCGGCGATACGGCCGACATAGGCGACCGGCGCGCGGCCCTGCTCGACGAGGTAGGCGACCGCGCGCCGGCCGGCGGCGCGCTCCTCATGGACGATCGAGGGGATGCCGGCCCGGTGCAGGCGCTGGCCGATCGCGATGACCGTGATCGCGCGCTGCTGCAGGGCGCGCAGCAGCGGGCCGACGGTGGCCATGGGGATGACGTCGGTCGAGGCCAGCGCCACGCCGCGCAGCCCCATGGCCGGCGCGGCCTCCAGGATGGTCCGCAGGCGCTCCGCGCTGTGATCGAGGTTGTAGAGCATGAGGTCGAGGCCGATCTCGCCGAGCGCGACCTGCAGGTGCTTGGTCAGCGCGGAATAGACGCTCTGCTCGATGTCGCCGACGAGCAGCGCCACCGTGTTGCCACGGCCGCGCCGCAGTCCCTGGGCGAAGCGGTTGGGCTGGAAGTCGAGGTCGCGGACGGCCTGCAGCACTCGCTCGCGCGTTTCTGCCCCGACATTGCCGTGGCCGCTCAGCACGCGCGATACGGTCGCGGACGAGACGCCGGCACGGCGGGCGACGTCGAGAACGGTGGCCATCGGTCTCCTCGGCGGCCGGCCCGGGCGGGACTCGGGTGCGGCGGGCGGCGGTTGTATCGCATTTCCGGTGCGGGCGACGAGGCCGGTCAGGCGTTGCCGCCCGCAGCCGCGCGGCGATAGAATCCCTGCAACGAAGATGCAACGCGGCCGCCCGCCGTCGAGCGCGCCGGCGGTGGGGAGGGACGCGCGTGGGCGATACGCTGGCCTGGCGGCTGAAGATCGGCGTGGTGACGCCGTCGACCAACACGGTAGTGCAGCCCGAGTACGACGACCTGCGGCCGCCCGGGGTGACCAACCATATCGGGCGCATGCACATTCCCGACCAGCGGGTCGAGAGCGATGCCGACTTCGAGCGGATGATGGCCGGCATCGACGCGGCGCTGGAGGACGCGGTCGAGCGCGTCATGACCTGCCGCCCCGACCATCTCGTCCTGGGCATCTCGGCGGAGAGCATCTGGGGCGGCGGCATGGCGCCCAGCCGGCGCATCGCCGAGCGCATCTCCCGGCGCTTCGGCGACATCGGGCTAACGCAGGCGGCCGACGCGCTGCCGGCGGCCCTGCGGGTGCTCGGCGTCCGCCGCCGGATCTCGCTGATCACGCCCTACTTCCCGGTCGCCGACCCGCACATCCGCGGTTTCGTGCAGGAGCTCGGCCTGGAGGCGGCGCGGCTCTGCCATCTCTCCTGCCGCAGCCCCGTCCTGATCGCCCACACGACCGAGGACGAGCTGCGCGCCGCGCTGCGCGAGGTCGACGGGCCCGACGTCGAGGCGATCGTGCAGTTCGGCGCCAACCTGCCGATGGCGCGTCTCGCGGCCGAGGCGGAACGATGGCTCGGCAAGCCGGTTGTCGCGGTGAACGTCGCGACCTATTGGCACGCGCTGCGCACCAACGGGATCGTCGATCGCAGGCACGGCTTCGGCCGCCTCATGTGGGATTTCTGACGATGAGCATCGGCGAAGCACCCTCCTGCCCCGGACCCGATCCGCTCCCGCGGCCGCCGCGCGAGCGGCTGCCGGCGGGGTCCGTCGACTGCCACAGCCACATCTTCGGTCCGGTCGACCGCTATCCCTACGCCGCCGTTCGCGGCTACACGCCCCCCGACGCGTCGCTCGCGGACTATCGCCGCATGCTCGACACCATGGGCTTCACCCGCGCGGTCGTCGTGCAGCCGAGCGTGCTGGGCACCGACAACCGCGCGACGATGGATGCGGTCGCGGCCATGGGCGGGGCCTTCCGTGCCGTCGTCGTGGTCGATCCCGGCATCTCCGACGCCGAGCTGGCGGCGCTCGACGCTGGCGGTGCCCGCGGCGTGCGCTTCAACCTCAACAATCCGGGCGGCCTGTCGCTCGAGGCGGTCGACGCCGTCGCGCGGCGCATCGCGCCCTTCGGCTGGCACCTGCAGTTCTTCGCCGACCTCAACGCCAGACCGGAGCTGGTGGAGGTGATGCGTCGCCAGCCGGTGCCGGTGGTCGTCGACCACATGGGCCATCTGCGGCCGGAGCGCGGCCTCGCCGACCCGGGGGCCAAGGCGCTGCTCGGGCTGCTGGAGGAGGGCCGTGCCTGGGTCAAGATCTCGGGCGCCTACCGCTGCTCGTCGGCACCGGTCCCCTACCAGGACACCACGGCGATCGCCCGGGCGCTGGTCGAGGCCGCCCCCGACCGCGTCGTCTTCGGTACCGACTGGCCGCATCCCGACTATCACCGGCCGATGCCCAACGACGGCGATCTCGTCGACCTGCTGCTCGACTGGGTTCCCGACGCCGCGCTGCGCCGGCGCATCCTCGTGGACAATCCGGAGCGGCTGTATCGATTCTGACTTGACCGGATCAATCTATTGGTGTAATTGACTTGGTTGTACCATTTTAGGTTGACGAAGTCTGTGCCCGGCGCTTTAGTGCCGGGCATGGATACGACCCCATTGCCCCCGATCACCGCGATCCGCGACATGCGGATCGATACGCGCCTCGTGCGTGGCGGCACGCGGCGTTCCCCCAACCGCGAGACCTGCGAGGCGCTCTACCTGACCTCGGGATTCGTCTATCCCGACGCGGAGAGCGCCGAGGCGGCGTTCGCCGGGCCCGAGGAGGGGTGGATCTACACCCGCTTCGGCAACCCGACCGTGGCGATGCTGGAGGACCGGCTGCGCCAGCTCGAGGAGGCCCCGGCGGCGCGGACCACGGCGACCGGCATGGCGGCGGTCTTCGCGGCGCTGATGGCGTCGGTGAAGTCCGGTGATCGCGTCGTCGCCTCGCGTGCGCTGTTCGGCTCATGCCACTACGTGGTGACGCGCATCCTCCCGCGCTTCGGGGTGGAGACGCGCCTGGTCGATCCGGGCGACCTCGACCAGTGGCGCGACGCGCTGCGCCACGGTGCCGCCTGCGTCCTCTTCGAGACGCCGTCCAACCCGATGCTCGACCTCGTCGACGTGCGCGCCGTCGCCGACCTGGCGCATGCCGCCGGCGCCCGCGTCATCGTCGACAACGTCTTCGCTACCCCCATCGAACAGCGCCCGCTGAAGCTCGGCGCCGACGTCGTCGTCTACTCCGCGACCAAGCATATCGACGGGCAGGGCCGCTGCCTCGGCGGGGCGGTGCTGGCCGACGAGCGCTTCGTGATCGACGCGCTGCAGCCGTTCCTGCGCCACACCGGCCCGACGCTGAGTCCGTTCAACGCCTGGGTGCTGCTGAAGGGGCTGGAGACGTTGGGCCTGCGGATGGAGCGGCACGCGCGGTCGGCCGGTCGCATCGCCGCGTTCCTCGCCGACCACCCGAAGATCGCGTCGGTGCGCTATCCCGGCCTCGACAGCCACCCGCAGCGCGCGTTGGCGAGGCGGCAGATGCGCCGCGGCGGGGGCATGCTGGCGATCGAGGTCGCGGGCGGCAAGCGCGGCGCCTTCCGCTTCGCCAACGGCCTCAGGCTCGCCGACATCTCGCCCAACCTGGGGGACGCCAAGACGCTCCTCGCGCACCCCGCCACCACCACCCACGCCAACGTCGACGCGGCCGAGCGCAAGCGTCTCGGCATCGCCGACGGCTCCCTGCGCCTCTCGATCGGCCTGGAGGACGCCGACGACCTGCTGGCCGACATGGAGCAGGCCCTGGCGCGGGTTTAGGGCTTCCGTCAGGCGGCACGGTACCCGGTGCGGCGGAGGCGCTGCACCAGGGCCGTGCCGAGCATCGTCGCCACCAGCACTGCGATTTCCAGCACGCCGACGACGGCGGTCTTCGGGCTGATCTCCAGCCGGATGTCCTCCCACATGCGCATCGCGAGCGTGGTCCCGCGTGGCGAACTGAGGAAGAGCGCGATCACCAGGTCGTCGAATGCGGTCAGGAAGGCGAAGAGGAAGGCGCTGACGATGGCGACGGCGAGCAGCGGCAGGGTCACCGTGCGCAGCGTCGCCAGCGGATGGGCGCCGAGGCTCGCCGCCGCGCGCTCGAGGTCGACGTCGAGCCGCCGCAGGGCCGACAGCATGATGATGACGACATAGGGGATGCCGGTGACGGTGTACGCGATCCAGAAGCTGGCGGGGTGCCCGTTCAGCCCGACCGTCACGAAGGTGAAGAACAGCCCCAGCCCGATGACGATGTGCGGCACGATCATCGGCGAGACCGCGAGCAGCCACAGGAACTGGCGGCCGCGGAACCGCCGCCGCGCCAGGGCGAAGGCGAGGGGCGTCGCGACGGCGACCGCGGTCGCCGCGGCGACCAGCGAGGCCGCGAGGCTGAACGCCGCCGCCTCCAGCCAGCGGCGGTCGTCGAGGAACGCCTCGACCCAGCGCAGCGACAGTCCCGGCGGCGGGAAGGCGAGATAGGGCGCACTGCTGAAGGCGACCAGGGCGACGACGACGATCGGCGCCAGCAGGAACGCCAGGAGCAGCAGGCCGAAGGTCCATAGCGCGGGACCGGAGCAGGCACCCATGCGATCGGCCAGGGCGGCGAGCAGCGCACGCAGGCGCGGCGCCCGTTGCAGCATTGCACCCAGGGTGCGCCTGCGCAGGCCGGCGCCGGCCCGCGTGCGCTCCGGGGCGGCGACGATGTCCTCCCCCTCGGCCAGCCCGGCGATGCGCCGGCGGAACAGCAGCATCAGGCCGCCGACCAATGCCAGCAGCACGCAGGCCTGGGCGGCCGCGGTGTCGAACTCGGCCAGGACGGCGACGCGCACCTCGATCGCCTGCGCCAGCAGATAGTCGTTGGGCGCGCCCAGCAGCGCCGGCGTGATGTAGAAGCCGAGCGCGCTGAGGAACACCAGCACGCCGCCCGCCGCCAGCCCGGGAGCGGAGAGTGGCAGGTACACCGTCGCGAAGACGGCGGGCGAGGAGGCGCCGAGGTTGCGGGCGGCCAGCGGCAGCGCGGGGTCGATGCGGCGCATGGCGGCGTAGATCGGCAGCACCACCATCGGCAGGAGCACATGCACCATGCCGATGTAGCTGCCCATGGCGTTGAAGACGAGCGGCAGCGGCTCGTCGATCAGCGCCAGCGCCAGCAGCGTGCGGTTGACGAGGCCGTTCCCGCCGAGGATCGCGATCCAGGCGTAGCTGCGGATCAGGATGCTGGTGAGGTAGGGCACGGCGACCAGCGCCAGCAGCAGCCCCGCGTGCCTGCGGCCGCGCGTGGCGACGAGATAGGCGAACGGGTAGCCGAGCACGACGCAGAGCAGCGTCACCACCGCCGCCGTCTGCAGCGTGCCGCCGAGGATGCGGAAGAAGGTCGGCGAGCCCAGCACTTCGGCGTACGCGGCGAGCCCCATCGTCCCGCCGCGATGCAGGCTGGTCCACGCGATGGCACCCATCGGCGCGGCGTAGCCGAGGATCAGCAGCGCCAGGGCGGGGGCCAGCATCGCCGCGACCCCGCCGCCGGCGTGCCGCCTGCCCGCCATGCCGCCGCTCAGCGCCTGGCCGAGACCCAGCGCTCCCATTCGACGATCGCCCGCTTCAGCCCGTTCTGCCCGCTGGCATCGGTGCCGTTCCAGAAGGCGTAGTCCTGGACGATCTGCAAGGGCTTGAGGGCGGGCGCGGTCGGCATCAGGGCGGTGCGCTCGGCCGAGAGATGCCGGAAGGCACGGGCGTTGGTCGGTCCGTAGGTGATCAGCTCCGAAAAGCGCGCCTGCGGCTCGGGCCGGCTCATGAACGCCATGTACTTCATGGCATTCTCGGGGTTGGCGGCACCCTTCGGCACCGCCCAGGCGGCCCATTGCAGGATTGCCTGGTTCCAGCTCGTGCCGAGCTTGCCACCCTGGGCGTTGGCGCCGTCGATGCGGCCGTTCCAGGCGCTGCCGAGCGCGGCCTGGCGATCGATCTGGAGCTGTACGGATTCGGCGCCGTTCGCCCACCATTTGACGATGTCCCCGCGCAGTCGGTCGAGGCTGCGGAAGGCACGCTCCCAATCCAGCGGGTAAAGCTTGTCCGGGGCGACGCCGTCGGCCAGCAGGGCGATCTCGAAGGTGCAGCCGTCGGCGGCGTTGGTGCCGGCCGCGAGGGTCCGCTTGCCCGGGAAGTCGCGGACGTTCCAGAGATCCGTCCAGCTCGCCGGCGGCCTGGCGCGGAAACGCTCGCCGTCATAGGCGAGCAGCATCGAGTAGAGCATCGCCGGCACGTGGAAGCGCCCCGTGGGCACGACGTCGTAGCCGTCGCGGTCGGCCTGCTCCCACCACCCGTAGTCGATCGGCAGCAGCAGCCCCTCCTGGGCGAAGCCGTCGATCGAGCCGCCGGAGATGTTGGCGACGTCGTGCTTGGGCGCGCCCGCCAGGATGGCGGCACGCTGCACCCCGGAGTTGACGCCCGCCTGGTGGACGACGCGGATGCCGGTCTCGGCCTCGAACGGCTCGGAATAGGCCTTGCGCTGCGCTACCCCCATGGTGCCGCCGCCGTCGTGGACGATCACGACGCCCGACCCCTTGAGGTCCTTCGCGATGGCGGGCGCGGCCAGCCGACCGGCCGCGATCCCGAGGCCGGCCAGCGCGGTCGCCTGCAGGAAGCGTCTGCGTGTCGATCTAATCTTCATCGCCGTTGCTCCAGCTCGAGGGTTGATGGGCAGGAAGGTCGAAGACGCGGCACGAGGCCGGGCGGAACCGCAGCCCCGCTTCCTCGCCGGCGCGCCACAGCCGGCTGCCGGCCGGCATCCGGGCCGTCAGGCGGTGTCCGCCGACGGCGACGAGCACCGACTGGGTGGAGCCGCCGAAGGCGGCCTCGACGACGCGGCAAGGTTCGGTGCCCGGAGTCTCCGGCGGATGCAGGGTCACGTCCTCCGGCCTGACGCCGATCGCCGGCCGCGCGCAATGCGGCGCGCCGCCCGCCGGGAGTGCGTCGCCGAGCGGCGACGCGAAGCCGGCGACGCGCGCCGACGGCGCGTCGTAGGGCAGGAAATTGGCCTGGCCGATGAAGCCGGCGACGAAGGCGTCGGCCGGCTCGCGATAGAGCTCTTCCGGCACGCCGATCTGGCGCAGCCTGCCCTCGTCGAGCACCGCGACGCGGTCGGCCATGGAGAGCGCCTCCTCCTGGTCGTGGGTGACGAGGACGATGGTCGCGCCGACCTCGCGATGCAGCAGCTTCAGCTCCATCTGCATGTGCTGGCGCAGCTTCCGGTCGAGCGCGCTCATCGGCTCGTCCATCAGAAGGACGGCTGGACGGAAGATGAGGGCGCGCGCGATGGCGACGCGCTGCTGCTGCCCGCCCGAGATTTGGTCGACGCCGCGCGCGCCGTAGCCGCCGAGGCGCACCAGCGCCAGCACCTCCTCGACGCGCCGCGCGATCTCCGCGGCGCCGATGCCGCGGCGGCGCAGCGGATAGGCCAGGTTCTCGGCCACCGAGAGGTGCGGGAACAGGGCGTAGCGCTGGAACACCATGCCGATATCGCGGCGGTGCGGCGGCAGGTCGTCGATGACGCGCCCGCCGATCCGGATGCGACCCGCGTCCGGCCGCACGAAGCCCGCGATCGACATGAGCACGGTGGACTTGCCGGAGCCGCTCGGCCCCAGGAGGGCGAGGAACTCGCCGGCACGGACCTCGAAGGAGACGTCGTCGAGCGCGACCACCTCGCCGAAGCGCTTGGACAGGCGCTCGACGGCGACGGGCTGGCCGGTCGCAGCGATGCTCATGCGCGACCGACCGGCACGGTCACGGGCACAGCGGCAGGCCGTGGTCGAGTGCCGACAGGCGCTCCGGCTCGCCCTCGGTGACGATGAAGGTCTCGCCCAGGCACATCGTCCGCCCCGCCTCGCTGTCGAGCAGGATCATGTGCAGGAACACGACCATGCCCGGCGCCAGCGCCACGGGATTGCCGGCGAACACCATCGGCCATTCCATCCAGGTCGGCGGGTACGACGCGCCGAGGCTGTAGCCGCAGGCGTTGAGGCGCGCGTGGCGATAGCCATGGCGGTCGAGCACCCGGGCATGGGTGTCGAACAGGTCGCCGTAGGTTCGGCCGGGGCGCAAGCATTGCCGGCACGCCGCCAGCGCGTCGACGGTCGCCAGATGCATGCGGCGATGCTCGGGCGATGCCTCGCCGGTCAGCGCGGTGCGCATCAGCGCCACATGGTAGTGGCGATAGGCGGCGGCGAACTCGACGTTCACCTGGTCGACGGGCGCGATGGTGCCCTTGCCGGTGAAGTAGCGCACCAGCAGCGCATTCGCGCCCGCGCCGCAGACATAGCGGCCGGCCGCCGGGTCGCCGCCCTGGCGCAGGATCGTGCCGTAGATCTCCGCAAGGATGTCGGATTCGGAGTTGCCCGGCCGGCAGGCCGCGAAGGCGCTGTGCCAGGCGGCGTCCGCGATCCGCCCGGCACGGCGGACGAGGTCGAGCTCGGACGGGGACTTCACGACGGCGAGCTCAGCGACCAGTGTCGAGGCGTCGACGAGCCGCGCCGCACCGGCGAACGCGCGCTCCAGCATCTGCCCGCGCTGCGCGTTGAGGGTGACCGACGCATACTCGACGCCGATGCGGTGTTCCGGACGAAGCCGGTCGGCGAGCGCAGCCCGCAGTACCTCGGCGGGGTCGGCGCCGGCGGCATCCACCCACAGCCGGATGTCCTCGATGATCGATGTGGCACGCGCCTGCCGGATGTCGGACGAGCGCGTCAGCAGCGTCATGCCGCCGTCGGCGCCGAGCCAGAGCGCCTGGAACTGCGAATAGCCGGCCGTGTCGTAGCCGGTGAGGTAGTACATGCTCTCCTGGCGGAACACGAGGATGCCCGCGAGGCCGCGCGCCGCGAGCTCGCCAGTCAGCCGGCCGATGCGGCCGCGATACTCCGCGTGCCCGAAATGCAAGGCCATCCGGTATCCTTCGTCCGTCCCGCGACGCGCGGTTTGCATTGCAACAAGACTAGGACATCGACCAACCCGGACTGAAGGGATTAATGCTTGAGATATGAAACACATTCATATGGAGCAGGAGCGAAGGCTGCCGTTCATCGCCCTTCGCACCTTCGAGGCCTATGCCAGGCTGGGTGATGTCGCGGCCGCCGCCGCCGATCTCGGCATCACCGCCTCGGCGGTCAGCCACCAGCTCAACTCGCTCGAAGCCTTCCTCGGCCGCCAGCTCACCGAGCGGCGCGGCCGGCGCCTCGTCCTGACCGCGGAGGGGCGACGCTACTTCGAAGCGGTGCGTCCGGCCTTCACGCTGCTCCGCGGCGCCACGGCGCAGCTTCGCCAGGACCGGCTGCGCCGGCGCGTCACCATCAGCGTGCTCCCGCTCTTCGCCAGCGGCTGGCTGATCCCGCGGCTGCCGTCCTTCCTCGCCGCCAACCCGACGATCGACATCCACGTCATGTATGCCCGCCACCGCAACTACGCGAGCGACGTGGCCGACCTGTCGGTGCGGTTCGGCACGGGAGAATGGCCGGGCTACGCGGCCGAGAAGCTGCTGGCCGGGACCATGTTCCCGGTGTGCAGCCCCGCGTTCCTCGCGCGTCACGGTCTGATACGGTCGGCAGCGGACATCCTCGCCCGGCCGCTGGTGCATGACGGCACGCCGGAGGAATGGACCCGCTGGCTGGACGCCGCCGGCGCGCCCCCGGCGGGACCGCTGGGCGGCCCGGTGTTCGAGGACGGGCATCTGACGCGCGCGGCCGCGCTGGCCGATCTCGGGATCGCGCTGACCCGACCGTCGCTGGTCGGCCAGGATCTCGCGTCCGGCGCCCTCGTGCAGGTGTCGCGGCAGGGGCTGGACGACGGCCAGGACTACTTCCTGTGCGCGCGGGCCGATGTCGAGCTGCCGCCGGGCGCGCGCCAGCTCTACGCCTGGCTGCGCGGCCAGGCGGAGGATCGCCGCGCCGCCGCCCCGACGGCCGGGCGCACGGGGCGGCGCTGACCCTCCGGTCGGGCGACGTCGGCTGGCGCTAGGCCCGGCCGCGCATCGCCGCGCGCGGGTCGTCCATGGCGACGGCCGTCTGCTCCGGGATCCAGCCGTCATGGCCGGGCGCGTAGTTGCGGTTGCTCTGCTCGGCGTTGCGGTTCACCAGCGGGCGCGCGTAGAGGGGGTGGCGCAGGCTGCGCACCTCGTGCTCGACGGTGAACAGCGTGTCGCCCGACTTCGGGTCGACGATGCGCTCGAAGCGGTACTGGTGCTGGTTGCTCTCCTCGGTCACCAGCCCGCGCGCGTCGAGGCGACGGTGCGGACCGGAGAAGTCGGCGACGTAGACCTGGATGTGGTGGCCGTCATAGGGAACGGGCGGCGCGTCGGTCTCGCGGAACACCAGCTCCTGGGCAATGCCGGCGGCGACGCGCGCGACCCGGCCGGACTCCTCCTCGACGACGCGCGCCGGCGTCGCGACGATCGTCTCGTAGAAGGCCGCGATGCCGTCGACGGTGCCGCGCGCCACGTCGAACTCGACATAGGGCATGCCGAGGGTGATGCGGCCGAAGCGCGGGTCGGGCGCATGGCAGCGGATGCGGTTGCCCCACGGGCAGACCACGTCGACCCATTCGTCGGCCTCGGCGACGGCGAAGCGGGTGCCGGCCAGCGCCTTCTGCACCTGGGCCAGCCGGCCGAGCAGCGCCGCGCGGTCGGGGATCACCAGACCGGTGCGGCCGCGCAGGACCTGCGGCTTGCCGGTGATCAGGTGGAACTGCGAGCGCCCGACATTGGCCCACATGTTGTCGACGCCGGTCATCAGGTACGGGTCGCGGGTGAGGCCGAGCCCGGAGATGTAGAAGACCGTCGCGAGCCCCTGGTCCTGCACCTGCACATTGACGTGCTCCAGCGCAATGATGTTGCCGAGATCCTCGGCGCTGCGGTCGTAGCGGTTGGCCATCTCGTGTCCCTCCGGATCCCTCAGCCCTTGGCGGGCGCATATTTGCCGGTGAGCTGCGGCGTCGGCGTGTCGAAGCCCTGGTTCTGGCGGTCGAGGCGCGTCTCGCGGCTCCAGGTGCGCTTGAGGTCGTCCCTGACGCGGATGCGCAGCCGGCCGAGCCCTTCGGTCTCGAGCTCCACCAGGTCGCCGTCCTGGAAGGAGCTGAGGCCGCGATGGTTGGTGCCGGTCGCCACCACGTCGCCCGGCTCCAGCGTGTGGATCGCGCTGACCCATTCGATGATGCGCGGGATCTTGTGCGCCATGTCGTCGGTGTTGAAGTCCTGCTTGACGGTGCCGTTGACCCACAGGCGGACCCGCAGCCTGTGCGGGTCGGCGATCTCGTCGGCGGTGACCAGCCACGGGCCCATCGGCGCGAAGGTGTCGCGCGACTTCATCTGGAAGAAGACGTTGCCCGCCGGCGGCAGCCCGCGCGCCGACCCGTCGATGAAGTTGAGGTAGCCGAAGACGTGGGACATCGCGTCGGCCGCGGCGACCCGCGTCGCGCGCTTGCCGATGACGATCGCCATCTCCGCCTCGCCCTCGAAGATGGTCGCCGGCACGTCCGGCAGCACCATGGTGTCGCCGTCGCCGATGACCGCACCCGGCGCCTTCTGGAAGGCGTTGAGGGGGGCGGGCTCCTTGCGGGTGCCGTCCTCCATGTAGTTGACGGCCATGCAGTCGATGTTGCCGGGCTTGGGCAGCGGCGGGCGCAGGCGCACGCCGGCGAGCGGGATGGCGGGCCCCGCCGCGGCGGCGGCCTCCAGCTTGCCGCGATAGTCGGCGAAGCGGGCGATCAGGCCGGCGATGCGGTCGTGCGCGCCGACATGCGGGATGTCGGCCACCGCGGCCGAGACGTCGACCACGGCGTCGCCGCGCACGACTCCCAGCTTGAAGTCGTCGAAATGGACCAGCTTCATGGCATTCCCTCGAACCCGCGCGGGCAGGCGGCCGGCGCTCGGCGCGGCAGCCTAGGCGAGGCGGCGAGCGCCGACAATGCGCGCCGCGCGAGTCCGCATTGGACAAGTCCCGCGCGGTGATCGACGTTGGCGCTCCCGCCGCGCGACGGCGCGCCGGGACCGGCTCACGGGAAAGGTGCCATGACGCTCTCCGAAGTCTCCGGCCGCGCCGCCTCGCTGCTGCGATCCGCCACCGTCGTCGACCTGACGCTGCCCTGGGGCCCCGGCTACGAGAACCAGGATTCGGTGCTGGCGCGCTACCGGGCGGGCGGCATCGATTTCGTCTCGCTGACGGTCGGCCTCGACCGCATGTCGCTGGAGCAGACGGTTCGCCACATCGCCGCCGAGCGCGCGCGCTTCGCGCGCCTCGCCGGCGAGGGCATCGTGGTGGCGGAGAGCGTCGCCGACATCCGCCGCGCCAAGCGCGAGGGCAAGCTCGCCGTCGGCTTCCACTTCCAGGGCAGCAACCCGCTGGCGGGCGACGTCGCCATGGTCGATCTCTACTGGCGGCTCGGCGTGCGCCACATGCTGCTCGCCTACAACCTGCGCAACATGGCGGCCGACGGCTGCCACGAGCCGACGGATTCCGGCCTCAGCCGCTACGGCCGCGCGCTGGTGCGCGAGATGAACCGCGTCGGCATGATCGTCGACTGCACGCACACCGGCTACCGCTCGACGATGGACATCATCGCGCTGTCCGAGGCGCCGGTGATGTTCTCCCACTCCAACTCGCATGCCCTGGTGGCGCACGAGCGCAACATCCGCGACGACCAGATGACGGCCTGCGCCGAGCGCGGCGGCCTCGTCGGCATCACCGGCGTCGGCCACTTCCTCGCCGAGGACATGGTCGCCACGCCCGCGGCGATGTTCCGCCACATCGACCATGCGGTCTCCCTGATCGGGCCCGCCCATGTCGCGATCGGCATCGACCATGTCTACTACGGCGGCCAGCAGGCGGCACGGCGGGCGGCCAACCCGAACACCTTCCCCAAGGGCTATCCGGCCGGCGGCACCCCCGGCTCCTATCTCGGGCCCGAGCATCTGCTGGAG
>JADZBA010000155.1 GCA_020852355.1 Alphaproteobacteria bacterium
ATCTCCAGCCACGGCGGGCCGATCGGGTCGGCCGGATCCTCGGCACTGCGCAGCGCCAGCAGGATGGCCTCGTCGATTCTCGCGATGGTGTCGATCGCCCGCCTCCCTGGAACGTGTCGCGACCCCGTGCCATTGAATGGCCCGACCATGACCGGACACAACAACGACGCCACGGCGGCAGCGCAGGTGGGAACGCCGCCGTCGCGCGCGCTCGTCGTCGTCAACCGCCGCGCCCGCAACGGCGGCGCCAGCCTCGACGGCCCCCTCGCGGTCCTCGCCGCCGGCGGCCTGGAGGTGGTGTGTCACGTCCCTGGCGAGAGCGAGAACCCCTCCGACGTCATTCGCGCGCACGCGGCCGACGGCTGCGACCGCGTCATCGTCGGCGGCGGCGACGGCACGTTGAGCGCGGCCGCCCCCGCCATCGTCGAGACCGGCCTGCCGCTCGGCATCCTGCCGCTCGGCACCGCCACCGACCTCGCGCGCTCCCGCGGCATCCCCGCCGACGTCGCGCGGGCCGCCGCCGTCATCGCGGCCGGGCATCTGCGCGCGATCGACCTCGGCTCCGTCAATGATCGGCTGTTCTTCAACGTCGCCAGCATCGGCTTCAGCGCCGCCCTGCCGCGAGAGATCACGACCAGCGCCAAGCGCCGGTGGGGCACCGTCGGCTACGCCATCGCGGCGATCCGTCTCCTCCGTCGCATCCGCCCGTTCACCGCCTGGATCGACCATGATGGCGGCACCGCGGTGACGCGCGGCATCCAGGTCTCCGTCGGCAACGGCCGCAACTACGGCGGCGGCATGACCGTGGACAGCCAGGCCCGGCTCGACGACGGCGTCTTCCACGTCTACAGCCTGGAGACCGACCGCTGGTGGCGGCTGCTCGCCCTCGTCCCCCATCTGCGCGCCGGTACGCAGGGGCGGTGGCCCGATGTCGGCACCTGGCGGACGACGGCGTGCACGCTGCGCACGCGCCGGCCGATGCGGATCAATGCCGACGGCGAGATCGCGAGCGCGACGCCGGCGCATTTCCGCGTCATTCCCGGTGCGGTCCGGGTGTTCGTCCCGCGACCCTCGCCCGCGTCCTGAGCCGGGTCAGCTCATCGGCTGGGGCGGCGCCCGGTCCGGCTCCTCCGGCAGTGGGATGTGCTCCATCGCGTCGGCCGGCGGCAGGGGAATGCGTCCGGCCTTCCAGTCGGCCTTCGCCTGCTCGATGCGTTCCTTGCGCGAGGAGACGAAGTTCCACCAGATGTGCCGCGGGCCGACCGGCTCGCCGCCGAGGAGCATGACCGTGGCCGCCGCCTCCGCCGCCAGCGCGACCGCCGCCCCCTGCCGGAACACCAGCATCTGGCCTTCGCCGTAGCGCACGCCATCCAGGAGGACGCTCCCGCGGACCACGTAGGCCGCCCGCTCGCCATGGCCGTCGGGCACCGCGACCCGGCCGCCCTGCGCCAGCTCGAGATGGGCGTAGAACAGCGGCGAGCGCGTCGTGACGCGGCTGGCCGCGCCGAAGGCCGCGCCGGCGATGATGCGGGCGCGCATGCCGCCCTCATCGACGACCGGCATGTCCGCCATGCCGTAGTGCTCGAAGGCGGGCGCGGTCTCCTCCTCCGCGTCGGGCAGCGCCACCCAGGCCTGGATGCCGTGCATCGTGCCGCCGGTCGCGCGCAGCGCCTCGAACCGTTCGGAATGGCTGATGCCGCGGCCGGCGGTCATCCAGTTGACCTCGGCCGGCCGGATCTCCTGCTCGACGCCGAGGGAGTCGCGGTGGGTGATCGCGCCCTCGAACAGGTAGGTCACGGTAGCGAGGCCGATATGGGGATGCGGGCGGACGTCCATCGACCGCGGCGCCCCGGCGGCGACGGTGAGCGGCCCCATATGGTCGAGGAAGATGAACGGCCCGACCATGCGCCGGCGCGCGTAGGGCAGCACGCGGCCGACCTGAAAGCCGCCGAGGTCGGCGCGGCGCGCCGGGATGACGAGATCGACGCTGCCGTCGGTCATGGCAGGAACCCTTCGAAGCTGTGATCGGGCGCGCTCGGATTGTGCCGCGACGGCAGCGGGCGGCGGAAGCGGACGGCTGCCACCTCGACCGGGCCGGCCGCCAGGATCGGCGCCGCCGCCTCGCCGCCGTCGTCGCCGGTCCACGCGGCCTCCGCGACGTCGGCGTGGTCGGCGGCGACGAACATCGAGCGCAGTGCGGCGAACGGGCCCTCGCCGATCGCCGCGTCGAGGACGACGGCGAGATCGAGCCCGGTCGCGTCGATCCGGTCGATGGTGACGGCGGCGGTGCCGCCGCGGCGGAATCGCAGCACGAAGGTGCGCTTCGCCGCGTCATAGTCCACGGCGGCGAGGTCGACGGTGGTGCGCTCCCCCTGCCCGACCGGGCCGATCAGGAACGAGCTGCCGTAGACGCTGTCGGGAAGCGGCGGCGGCGGCAGCGGCCGGGCGCGCCACGACCCGTCGGGCGGGTCGAGTACCAGGAACTCGACCGGCTTGCCGTCGATGAGGCGGTAGGCCTGCACCAGATGCAATCCCTCGACCGTGCGCTCGCCGACGCGCACCGGCACCTCCGCCGGGCGGCCCGACGCCGGAAAGACGACCCCGAGGACGCGAATCTCCGCGTCCTCGTGCAGCGACACGAAGCGCGGGGCGCCGGGGCCGGGCGGCCCGCTGCCGCCAGGGCAGCCGCTGTAGTCCGGCGCCGAGTTGCCGTCGCCCACATCGGCGATGTAGGGCGGGTGCCGCACCGCGATGCGGAAGGCGCGCACCGTCGGCGAGGACAGGGTGGCGAGGACGTTCTCCTCCTCCGCGCAGGTGGTCGGGCGGCTGGCGTTGGCCAAGGTCGCCGTCACGGGCTCCTCCGGGGTGCGGGCGAGGACGACGGCGAGCAGGAGGAGGAAGACGAGCTGGATCACGTTCGCTCCTCGGGCGGTGCCAGCGCAGCATAGACGTCGCCCGAGTTGGCTTCATCGGGCAGCGCGTCGAGCCAGGCCAGGATCGCCGCCGCCGACCGCCAGGCACCCGGCAGCAGGGCCTGGCTTTCGCCGAGCGCGGCCGAGAAGCGATACGGGCCGAGCGCTCCGAGCCGGTCGACGCAGGCCCGCGCCACGTCGCGCTGGATGGTGGTGAACTCGAACGACAGGGCCGGCACGGTCCGGGACAGGCCGGCCAGGGCAGCGGCCTCGAAGCCTTCCACGTCGATCTTGACGAAGGCAGGCACGCCATGGCGCGCGATCAGCCCGTCGAGGGTGGCGAGCGGCACCCGGACCGCGCGCTCCCAGCGCTGGCCCTGCCAGCCGACGGCACCGCCGGCCGCCCTCACGAAGGCGTCGGATGCCGTCGACACCGTCGGATTGGCGACGTTGACGCGCAGATCGACGAAGCCCGGATGGGCCCCGACCGCCACCGGCTCGATGGCGACCGAGCGGTCGCGGCCGTAGAGCAGGCGCAGGACCGGCAGCAGCGCCGGCTGCGGCTCGATCGCCACGACCCGGCAGCCCAGGCGCCGGAAGGATGCGACGCGGTCTCCGACATGGCTGCCGACGTCGAAGACGAGATCGCCGGGGCGCACGAAGCGCGCATGCAGGCGGTCCATCGCCTCGCGCCGCGCGCGGCCGCGGTAGTAGATGAGGAGCGAGCGGACAACGCCGCGTGCGGTCCGCAGCCGTTGCAGCACCCCGGTCAGTTCCCGGCCGAACCGGCGCCGGCCGGCAGCGGCGCCCGGGACGGCGGCGTCCGCAGCGCCAGGGCGGGCAGCCCGGCGCGCACCAACGCCTCGGGCGGATCGGTCTCCTCCGGCAGGCGGCAGATGCCGTAGCGGACGAGCACCTGGCCGAACCAGGGGGATGCGGTCGCCACGGCGAGGGGGGCCGCCAGCAGCAGGCCGGCGAGCCCGAGCTGGCCGTAGGCCCACGCCTCCCACGACGCCGCCAGGAACAGGCCGGTACCGACGACGCCGAGGACGGTCTGCAGCCAGACCTTGCGCAGCGCGAAGAGGAACGGCACGGCATGGTCGTCGCGCTGCTGCCCGCTCCAGCCGAGCGTGCGGCTGAACGGCAGGCCGAGCAGGAAGACGGTGTGCGCCAGCGTGGTGATCGGGAACAGCAGGCAGGAGAAGACGAACTCCAGCACGAAGCCCGCGACGAAGCGCCAGCCGCCGCCAAAGGCACGGCGCTGCTCGGCGCGCAGCAGCACATCGACCGCGCTGGCGATCTTCGGCGCGAACACCATGGCCAGGACGACCGCCAGCAGGACGGGCCCGGTAACCGGGTCGAACACCGGCGTGTCGCCGATCGCCAGGCGCAGGGCCACGAGGCCCATGAACAGCACCCAGGCCGGGGCGCCGAAATACATCATCATGGCGAGCGCCAGATGATAGCGGCTGACCGGCAGGATGCCCGGCATGGCGATGAAGCTGCCGTACTGCATGTTGCCCTGGCACCAGCGCAGGTCGCGGCGGATGAACTCGATCAGGGTCGGCGGATTCGCCTCCCAGCTCCCGCCTTCCTCGGGGATGACTCGCACCTCGTAGCCGGCGCGGCGCATGAGCGCCGCCTCGAGCTGGTCGTGGCTCAGCACGTCGCCGCCGAGCGGTGGACGGCCGGGCAGCTTCGGGATGTGGCAATGGGCGATGAAGGGCGTCAGCCTGAGGATCGCATTGTGGCCCCAATAGGGACCGCAGTCGCCCTGCCAGGCGGCCGTGCCCAGCGTGTAGGAGCGCATGCCGAGCCGCATGCCGAACTGGAAGATGCGGGCGAAGGCACTGGTGCTGGGCATGCCGCCGACCAGGGTCTGGACGATGCCCAGCCGCGGGTTGGCCTCCATCATGCGGGCGAGGCGCAGGACGGCCTCGGGCGCCATGATGCTGTCGGCGTCGAGGGTGACCATGAAGTCGTAGGCGCGGCCCCAATGCAGGCAGAACTCGCGGATGTTGCCGGCCTTGAAGCCTTCGTTGGAGGTGCGGCGCCGGTAGGTCGCGGGGCAGCGGGCGGCCAGCGCCGCTGCCTCGCCCTCCTCGGCGGCCGCGATCTCGGGCTGGTCGGTGTCGCTGAGGACGAAGGCATGGAAGCGGTCGCGCCAGCCGGCGGCGGCCAGCCCCTCCATGAGCTGGGCGAGGTTGCGGAAGGCGCGCGACGGGTCCTCGTTGCGGATGCAGATGACGATCGCCGTGCGCATCGCGATCGGCGCGTCGGCATGGGCGCGCCGGGCGAAGGGTGCGACGGCGCCGATCGGATCGCGGGCGAGGCGCAGGAGCGCGAGGCCGAGGGCGGCGTTCCAGAAGCCGATGGCGTACCAGGGCACGGTCATGGCGAAGAGCACGAGCATGGCGAGGTCGAGCCCGCCGAAGCCGCCGACCGAGAGCGTCATCGCCATCAGCGCGACGACGCCCGCGCCCGTCGCCGCGACGAGCGCGGCGAACAGCCGCCGCCGCCAGGTCATGCCCATGCTTCCCCCGATGCCTTCGTCGTCTGGTCCGGCCGTGCGCCCGTCCGCCGGGAAACGGCGTGCCCCGCCGGTTCATTCCCCGGCCGCCACGCCAGCAGGTCGCGATGACCGACCGTCAGCGACAGTCGCCCGGCGGCGAGGTCGTCGCGCCGCCGCGCCGCCCAGGCGGCGATGCGGCCGCGGGCCGCCGGCGACTGCTCTGTCGCCGCGGCCTCCGCGCCTGCGATCATTGCCGCCAGCATCGGCCGGCCATTCGCGGGAATCCGCCAGTCGCTGGGGGCGCTCGCGACCCGATAGCCGCACCGGCGGAACGCCCGCGCCGTCCAGGCCGGGGCGGCGGCGCCGAGCGCCGGTCCCAGCCCCTTGGCACGGCGCTGGTGCGCGGCGAACAGGCCGATCACGAACCGATCGTCCGGGTCGGCGGGCGACCACGCGATCCGGCCGTCGACGATGAGCGGCGCATAGAACGGCAAGCCGCGGCGGGCGACCGACCGCGCCAGCCTGCCGATCCAGCCGAGGCCGCCGAGATCGAGAAGAGAAAACGCCGTGACGCCTTCATGTCCCATATCGAGAATATCGTCTACTCTACTGTTTAAATGACGCTTTACCGCTCTCGATCGCGTCCCCCCTACAAGCGCCTGGCGAAGCAGGGCCGGGTCGTTGTCGAGCAGCGTCCAGCGCGGGGTGCCCGCCAGTATGGGCGCAAGCGCGCGCCGCGCCGCGCCGCTGCCGGAGCCGAGATCCACGAGGAACGGATCGGCCGGCAGGAGCGCCGCGAAGGCGCGGGCGAGCGCCGGGCTGCGCGCGGCGTCGTCGAACGGGGCGCGCATCGCCAGCCAGTCGGCGGAGAAGCCCGTCATGCCGCGAGCCGCGCCACGGCGACGGCGAAGTCGGCCGCCGCCTCGGGCCATCCCGCCAGCCGCCCACCCGCCATGGCCGACCCCGCCGCCAGACGGCGGCGCAACGCGGCGTCGCCGATCACCCGGCGCAGGGCGTCGGCCAGGGCGCCGACGTCCCCGGGCGCCACCAGGATCCCCGCTTCTTCCGGCACCGTATCGGGAACCGCGCCGCCGCGCGTGGCGACGATCGGCAGCCCGGCGCTCAGCGCCTCGCTGAGCGCCATGCCGTACCCCTCGTAGAGCGCCGGATGGACGAAGACGTCGGCGGCGCCGTAGGCGTGCGCCAGACCACCGTCCGTCAACTCTCCTAAAATGTTAATTCTTTTCTCCAATATACTATGATTATTGAATTTCCTGAGGCGCACCATCAGTTCCGGATCGCGGTCGACGGCGCCGACGCAGGTCAGCGACCAGGAAAGGTCTGCAACCCTCTGTAACGCCTGGAAAAGAACGTCGTGTCCCTTACGCGGAACGAAGGCCGCGACGGAGAGCAGCCGCACCGGCCCGGCGGCCGCGGGCAGCGCCGCGAGATTGCGGTCCACGCCCGGCTGCACGACGGCGATCCGCTCCGCGGCCATGCCGTACTCCGCGGCCAGCGTCCGGGCGGTGAACCGGCTGGTCACCACGGCGCCCGCGACCCGGGCGAGATCGGCGCGCTCGGCCACCCGCAGGGCGGCGGCCTCGGCCGGCGCCAGCCCCGTTTCCTCCGCCAGGGGATGATGGACGAGGGCGATCAGCCCGGGCTCGCGGTCGCGATCGCGCAGGCGAAAGGCCGGCAGCGCCAGCCCGTCGATGACCAGCGGCCGGCGCGCCCGCGCCAGCACATGGGCCGCGGCGGCACGCGCCACGGCGTCGGCCGCGGGGTAGCTGCCGGACATTTCATGCACCGTGATCCTGGCGCCGGCGGCGCGGAGCCGCTCGACGATGCGGCGGTCGTAGATGGTGCCCCCGCTGCGCCGGTCGAGACGGCCGGGAAGTGCCAGGTCGAAGCCGGTCACGCGGGCCGCTCAGCCGATCGGGCCCTCGAACGCCGCCCAGGCGCGCGGCGACTCCCGGAGCGTGACCTTCAGCGAGCCGAGCCGGCCGGCGGTGTCCGGGCCGAGGTCGCCCGCCGCGGCCCGCGCCGCCAGCCGGCGGTGGATCTCCGCGGAGAGAAACTCGGTCGTGGTGTTGATCCCCTTCAGATCCGGCACCTCGTCGAGGTTGCGGTAGTCGAAGGCGGCCAGCACCTCGCGCAGCGCCGCCGTCGCCCGGCCGATGTCGCAGACCACGCCGTTGGCGTCGAGCTCGGCGCGGCGGAACTCCGCCTCCACGGCATAGGTGGCACCGTGCAGGGCCTGCGCCGGGCCGAACAGCGCGCCGCTGAAGCTGTGGGCGATCATGAAATGGTCGCAGACGGTGACGGAATACATGTCGGGGGCTCTCGCCTCAGGGATAGTGGACGACGTGGCACAGGGTCCCGTCCGGCGCGTCGGCGAGCCGGCGCATCGTCTCGGGCAGATCGGCGAACCGGCTTTCCCCGGTCAGCAGGTGGTCGAAGGCCGGGTCGGCCAGCAGGTCGAGCGCCAGCGCCAGCCGGCGGCCGTAGCTCCAGCGCGGCCGCTGCGCTGGGGCCACCTGCCCGACCTGCGAGCAGCGCAGGGTGAGCCGGCGGGAGTGGAAGGCATGGCCGAGCGGCAGCGTCGCCGGGCGCGCGCCGTACCAGCTCAGCACCGTCACCACCGCCTCGGTCCCCGCCAGCGCCAGCGCCGTGACCAGCCCGTCGGGCGCGCCGCTCGCCTCGAACACCGCGTCGCAATCGGCCGGCGCCGTCCCGGGCGACGCGAACGCGACGCCGAGCGCCGCCGCCAGCGCCTCCTTGCGGGCGTCGAGGTCGACCAGCGTCACCGCGGTACCGGGAATGCGCCCGGCGAGCAGCGCCACGGCGGCGCCGACGACGCCCGCGCCGACGACGGCGACCCGCTGGCCCGGCAGCACCGGGGAGTCCCAGAGGGCGTTGACCGCCGTCTCGACATTGGCCGCCAGCACCGCCCGCCGCGCCGGGACGGCCGCCGGCACCGGCGTCACGGCGGCGGCGGCGGCCACGAAGCGCTCCTGGTGGGGATGCAGGCAGAAGACGATGCGGCCCCGCAGCTCGGCCGGCCCGTCCTCGACGCGGCCGACCGCCGCGTAGCCGTACTTCACCGGGAAGGGAAACGCGCCCTCCTGGTGCGGGCAGCGCATGCGCTGGTGCTCGTCCTCGGGCACGAGGCCGCGAAAGACCAGCGTCTCGGTGCCGCGCGAGATGCCCGAGTGGAGGGTGCGCACGGCGACCTCGCCCGGCCCGGCCGCGGCCGGCGGCACGGGGCGGAGCTCGCCGCGTCCCGCCGCCACCGTCCAGAAGGCCCGCCCCCCCTCGCCCATGGATCACGCGGAGGGTCGCATGTCGCAGTCGAACAGGACGTCGGCGCCCATGCGGAAGATGCGGGTCGGCGGCCGGAGCGCCTGCGACAGGGCGGTGAGCGGCGGCAGCTGCAGGGCGGGCCGGCCGGAGCCGAGGATCATCGGGGCCACCGCCACCTGCAGCCGGTCCAGGCAGCCCTGCGCGAGGAAGCGCGACACCGTGATGCCGCCGCCCTCCACGAAGATCCGGCGGCAACCGCGCCCCGCCAGCAGGGCGACGACGGCCTCGTAGTCGATCGTCTCGCCGCGGCGGGCGACGGGCGCCACCTCCGCCTCGCCCATCCGCTCGCGGTCCTGCCGGTCGGCCGCGCAGACCACGAGCGTCGGCGCCTGGCCGTCGCGGAACACCGCGTAGTGGTCGGCGAGCCGGCGCTCGGTATCGATGACGACCCGGAGCGGGTGGCGACCCGGCACCCGGCGCACCGTCAGCCGCGGGTCGTCATGGCGCACCGTTCCCGCCCCGACCACCACCGCGTCGGCCAGCGCGCGCATCCGGTGCATGTGGTCGACGTTGGCGGGACAGGTGATGTAGGTCGATTCGCCGCTTTCCGTCGCGATGCGTCCGTCGAGGCTCTGCCCGAGATGGGCGAAGACCGTCGGCCGGGCGCCGCGGCGGACGAGGAAGCAGGCGTAGAGGTCGAGCAGCTCGCTCGCCCCCTTGTCCGCGCCGCCCTCGCTCGTCCAGGTGCCGCACGGATCGACGCGGAGGCGTGCCGCCGCCCGGCCGCCGTGGGCGAGCGCGCACAGCGATGCCCACGCCGCCGCTTCGTCCAGCGGTTCGGCGGCGGCGAGGAAGGCGTCGGGGCCGGAACGCGGCAAGGGGAAGGCGGGCTCCACTCAGGTGGGACCGGCTTGGTCGCCGCCCCGAGCCTAGCGAAATAGGGCGCGAGGCGGCAGAGGAAAGCACATCCTACCCGCCTTGATCGGGCGGCAGGGCGCAATTCAGGCGAGCGACCGGCGCCGTCCGATCAGAGAGAAGCGCAGCCGGGTGGAGAGCCAGTCGATGGCCGCCACGGTGAGGAGGATCAGCACGACCAGGAAGGACACGTTCTGCCATTCGTTGAGGCGGATCGAGTCGGAGAGATGGAGGCCTATGCCGCC
>JADZBA010000156.1 GCA_020852355.1 Alphaproteobacteria bacterium
CGACGGCCCCGACATCGGCCTCCAGCCGCTCCGCCCGCGCCTCGGCGCGCTCGATCCGCTCGCGGGCCGCGGCATCCGCCTCCTGGCGCGCCGCGGCGGCGGCGACCGCCCGTTCGATCTGCGCCTTTAGCTCCTCGGCCACAGCCTTCACCTGATCGCGCAGACGCACCAGCTCGCCGTTCAGCTGGCGGACCTGCGCAACGGTGGCGGGGGCCGGCGGCGCCTGGCCCAGGGCGGGAGATACGATCGCGAACAGTGCGGCGCCGGCCGTAACGCCGGCCAAACGGGCGTGCAGCATCGTCATCCGCCTTTCCCCGCCCTCCCTTCGAGCTCCCGTCCGAGCGGGCAGGCGCCGCTCAGAGATCGTCGATCTGCTCGCCGTACTCCTCGTAGGCCCAGATGCCGGCGACGGCGCCGGCCGCGGCGCCGACCCAGGAGCCGAGGGCGCCGCCGAGCAGCCACTCGCCGACCACCACGCCGGCGGCCAGCGCGGCCACCACCACCACGACCTGCTTCACGGTGATGCCGGAGGTCTCGATCTTGGGCGGCGTGATCGTGATCGACGGCGCCTGCTGCGCGAACGACAGGCTCGGTACCAGGCACAGCAGCATGATCATCAGCACTCGACGCATGTCCCGCCTCCACTTTTCGCGCCCGCGCCGACCGCCCGGGACACGCTTGCCGGACCTCTCCTCCCGGTGGGCGGAGAGGGTGCCGGCCGCCCGCATGGGCAGCCGGCACCCACCGACGACAAGTATTAAGTGTGGCACCGGAATGCGCTCCGCGCCAATAGGCAGGTGAGCGATTTCCGCGCGAAATCGCCGCCAATTCGCGCGGTGATCGCTGCGCGACCCCGATCGGCTCAGTTGCGGGTCAGCGGCTTGAAGCGCAGGCGGTGCGGCTGGTCGGCCTCGGCGCCCAGGCGACGCTTCCGATCGGCCTCGTAGTCCTGGTAGTTGCCTTCGAACCAGACCACCTGGCTGTCGCCCTCGAAGGCCATGATATGGGTGGCGACGCGATCGAGGAACCAGCGGTCGTGAGTGATGACGACGGCGCAGCCGGGAAACTCCAGCATCGCCTCCTCCAGCGCCCTGAGCGTGTCGACGTCCAGGTCGTTGGTCGGCTCGTCGAGCAGGATGACGTTGGCGCCGGACTTCAGCATCTTGGCGAGATGCACGCGGTTGCGCTCGCCGCCCGACAGCTGGCCGACCTTCTTTTGCTGATCGGCGCCGCGGAAGTTGAAGAGCGAGCAGTAGGCGCGGCTCGGCATCTTGCGGCGGCCGAGGTCGATCTCGTCGTTCTTGTCGCTGATCTCCTCCCACACCGTCGCGTTGGCGTTGAGCGTGTCGCGCGACTGGTCGACGTAGCCGAGCTTCACCGTCTCGCCGATCCGGAAGGCGCCGCCGTCGGGCTTCTCCTGGCCGGTGATCATGCGGAAGAGCGTCGTCTTGCCGGCGCCGTTGGGGCCGATGATGCCGACGATGCCGCCGGGCGGCAGGCGGAAGTTCAGGTCCTCGATCAGCAGCCGGTCGCCGTAGGCCTTGCGCAGATGCTCGGCCTCGATCACGAGGTCGCCGAGGCGCGGGCCGGGCGGGATGACGATCTGGGTGGTGTCGGGGGCCTTCTTCGTCGCCTCCTCGACCAGCGATTCGAAGGCGCTGATGCGCGCCTTGCTCTTCGCCTGACGGGCCCGCGGCGAGGCGCGCACCCATTCCAGCTCGCGCTCGATGGTGCGCTGGCGGGCCGCCTCGCTGCGGCCCTCCTGCTCCAGCCGCTTCTGCTTCTGGACCAGCCAGCCGGAATAGTTCCCCTCGTAGGGGATGCCCTTGCCGCGGTCGAGCTCGAGGATCCAGCCGGCGACCTCGTCGAGGAAGTAGCGGTCGTGGGTGATGGTCACGACGGTGCCGGTGTAGTCCTTGAGGAAGCGCTGCAGCCAGGCGACGGATTCCGCGTCGAGATGGTTGGTCGGCTCGTCCAGCAGCAGCATGTCCGGGCGCTGCAGCAGCAGCCGGCAGAGCGCCACGCGCCGCCGCTCGCCGCCCGACAGCGTGTCGACCTTGGCGTCGCCCGGCGGGCAGCGCAGCGCGTCCATGGCGATCTCCACGGTGCGCTCGATCTCCCAGGCGTCTGCCGCGTCGATCTTCTCCTGGAGGTCCGCCTGCTCGGCCAGGAGGTCGTTCATCTCCTCGTCGGTCAGCTCCTCGCCGAAGCGCGCGCTGACCTCGTTGAAGCGGTCGACCAGCGCCTTGGTGGCGGCCAGCCCCTCCATGACGTTGCCCTGCACGTCCTTGGTCGGGTCGAGCTGGGGTTCCTGCGGCAGGTAGCCGACGGTGACGCCTTCCGCTGCCCACGCCTCGCCCGAGAAGTCCTTGTCGACGCCGGCCATGATGCGCAGCAGCGTCGACTTGCCGGCGCCGTTGGCGCCGAGCACGCCGATCTTGGCGCCCGGCAGGAAGGAGAGCCAGATGTCCCGGAAGACCTCCCGGTTGCCCGGGTAGACCTTCGTCAGGCCCTTCATGACATAGATGTACTGGTACGCGGCCATGCGTCCTCGCGCCGTTCGCCCGGTCGGGTTGGGAAGATTGCGAGGCTTCTAGCCCATGGCGACGGGCGGGCGCAATCGGGGGCGGCGGATTCAGC
>JADZBA010000157.1 GCA_020852355.1 Alphaproteobacteria bacterium
CCGACGGCCGCGCCGACCAACACCTATCTCTGCGCCGACGGAAAGTGGCTCTGCATCGGCGGCAACTCCGACGCGATCTACAAGCGGCTGATGAAGGCGGTGGGGCGTGCCGACCTGGCCGACGATCCGCGCATGGCGACCAACATCGGCCGCTGCGCCAACGTCGCCGAGATCGACGCCGCCATCGGCACCTGGACCATCGCGCTGCCCGCCGCCGAGGCGGAGCGGCGGCTGGAGGCGGTGGAGGTTCCGGTCTCCCGCCTCTACGACATGAAGGACTGCGCCGAGGACCCGCATTTCCGCGCGCGGCAGGTGGTGATGGAAGTCCGCGATCCCCTGCTGGACCGCACGCTGCTGCACCCCGCGCCGCCCTTCCGCTTCGACGGCGTCAGCCCGCCCGAGATGGTGCGCTGGACGGCGCCCGCGGTCGGCGCGCACAACGACCACGTCTTCGGTGAATTGCTGCGGAAGGAAACGGCATGAGCGAGCGGGCCATCATCAGCGACGTCGCGCCGCGCGACGGGCTGCAATCCATCGGCCCCTTCGTGCCGACGGCGACCAAGATCGAGCTGGTCCGCCGGCTCCACGCCGCCGGCATCCGCCGGATGGAGATCGGCTCCTTCGTCAGCCCCAAGGCGGTGCCGCAGATGGCCGACACCGGCGAGGTGTTGCGGGCCGCGCTCGCGCTGCCGGGCCTGGAATCCACCGTGTTGGCGCCCAACCGCAAGGGCTTCGAGCTCGCCAAGGCCGCCGGCGCGCAGCGCGTCGGGCTGTTCATGTCCGTCACCGAGAGCCACAACAAGGCCAATGTGAACCGGACCTGCGCGGAGAGCTTCGCCGATCTCTCCGCCATCGTCGCCGATGCGCTGGCGGCGGGGATGCAGGTGCGGTTCAACCTCTCCTGCTGCTTCCATTGCCCCTTCGAGGGCGTGGTGCCGGAATCGACGCCGCTCGCCTGGGTAGCGCGCGTCGCGGCCCTCGATCCCGCGATGGAGATCGCCATCGCCGACACCACCGGCAATGCCGCGCCCGACCAGGTGCGGCGCGTGATGGCGCAGGCGGTGAAGGCCTTCCCCGCGCCGGATGGCGGCCCGCGCTTCGCCTATCACGGCCATGACACCTACGGCCTCGGCGTGGCGAATGTCGCCGCGGCGTGGGACGCGGGCTGCCGCGTCTTCGACAGCGCCGCGGGCGGGCTGGGCGGCTGCCCCTTCGCGCCGGGCGCGACCGGCAACGTCGCCACCGAGGACGTCGCCTGGCTGTTCCACCGCATGGGGGTGGAGACGGGCATCGACTGGGCGAAGCTGCTCGACGCCGCCGACTACGCGGCGGACGTGCCGGGCGGCACGCCGGGCGGGCGGATGCGGGCGGTTCCCGCGGCACGCCGCGCGGCGTGACGCCGGCGGCGCGCAAGGCGGCGTGAGGACGGCGGTGCGGCAGGGGGCGTGACGCGGCGGCGCCCAGACGCCGCCCGGCCACCTCGCCTTGCGGACCATTCCTGCTACCATTGGCATCACAACGGGACCGACGGACGGAAACGCCATGGCCACCATCACTGGCACCCCCGGCGACGACTTCATCACCGACACCTTCATCAACGATGGCGTGTCCGGCCCCCCCACCGACTTCGCGGACAGCATCAGCGGTGGCGGCGGGAACGACTCCATCGCGGGCGCGGGCGGCAACGACACGATCGCCGGCGATGACGGCAACGACACGCTCGACGGCACTGGCGCCGACGACCTGCTCGAGGGCGGCGACGGCAACGACTCCCTGCTGACGGCCGGCGGCGCCGACACGCTGCGGGGCGGGGCCGGCGCTGATACGCTCTCCGCCTTGGGCGGCTCGTCCGGCCTGACTCGCCTGGAGGGCGGATCGGGCAACGACATCTACGCGGCGTTCGCGGCCACCACGGTGGTGGTGGAGTTGGCCGATGGCGGCATCGACCTCCTCGAAATCCGCGCCGACAACGTCGTGCTGCCGGACCATGTCGAGAACGGCCTGCTGCAGAACTCGCCCCTGGCCATCACCGCCTTCGGCAATGCGCTGGACAACATCCTGACCGGCAACGGATTGAACAACGTGCTGCATGGCGCCGGCGGCAACGACCAGCTGTTCGGCGGCGTGTTCGGCACCGACACGCTGGATGGCGGGGACGGCGCCGACACGCTGGATGGCGGCAACGGCGCCGACAGCCTGGCAGGCGGGGCGGGCGACGACCTCTACCTCGTCGATGCCGCGGGCGACGGCGTGTTCGAATCCGGCGGCGGCATCGACCAGGTGAACGCGACCGTCAGCCACACGCTCACGACCGATGTGGAGAACCTGCTGCTGCTGGGCGCGGATTCGCTGACCGGCACCGGCAATGCGCTCGACAACCGCATCACCGGCAATGGCGGCGCGAACACGCTGTCTGGCGCAGACGGCGCCGACACGCTGGTCGGCGGCGGCGGTGCGGACCGGCTCGATGGCGGGTCGGGGAACGACGTCTATGAGGCCGATAGCACCGACGTTCTCGTGGACAGCGACGGCATCGACACCGTGCGGACCGGCGCGAGCCATGCGCTCGGCGTGGCATTCGAGAACCTCGTGCTGCTCGGCATCGCGGCGCTGACCGGCACCGGCAACGCCTCGGCCAATCTCATGGTCGCCAATGACGCGGGCAACACGCTGATCGGCAATGACGGCGCCGACACGCTGCTGGGCGGGGCGGGCCATGACAGCCTCTCCGGTGGCCCGGGCGGCGACCGGCTGGAAGGTGGCGACGGCGCGGACACGCTGAACGGCCTCACCGACAACGACACCACCATCGGCGGCCAGGGCGACGACGTGCACGTCGTCGGCCAGGCCGCGGATGTGGTGATCGAGCAAGCCGGCGGCGGCACCGACACGGTGCGCGTCACCGCCGCCTTCACCGGCAGCTACGTGCTGCCCAACAACGTCGAGAATCTGGAAATCCTGGGCGCGGCCCTGCTGCCGGGCACCGGGAACGCGCTGGACAACGCCATCACCGGCAACAGCGCCGCCAATGCGCTGAGCGGCCTGGGCGGTGCCGACACGCTGGATGGCGCGGGCGGCGCGGACAGCCTGGTGGGCGGCCTCGGCAACGACGTCTATGTCGTGAACGACCTCGGCGACGCGGTCTCCGAAGCCGGCGGGGATGGCGTGGACCTCGTGCTGGCCGGCGTGTCCTTCACGCTCGGCGCGGGGGTCGAGAACCTGACGCTGACCGGCGGCGGCGGCATCGCCGGCACGGGCAACGGGCTGGCCAATCTCATCATCGGCAATGACGGCTCCAACGTGCTGGCCGGCGGCGGCAATGCCGACACGCTGGTCGGGCAGGGCGGCAACGACGTGCTGAACGGTGGCGCCGGCGCCGACAGCATGGCCGGCGCGGGCAACAGCGACCGCTACACCGTGGACGATGCCGGCGACGTCGTCGTCGAGGACGCCGTCGCCGGCGTGGACGTGGTGTCCTCCTTCGTGGATTGGGTGCTGGGCAGCAATGTCGAGCAGCTCAACCTGCTGGGCACGGCGCTGAACGGCTTCGGCAACGGGCTGGCCAACCGCATCGCGGGCAATGCGATGGACAACCTGCTGGTCGGCTTCACCGGCAACGATCGCCTGCTCGGCGACGACGGCGCGGACACGCTGGTCGGCGGGCCCGGGCGCGATGCGATGACCGGCGGCAACGGCGCGGATCGCTTCCTGTTCAACGCGCCGGACGAAGGCGTGGACGGCATCGACGATTTCGCACCGGGCGTGGATCAGATCGCCGTCGCCGGCGCGAATTTCGGCGGGCTCCCGGCGGGTCCGCTCGCCGCGCTCAACTTCGTCGCGCATGCCTCGAACGCGACGACATCGGGCGCGGGCGTGCCGCAGTTCATCTACAACACGACGACGGGCGCATTGTTCTTCGACGCGGACGGGACGGGCGGGGCGGATGCCGTGCGGCTCGTCAATCTCGGCGGCGCGCCGGCGCTGGCGGCAAGCGACATCGTGCTGGTGTAGGGCCGCCCCCTCGCCTGTGGATAACTCGCCCTGCCTGATGTAGGCTGGCGGCCATGCGCCGCCTTGCCGCCGCCCTGCTGCTGCTCGCGCTTGCCGCCTGCGGCACCTCGCGCGCGCCGGCGCCCACGCCCGGCCTCGCCATCGCCGAGCCCGTCTCCTGCGTCCCCTATGCCCGCGCGCGCTCCGGCATCCAGTTGCAGGGCGATGCCTGGACCTGGTGGGACGCCGCCGCCGGCCGCTACGCCCGCGGCCGCGCGCCGCAGCCGGGCAGCGTGCTGGTGATCGACCGCACGGCGCGGATGCGCGACGGCCATGTCGCCGTCGTCGCGCAGTTGGTGAACCCGCGCGAGGTGCTGGTGGACCACGCCAACTGGGCCTCCGGCGCCGCCCGCGGGCGCATCGCCACCGCGCAGCGTGTGGTGGATGTTTCCGCGCGCAACGACTGGTCGCTGGTGCGCGTCTGGTATCCCGGCAGCGGCGACCTCGGCACCACCGCCTATCGCGCGCGCGGCTTCGTCCATCCGCGGATCGAGATGGCGGCGGCGCGCTGATCTTGCCCTGCGCGGCGCATCGGGCATGCTGCGGCGACGCACTCCCGGGAGGACACAGAAATGCACCCGACACGCCGCGCCCTGCTGGCCACCACCGCCTTCGCCGCCCTGCCCGGCGCCGCGCGCGCCCAAGGCGCTTGGCCCGACCGGCCGCTGCGCATCATCGTCGCCTTCCCCGGCGGCTCCACCCCCGACATGGCGGCGCGCGTCGTCAGCACGCATCTCGCGACGGTCTTCACCCAGCCCATCGTGGTGGACAACCGCGCCGGCGGCGGCGGCAACATCGGCACCGAGGCGATCGTCCGCGCCACCGACGGCCATACCGTGGGCGTCACCATCGGCGGCCCCGGCAGCACGGCGAAGGTGCTGAACCCGAACCTCGCCTACGATCCCGCCACCGACCTCGCGCCGATCTCGCTGCTGGCGCGGCTGCCCTTCGTGCTGGCGGTGCATCCCTCCGTGCCGGCGACCACCGTGCGGGAACTGGTGGCGCATGCGAAGGCCAATCCGGGCAAGCTGAATTTCGGCTCGACCGGGCCGGGCACGCTCTCCCACCTCGCCACCGAGGACATGATGGCGAAGGAAGGCTTCCGGGCCGAGCACATCTCCTATCGCGGGGTCGCGCCGGCGGTGCTGGATCTCGTCGCCGGCCGGCTGCAGTTCTTCTTCGCCCCGCTCGCCGGCGTCGCCGAGCATGTCCGCGCGGGCACGCTGCGCGCGCTGGCCGTCACCGGGCCGGAGCGCATGCCGCAACTGCCCGAAGTGCCGACGCTGCAACAGGCCGGGCTTTCGATGGAGCCGGTGGTCGCCTGGATCGGCATGTTCGGCCCCGCCGGCATGCCCGCCGACCGCGTCGCGCGCCTGGCGCGGGAGGCGAATGCGGCGATGAACGTGCCGGAGCAGCG
>JADZBA010000158.1 GCA_020852355.1 Alphaproteobacteria bacterium
AGGCGGACGGCGAACATCTTCTCGACCTTGCGGACCGCGCCCGGGGCGGCCATCAGGACGATGCGGTCCTCCGCCTTCACCACGACCGAGCCGTTCGGGATGATCACGGTGCGGCCGCGGACGATGGCGCCGATCACGATGCCCTTGGGCAGGTCCACCTCGCGCAGCGGCCGCCCGACCAGCACCGAGGTCTCCATCGCCTCCGCCTCGATGATCTCGCCGAAGCCCTCGCGCAGCGAATGCACGGCGCGGATGCGGCCGCGCCGGACATGCTGGAGGATGTTCGACACGGTGATCGTCCGCGGGTTGACCACCACGTC
This sequence comes from Alphaproteobacteria bacterium, assembly GCA_020852355.1. Lineage (GTDB taxonomy): Bacteria > Pseudomonadota > Alphaproteobacteria > ATCC43930 > Allostellaceae > Allostella. Next base: position 321 of record JADZBA010000158.1, read on the forward strand.
GATGCCGAGATTGGTCACCAGCGGTTCGTAGCTCGGCTTGTTGATCAGTGTCACGACCCGCTGCGCGCCCAGCCGCTTGGCCAGGATCGAGCTCAGCACGTTGACCTCGTCGTCGTCGGTGACGGCGATGAAGGTCTCGGCGGTGCGGACGTTCGCCTCGTCCAGGATCTCGTTGTCGAGGCCGTCGCCGTTGAGCACGACGACGTGGCCCGCACGCTGGCAGATGTCAGCGGCCCGCTGCTTGTCGAGCTCGATGACGGTGACCGCCACCTCGGGATGGCTCTCGTGGATCTCCTGGGAGAGATAGAGGCCGATATTGCCTCCGCCGACGATCACCACGCGGCGGCCCTGCGGCTCCCCGTGGCCGAAGGCGAGCATCGCCCGCTGGACGTGGCGGGCGTCGGCGACGAAGTACACCTCGTCGCCGGCCCGTATCGTCTCGTCGGCCTCGGGAACGACCGATTTGCCGTCGCGCACGAGGCCGACGATCACGATATCGAGGTTGGGGAACAGGCCGCCGATCTGGCCGAGCGGGGTGTTCACGACCGGGCAGCCGGCGACGCAGCGGACGCCGACCACCCGCACCAGCCCGCCCGCCAGCGACAGCACGTCGAAGGCGCCGGGCACGTCGAGACGGCGGGTGATGGCGTGGGCGACCTCGATCTCGGGCGAGATGACCACGTCGATCGGCAGGCGGTCGCGGGCGAAGAGCTTGCGCCACGCCGGCTGCAGGTAGGCCTGCGCCCTGATCCGCGCGATCTTCGTGGGCACGTCGAAGAGCGCATGCGCGACCTCGCACGCGATCATGTTGACCTCGTCGGCGTAGGTCACCGCGATCAGCATGTCGGCGTCGGCGGCGCCGGCTTCCGCGAGCACGCCCGGATGGGAGGCGTGGCCGACCAGCCCGCGCACGTCGAGCATGTCCGACAGCCGCTGGATCAGCTCCGCCGACTGATCGATGACGGTGACGCTGTTGCCCTCGGTGGCGAGGTAGCGGGCGATGCTGGTACCCACCTGCCCCGCCCCGCAGATCACGACCTTCATGGTGCGCGTCCCCCGCGGCCGCCGGCGGCGCGGGTCAAGGAGCGGTCTTCAGCGAGCGCTCGTCGCCGTTGACGCCGAGCGACTTCAGCTTGCGGTGGAGCGCGGAGCGTTCCATGCCGACGAAGGACGCGGTGCGCGAGATGTTGCCGCCGAAGCGCGTGAGCTGGGCCAGCAGATACTGCCGCTCGAACACCTCGCGGGCCTCGCGCAGCGGCAGCGTCATGATCTCGCCCGCCTTGTCCCAGCGCAGCACCGCCGGGGTCGTGGCGCCGATCTCGCTCGGCAGCATGTCGGCGCGGATGGCCTCGCGCCCGTCGCCCGGGGCCATGATCAGCAGCCAGTCGATGACATTGCGCAGCTGCCGGACGTTGCCCGGCCAGTCGTAGGCCTGCATCGCGGCCAGCGCGTCCTCGCCGAGGGCGCGCGGCGGCAGGCCCGAGGTCTCGGCCGAACGCGCCATGAAGTGGCGGGCGAGCACCGGGATGTCCTCGCGCCGCTCGCGCAGCGAGGGGACGCGAATCGGCACGACGTTGAGACGGTAGAACAGGTCCTCGCGGAAGCGGCCGGCCGCCATCTCGCCGGTGAGGTCGCGGTTCGAGGACGCGACGACGCGGACATCGACCTCGACCCGGGTCGAGCCGCCGACGCGCTCGAAGGTCTGGTCCTGCAGCGCCCGGACGATCTTGCCCTGGGTCTCCAGCGGCATGTCGGCGACCTCGTCGAGGAACAGCGTGCCGCCGTGGGCCATCTCGAAGGTCCCGACCTTGCGCCGCCCGTCGGTGCCGTCCTCGCCTTCGGTCCCGAACAGCTCGATCTCCAGCCGTTCCGGCCGCATGGTCGCGCAGTTCAGCACGACGAAGGGTCCGTCGGCGCGCCGCGAGCGCGCGTGCAGCAGGCGCGCCACCACCTCCTTGCCCGCACCGGCCGGCCCGGTCACCAGGACACGGCTGCCGGTCGGCGCGACGCGCTCGATCGCCTGGCGGATCTGCCCGACGACGGCCGAAACGCCCACCAGCTCGACGGCGCCGCCGGTGCGCAGCCGCAGTTCCTCGTTCTCCCGCCGCAGGCGGGCCGCCTCGATCGCGCGCTCGACCAGGACCAGCAGCCGGTCGGTCTTGAAGGGCTTCTCGACGAAGTCGTAGGCGCCGAGCTTGATGGCCGATACCGCCGTCTCGATCGTGCCATGGCCGCTGATCATGAGCACGGGCAGGTTCGCGTGCTCGCGGTGCAGCACGTCGAGGATGCCCATGCCGTCGAGCTCGCTGCCCTGCAGCCAGATGTCGAGGATGACGAGGCTCGGCCGGCGGGCCCGCACCGCCTCCAGCGCCGAGCGCGAATCCGCCGCCTCGCGCGTGGCGTGGCCCTCGTCGCGCAGGACACCCGCGATCAACATGCGGATGTCCGCCTCGTCGTCGACGATCAGGATGTCATGCGCCATGGGTGCCGGCCTTTCTTGCGGCCGTGTCGGCTTCCGTCAAGGATGATTCCACGGCGGCACCCGTGTCCGCCAGCGCAACGGCGTGGCGCGGGAAGACCAGCGTGATCCGTGCGCCGCCTCCTTCGCGGTCGTCGAGCAGCAGATCGCCACCGTGATCCTCCATGATCTTCTTGACGATGGCGAGCCCGAGGCCGGTCCCCTTGGCGCGAGTCGTGACATAGGGCTCGGTAAGCTGTTCGCGTCCTTCTTGCGGCAGGCCGCGCCCGTTGTCCTCGACCACGATGCGCACGCCGGTGGCGTCGTCGACGAGTCGCAGGTCGATCGCCCCCTGCGGCGGGCCGTCGGCCGGGGCGCGGCCATCGATCGAGTCGGCGGCGTTCTGGAGAAGATTGGTCAGCGCCTGCGTCACCTGTCGCCGGTCGCAGCGCAGCAGCGTGGCGTCGCCCTCGGGCAGGTGCAGGCCGAAGCGCAGGTCGGGGCGGGCGCTGCGCTGCAGGAAGGCCGCCTGGCGGCAGATGTCGCCGACATTCTCGGCGCGCATCACCGGTGCCGGCATCCGGGCGAAGGCCGAGAACTCGTCGACCATCCGGCCGATGTCGCCGACCTGCCGGATGATCGTGTCCGTGCAGAGCTGGAAGGTGTCCGGGTCGGAGGTGATCTCCTTGCCGTAACGGCGCTTGAGGCGCTCCGCCGAGAGCTGGATCGGCGTCAGCGGGTTCTTGATCTCGTGGGCGATGCGTCGCGCGACGTCCGACCACGCGGCCTTGCGCTGCGCGGAGAGCAGCTCGGTCACGTCGTCGAACGTCACGACGTAGCCCTGGGTCGCCTCCCCGGATCGCTCGGCGGCGACGCGCACGATCAGCGTGCGCTTGCGCCCCTGGCGCTGGATCTCGATCTGGCCTTCGACCGTCCGCGATTCGCCGGAACGCGCGCGTTCCAGCATCGGCGTCATCTCCGGCACCGCGGACGCGAGGTCGGCGCCGATCCACTGGTCGAGGTCGACGCCGAGGAGCTCGCTGGCCGAGCGGTTCGGCAGGTTGATCGCGCCGTCGCGATCGACCCCCACCACGCCGGCGGAGACGCCGGCCAGCACGGTCTCGGTGAAGCGCCGCCGCGCCTCGAGCTGGCGGTTGGCCTCGACCAGCTCGCTGCGCTGCGACTGGAGCTGGCGGGTCATGCGGTTGAAGGCGCGGCTGAGGGTGTCCATCTCGTCGCCGCTCTGGCGCTCGTCGACGCGCACGCCGAGATCGCCCCCGCGAATGCGTTCCGCGGCCTCGACCAGGCCGCCCAGCGGACGGGCGAGTCGGTTGGCCAGCAGCAGCGCCGCCCAGACCGCCGCGAGGAGCAGCAGGAGCGCTACCACCAGGAACACCAGCGCGAAGGTGATCTGGATGCCCGACCGCCGCCCCTCCAGCTCGCTGTATTCCTGGACCGCGCGCTCGGTCCGCTCGAGATGGCCGATGACCCTGGGATCGATGAAGCGCCCGACATAGAGGAAGGCGTTGCCGTCGTCGTCGAGACGGATCAGCGCCCGCACGCGATCGTCGGTCTCGCTGGTGAGCACCGGGATGGTCCCGGCCCGCGCCTCCGCCATCGCCCATTCCGGCACCGAATCGAACTCCAGCGCGAAGCTGATCGCCGAGCGGGCGAGCACGCGGCCGAACAGGTCGAAGACGATGGCCTCGCTCAGCGCCCGCAGCCTCGCCTGGGCGGTGACCACCTGGTTGAAGCGCTGCGGGTTGCCGATCAGCGACGTCGCGTCGCGGTTGAGGTCCGCGGCCATCGCCGAGATGTCGGCCCGGATGACGTTCTGATGCTCCTCCAGATAGGCGTGGGCCACCGCCCGTGATTCGAAGACGGCCGTGCGCACCGTCTCGCTGAACCAGTTCTGGATGCCGAAATTGAAGAACAGAAACGAGAAGACGGCGACGACGATGGTCGGCGTCACCGCCAGCAGGCTGAACAGCGCGACGAAGCGCACATGCAGCCGCGCGCCGGCCATCCCGCGCCGGCGCTCGGCCCACAGTGCGACCAGCCGGCGCGCCACGAGCGCGCCCAGCAGCAGCAGCAGGATCAGGTCGAGGTTGAGAAGAAGGAGGACGGTCGCCGGATCGGGGCCGAAGGGCGGCTTGCTGGTGATGACGACGTAGGTGGCGATGCCCGAGCCGAGCGCGGCCAGGGCCAGCGCGAACGCCAGCTTGCGCCCCAGCCCGACACGCCCCATCCAATCGATTGCCCGCTTCGGTGGCTTGGGCTCACCGACGGCGGAATCCGTGGCCATCGTGCCGTCCGAGGCGAACGATCCGCGCCCGTGCTGCGAATCTGACGAAATTATCTTACGCCGCGCACGACCTGGATGTCCAACTCGCGGATCTTCTTGCGCAACGTGTTGCGGTTGAGCCCGAGAAGCTGGGCGGCCCGGATCTGGTTGCCGCGCGTCGCCGTCAGCGTCAGCGAAATCAGCGGACGCTCGACCTCGCGCAGCACGCGGTCGTACAGGCCGGCGGCAGGCAGCGCTTCGCCATGCGCCGCGAAATAGTCCTTGAGATGCCGCTCGGCGGCCGCGCCCAGCCCCTCACCCGCCAGCTCGTCGGACGGCGCGGCGCTGTTGTTCGCGACCTCGGCCAGTTCCTGTTCGACGACGTCGACGCCGATGATCTCCTGGGCATAGAGGGCCGCCAGCCGCCGCACGAGGTTCTCCAGCTCGCGCACGTTGCCGGGCCAGCGATAGGCCTTGAGCCGCTCCATCGCCGCCGAATCGATGGTCTTGAGCGGCAGCCCCTGCTTGGCCGCCTGGGACAGGAAATGGCGGATCAGCGCCGGCACGTCCTCCGTGCGCTCCCGCAGAGGCGGCAGGCGGATCGGCACGACATTGAGGCGATAGAACAGATCCTCGCGGAACAGCCCCTGCCGGATCATCTGGCGCAGGTCGCGATGCGTCGCCGCGACGATGCGCACGTCGGTGCGGATCGGTGTGCGGCCGCCCACGGCCGTGTACTCGCCCTCCTGGAGGACGCGCAGCAGGCGTGTCTGCGCCTCGATCGGCATGTCGCCGATCTCGTCGAGGAACAGCGTCCCGCCATGCGCCTGCTCGAAGCGACCGGCCGAGCGCGTCGTGGCACCGGTGAAGGCGCCCTTCTCGTGGCCGAACAGCTCGCTCTCGATCAGCTCGCGCGGGATCGCCGCCATGTTGATGGCGACGAAGGGCGCGGCGCGGCGCTTGCCGAAGTCGTGCAGCGCCCTGGCGACCAGCTCCTTGCCGGTGCCGGACTCCCCGAAGATCATCACCGTCAGGTCGGTGCCCATCAGGCGCGCCAGGACGCGGTAGATCTCCTGCATCGCCGGCGAGCGGCCGATGAGCGGGAGCTGCTCCTCGGGCTCGCCCGCCTCGCCCGGGTCGGCCGACGGCTTGGGATGGACCAGCGCCCGCTCCACCGTCGAGACCAGCTCGCGCAGGTCGAAGGGCTTGGGCAGGTATTCGAAGGCGCCCCGCTCGGTCGCCTTGACGGCGGTCAGGAGCGTGTTCTGCGCGCTCATGACGATGATGCGGAGATCCGGCCGGACCTTCTTGATGCGGGGCACGAGATCGAGGCCGTTCTCGTCGGGCATCACCACGTCGGTGATGACGAGGTCGCCCTCACCGTCCTCGACCCAGCGCCACAGCGTCGCGGCGTTGCCGGTGGTGCGCACGTCGTGGCCCAGGCGGCCCAGCGCCTGGGTCAGCACGGTGCGGATCGCCCGGTCGTCGTCGGCGACGAGAATGGTCGCGCCCGCCATCAGAATGCTTCCTCCTGGTCGACCATTGGCAGCTTCACCCGGAACACGGTGCGCCGGGGCAGGCTGTCGAACTCGATCAGGCCTCCATGGTCGTCGACGATCTTGGCGACGAGCGCCAGTCCGAGCCCCTTCCCCCCATGCTTGGTGGTCACGAACGGGTCGAAGAGGTGCTCGCGAAGCGCTTCGGGTATGCCCGCGCCGTTGTCCTGGACGCTGATCACGAGCGGCAGATGCTGCCGGCTGTCGCTGCCGGTCACTGCAAGGCGCACGCCATGCTGGTAGGCGGTGCTGAGAACGATCTCGCCGCCCTGGTCCGGGACCGCCTCGGCGGCATTCTTGACGAGGTTCAGGAACACCTGCACCAGCATGTCGCGGTTGCCGAACACCGGCGGCAGCGAGGGGTCGTAGAGCTCGGAGAACCGGATGCCCCGGGCGAAGCCGCTCTCCGCCAGCCGCCGGACATGCTCCAGCACCTCGTGGATGTTCACCGCGCCGCGCTGCAGCGGGCGGCTGTCGGAGAACACTTCCATGCGGTCGACGAGGGCGCAGATGCGGTCGGTCTCGTCGCAGATCAGGCGGGTCAGCTCGCGGTCGGCCTCGCCGACGTTCTGTTCCAGGAGCTGGGCGGCGCCGCGGATGCCCGACAGCGGGTTCTTGACCTCGTGCGCCAGCATCGCCGCCATCGCGCTGACGGAGCGCGCCGCGCCGCGGTGGGTGAGCTGATGGTCGATGCGGTCGACGATGGAGCGCGGCTGCAGCACCACCACGAACAGCGATGCCCCTTCGCCGAGCGGCCCCGCCTGGACCGTGACGAACTGTGCGCCGGTGCGCGGCGTGTCGAGGCCGACGCCGTGCTCCACCATGCGGCCGCCGGTCGCCTGCACCTTGGCCACCAGGGCGCAGACGGGGCTGTCGGCCGGCAGCAGGGAATCCAGCCGGCGGCCGAGCATGGTCGCCAGACCCATGTCGAAGAACTGCTCGGCGGCCGGGTTCACGTAGCGCATGGCGCCGTCCTGGTCGACGACGAGCACCGGATCGGCGAGCGTGGCGAGGATCGCGGCGGGCTCGATCTCGGGCCGGGCCGCGCGCTTCGCCCAGGCCAGGGTGCGCCGCCCCATCACGCCGCCAGCCGATCGATCAGCGGGTCGTAGAAGGCGCGGACCGCCTCGCGGACCGCGTCGGGCTCGGCCAGCCGGTTGATCGCGCCGCGGAATTCCGCCGAGCCCGGCAAGCCCTTGCTGTACCACGCGACGTGCTTGCGCGCGATCATCATGCCGGTCTGGACGCCGTAGTGCGACAGCATCGCGTCGTAGTGCTCCAGCACGATCGCGCGCTGCTCGTCGAGCGGCGGATCGGGCAGGCGCCGGCCGGTGCGCAGGAACACCATGGCCTGGCGCAGGAACCACGGCTTCCCGTAGGCGCCGCGGCCGATCATGACGCCGTCGGCGCCCGACAGCGCGCGGATCTCGGCCACGTCCTCCAAGGTCGTGACGTCGCCGTTGGCGACCACCGGGATGCCGACCGCCGCCTTGACCTCGCGGATGAAGCGCCAGTCCGCGCTGCCGGCGTAGAACTGGCAGCGGGTGCGGCCGTGCACCGTCACCATGCGGATGCCGCATTCCTCGGCGATGCGCGCCAGGCGGGGGGCATTGCGGTTGGCATCGTCCCAGCCGGTGCGCATCTTCAGCGTCACCGGCAGGTCGACCGCCTTCACCGTCGCCTCCAGGATGCGTGCGGCATGCGTCTCGTCGCGCATCAGGGCGGAGCCGGCGTGGCCGTTCACGACCTTCTTCACCGGGCAGCCGAAATTGATGTCGATGATCCGCGCCCCGCGATCGGCGTTCAGCTTCGCCGCCTCGGCCATGACGTGGGGCTCGCAGCCGGCGAGCTGCACCGCCATCGGCTGCTCCTCCGGCTCGCTCGCCGCCATGCGCATGGTCTGGCGGGTCTGCCGGATCATCGCTTCGCTGGCGATCATCTCGGACACGACGAGGCCCGCGCCGTGGCGCTTCACCAGCCGGCGGAAGGGCAGATCGGTGACGCCGGACATCGGTGCGAGGATGACCGGATCCGTCAGCGTCAACGGGCCGATAGTTATGCTCATAAGTTAGGCAGTTTTTCGATATGCTTAATGGTTAGGCAGATTACCGATTTCTTGCTGCACTGCAACTAAAGAATTGCCTACCCTCCGCCCCCGATCAGCACGTCGGTGACGAATTTCACCCCGGGATAGGCGAGCGTCAGCAACAGCCAGGCGACGAGCAGCGCCCGCGCCCCGCGGCGGCCGCGCAGGCCCCAGCGCGCGTGGGCCGCCAGCAGACCGACGATGACGACGAAGGCCGCGAGCGAAAGCACGGTCTTGTGGTCGACATGGAACCAGCGGCCGGTCGTGGCGATGTCGAGGGCGATTCCGGTCAGCAGGCCGACGCCGAGGACGACGGCCGCCGCACCGAGCGCGCGGAAGGCGATGCGATCCCCGTCGGAGACCGCCGGTAACCGCCGCGTCAGGTCGGTCGGCCGCTTCCAGCGCAGCGCGGTCTCCTGCAGGACGACCGCCAGGGCGGCGATTGCGGCCAGGCCGACCAGCGCGTAGGTCGCGACCGCGACCGCGATGTGGATCCACAGCCAGCCGGACACGGCGGCGCGCAGCGGCCGCTCCGGCGCGTGGCCCCAGGTCAGCGCGAGCACCGCCATGACGAGGAGGTATGGCAGGACCAGCGGCCCGAGCCGCACCCCCGACCGGTCGGTCAGCGCCAGCAGGCCGTACGCGGCGGCCGTCGCGGCGACCGCGACCCAGAGGGCGAAGCCGAATCCGGTGCGCCAGCCCTCGTCGGCCAGGCTCGCCGCCCATGCCGTCGGCCCGGCGATCGCCACTGCCAGAGTGGCCCAGAACACGACGTCGCGCTGCCGCGCCGCCGGCGGACGGAACACGGCGAGCGTGGCCGGGACGAGCGCGATCAGCGCCACGGCGGGCAGCACCACGTAGGCAGGCATGGCCATCCTATACCACTGGACCCGGCGCGCGCGGGAGTGGCCCCTTCCCCCGGCGCAACGGGACGACTAGGTTCCCGCCGCATGATCGCAGCCGGGCCCGCCCCATGACGGCCACCGTCGCCCTCGTCGTGGCCGCCGGCCGCGGCACCCGCTTCGGTGGCGAGCTGCCGAAGCAGTATCTGATGCTGGCCGGCCGGCCGGTGCTGCGCCACGCGGTGGAAGCATTCGCCCGCCACCCGGACGTCGACGCGGTGCGTGTCGTCATCCATCCCGACGATGCGGCGCGCTACCACGCTGCCGTCGCCGGGCTCGACCTGCTGGCGCCCGTCGCGGGTGGCGCGACGCGCCGCGAATCGGTGCTGAACGGTCTGCAGAGCCTGGAATCCGCGGCTCCCGCCCGGGTCCTCGTCCATGACGGCGCGCGGCCGCACGTCGAGGCGGGCCTGATCGATCGCACGCTGGCGGCGCTCGCGCGGCATGCCGGCGCCGTGCCCGCCGTCGCCGTCGCCGATACGCTGAAGCGCGGCGGGGCCGACGGGCGGATCACGGCGACCGTGCCGCGCGACATGCTGTGGCGGGCGCAGACGCCCCAGGCGTTCCGGTTCCCGGCGCTCCTCGCCGCCCACCGGGCGGCGGCCGCGGCGGGGCGCGAGCCGACCGACGACGCCCAGGTCATGGAGGAGGCCGGCGAGGCGGTGGCTCTGGTACCGGGATCGGAGGACAACATCAAGATCACCCGCGACGGCGACATCGAGCGCGCCTGCCGCCTGATGGGCCACGTCGGCGAGACGCGGGTCGGCACCGGGTTCGACGTCCACGCGTTCGGTCCGGGCGACCATGTCTGGCTGGGCGGCGTGCGGATCGACCACGACCAGGGCCTGGTCGGCCACTCCGACGCCGACGCCGCCCTGCACGCGCTGACCGACGCCGTGCTCGGCGCCATCGGTGCGGCGGATATCGGCCGGCACTTCCCGCCCGGCGACCCGCAATGGCGCGGCGCGTCGTCCGACCGCTTCCTCGCCCATGCCGCCGGATTGGTGGCGGCGCGCGGCGGGACGGTCGTCCATGTCGATCTGACGATCGTCTGCGAACGGCCGCGCATCGGGCCGCACCGCGCGGCGATGATCGCGCGCATCGCGGACATCCTCGGGATCGCCGTCGACCGGGTCAGCGTCAAGGCGACGACCACCGAGGGCCTCGGCTTCACCGGCCGGGGCGAGGGCATCGCGGCCCAGGCGGCCGCCACGATCCGGCTGCCGTAGTGGCCCGGCCGCCGTTGCCGCTGCATCACCCCGCCACCCTGGTGGCGACGTGCGGCGGCATCGGTCTGCTTCCGCGCGCCCCGGGAACCTGGGGCTCGCTGGCCGCCCTGCCCGTCGGCGTCGCGTTGCTGCTCGTGGGCGGGCCGGTGGCGCTGGCGGCGGCGGCGCTCGTCGTGCTGGTCGCCGGCGCTGTGGCGACCGACCGGCTGCTCGCCGCCGGTGCCGACGAGGACCCGTCCTACGTCGTCGCCGACGAGGTCGGCGGCCAGTGGCTGGCGCTGTTGCCCGCGACCTTCGATCTCGCGACCTGCACCGCGGCGTTCCTGCTGTTCCGCGCCTTCGACATCGCCAAGCCCTGGCCGATCGGCTGGATCGATCGCCGCTGCGGCGGTGGCACCGGCGCGATGCTCGACGACGCCGTCGCCGGACTGGCGGCGGCCCTGGTCCTCTTCGGCGTGCTAAGGTGGCCGGGATGAACGACGATCTCTCGCAGACGCTCGCCGAGCTGGCGGCGACCGTGCTGGCCGATTGCCGGGTGCACGGCCTGCGCGTGGCGACCGCGGAATCCTGCACCGGCGGCCTGGTGGCAGGCACCCTCACCGACATCGCCGGCTCGTCCGACGTCGTCGAGCGTGGCTTCGTGACCTACTCGAACGCGGCCAAGACCGAGATGCTGGACGTCCCGGCCGAGCTGATCGAGCGCGTCGGCGCGGTCAGCGCCGAGGTCGCGCGCGCCATGGCCGCGGGCGCCCTCGCCCACTCGCCGGCCGAGATCGCCGTGGCGATCACCGGCATCGCCGGCCCGGGCGGCGCCACCGCGGCCAAGCCGGTCGGCCTCGTCCATTTCGCCGCTCTGCGCCGCGGCGGCGCCATGCGCGACGAACGGCATGTGCTGCCGGGCGACCGGGCGGCGATCCGCCGGCGGGCGGTCGCCATCGCGTTCAGGATGATTCGGGAGGCGGCTGCGTGACCGCCGCACCCGGGCCGTAGAGGACCCGCGCCCGTGCCTCGAAGGCGCCGACCATGCGCCGCACCGCCTCGTGGAACAGCATCTCGATCAGCATCTGCAGCGCGCGCGAGCGGAACTCGAACTCGACGAAGAAGTCGATGCGGCACCCCGCCGGCACCGGATCGAAGATCCAGTGGTTGCGCAGGTGCTTGAACGGTCCCTCGCTGTAGGTGACGTCGATCCGCCGCTTGGGCGTCAGCGTGACCCGCGAGGTGAAGCGCTCCCGGATCATGCGGAAACCGATCATCAGGTCGGCGACGATCGTGTCGGCGGTGCGCGTGCGGATGCGCGCAGCGACGCACCAGGGCAGGAACTCGGGATAGCGCTCGATGTCGGCGACGAGGTCGAAGAGCTGGTCCGCCGTGTACGGCAGCACCCGCTGCTCGGCGTGCGTCGGCATCGAGACGGGCGACGGGATGGTCAGGCGGCGCCGGAGAGCCGCGCGGCACGAGCCTCGCGCAGGCGCACGAAATCGTCGCCCGCATGGTACGACGAACGCGTCAGCGGCGACGCGGAGACCATCAGGAAGCCCTTGGCATAGGCATGGGTCTGCAGGCTGGCGAACTCGTCGGGCGGGACGAAGCGGTCGACGCGGTGATGCTTGGGCGTCGGCTGCAGGTACTGGCCGATGGTGAGGAAGTCGACGTCCGCGGCGCGCAGGTCGTCCATCACCTGCAGCACCTCCTCCTTCGCCTCGCCGAGGCCGACCATCAGGCCGGACTTGGTGAAGATCCCTGGTTCGATGCGCTTGACCTGGTCGAGCAGGCGCAGCGAATTGAAGTAGCGCGCGCCGGGCCGCACCTCGCCATAGAGCCGCGGCACCGTCTCGAGGTTGTGGTTGAAGACGTCCGGCCGCGCCGCGGCGACGACCTCGACGGCGCCGTCCTTGCGCAGGAAGTCGGGCGTCAGCACCTCGATCGTCGTCGCCGGTGCCGCCGCGCGGATCGCGGCGATCGTCCGGGCGAAATAGCCGGCGCCGCCGTCGTCGAGGTCGTCGCGGTCGACCGAGGTCACCACGACATGTTCAAGGCCGAGCCGGCCCACCGCCTCGGCGATCCGCTCGGGCTCGTGCGGGTCGAGCAGGTCGGGACGCCCGGTCGCGACGTTGCAGAAGGCGCAGGCGCGCGTGCAGACGCTGCCGAGGATCATGAACGTGGCGTGCTTCTGCGCCCAGCACTCGCCGATGTTCGGGCACGCCGCCTCCTCGCACACCGTGCGCAGGTCGAGGGTGCGCATCAGCTCGCGCGTCTCGCCATAGGCGCGCGAGGTCGGTGCCTTGACGCGGATCCACGCCGGCTTGCGCTGGATGGGGTTGTCCGGCTTGCCCGCCTTCTCCGGATGGCGGACGCTCTCCACGGGTGCCGACGCCATCGGGCGGGTGATCTCCTCGCCGCTAGATGTGGAGGGCTCGGCCATAGGCGTCAAGCACGGCCTCGTGCATGGTCTCCGAGATGGTCGGGTGCGGGAAGACGCTCTGCATCAGCTCGACCTCGGTCGATTCGAGCGTGCGGGCGATGGCGTAGCCCTGGATCAGCTCGGTCACCTCGGCGCCGATCATGTGGGCGCCCAGGAGCTCCCCGGTCTTCGCGTCGAACACCGTCTTGACCAACCCCTCGGTCTCGCCCAGGGCGATCGCCTTGCCGTTGCCGATGAAGGGGAACTTGCCGATTCGGACCTCGTGCCCGAGCTCCCTGGCGCGGCGTTCCGTCAGGCCGACGCTCGCCACCTGCGGCGCGCAGTAGGTGCAGCCGGGGATCTTGGTCACGTCGAGCGGATGCACCCCCTGCACGCCGGCGATGCGCTCGACGCAGAGCACGCCCTCGTGCATCGCCTTGTGGGCGAGCCAGGGCGGCCCGACGAGGTCGCCGATGGCGTAGACCCCCTTCTCGCCGGTGGCGCACCACTGGTCGACGACGACGTGCGTGCGGTCCACCGCGATCCTGGTGCCTTCCAGCCCGATGCCCTCGACGTTGCCGACGATGCCGACCGCCAGGATCACCCGCTCGGCCGTCACTTCCTGGGTCTTGCCGCCGGCCTCGATCGTCGCGGTGACGCTGTCCGAGCCCTTATTCACCCCCTTTACCTGGGCCCCGGTCAGGATACGCATGCCCTGCTTCTCGAAGGCCTTGCGCGCGAAGGCGGAGATGTCCTCGTCCTCCACCGGCAGGACGCGGTCCATCATCTCGACGACCGTCACCTCG
>JADZBA010000159.1 GCA_020852355.1 Alphaproteobacteria bacterium
CGCGGATGGGCGCCTCGACGACATGGACGCCCCCCAGCAGGGCGGCGCGGAACGGCAGGATCCAGTCGGTTTGGGTGGGCGACCACCGGGCGTTCCACGGCCTGAAACGCTCCATGACGGCGCGTCAGATGGCGAAGGTAGCACCGACCAGGTCGGGCTGGAAGCCGGCCCGGGCAATCCCTTCCGCCGTGGTCGCGCAGGCGGTGCCCGGCGCGATGGGGAGACCCTGCCTTCCGCTCCTCGGCGTCGATCACCACGTCGTTGCCGGTCGGGCGAAGGGCGCCCGCCGACCGCCGGGCCGCGACCAGGCGGGAGACCCGGTCGGGATGGGCCGCGTCGTCGCTGTGGAAGACGACGAGGAATTGCGGTCGTTGCGGCGGCGCCGGATCCGGTGCCGGCCGCGGCCATCGCCTCGTCGATGGCGAGGCTGCGGTCGGTCGAGCGGTTGTCGACGACGATGACCTCGAGCAGCTCGCCATCCAGCGCCGGCATCGCCCGCGAACGCCTCGCCGACATGGCGCTTCCGCTGGGAGAGCGGCATGATCGCCGACACGAGGGTGGATCGGGTCATGGGGAGAGCCGCGTGACGACGTTTCGCCCGTCAGGATAGCCGGCGGCGCGGGGGGGGCACGGTCTCGTGATCATCGTCGATACCGCTCTCGCACGGGTCGAGCGCGAGGGGCGGCCGATCCGGGTGGGCATGTTCGGCGCGGGCTTCATGGGCCGGGCGATCGTCCGGCAGATCGCTTCGCGGCCGATCGGCATCCGCATCGCCGCCATTGCCGCCCGCGATCCGGCCCAGGCCGGCCGGGCGTTCCGCGAGGCCGGCCTGGAGATGCCCGAACGCGTCGCCGACGCCGGCCGCCTCGACGCCCGGGTCGCGGCCGGCGGGGCGGCCGTGGTCGAAGACCCGCTGCTGCTGGCCCGGGCGGGCACCGTCGACGTCGTCCTCGACGTCACCGGCGCCGTCGAGGCGGGCGCCCGCCTCGCCGTCGCGACGATCGCGGCGGGCAAGCATCTCTGCCTGATGAACGCCGACCTCGACGCCACGGTCGGCCCGCTGCTGAAGCGCCGCGCGGACGCCGCCGGAGTCGTCTACACGAACTGCGATGGCGACCAGCCCGGAGTCACAATGAACCTCGTGCGCTTCGTGCGCGGCATCGGCGTGCGGCCGGTCCTGTGCGGCAGCATCAAGGGCCTGCACGACCCCTACCGCACGCCCGCGACCCAGGCCGCCTTCGCCGCGCGCTGGGGCCAGAATCCGCGCATGGTCACCAGCTTCGCCGACGGCACCAAGATGGCGATGGAGCAGGCGGTCATCGCCAACGCCACGGGCATGTCGGTCGCCCGGCGCGGCATGGTCGGGCCGACGGTCGCAGAGGGGACGCCGGTGGCAGAGACGCTGGGGCTGTTCCCGCTCGATGCCGCGGCCGCCGGATCGGGGATCGTCGACTATGTCGTCGGCGCGGCACCCGGCCCGGGCGTCTTCGTCGTCGGCACGATCGACGATCCGGTGCAGCGCCGCTTCCTCGCCCTCTACAAGCTCGGTGATGGGCCGTTCTACTGCTTCACGACGCCCTACCATCTCTGCCATTTCGAGGTGCCGAACACGATCGCGCGCGCCGCCCTCTTCGCCGACGCGGCGATCGCCCCCGCGAGCGGTCCCCGCGTCGATGTCGTCGCCACCGCCAAGCGCGACCTCGCGGCCGGCGACGTCCTCGACGGCAGCGGCGGCTTCCTCGCCTACGGCCTGGCGGAGAGTGCCGCCGCCTGCGCCGCCGACGGCCTGCTGCCGATGGGGATCGCCGCGGGATGCCGCGTGCGCCGGGCGATCGAGCGCGACCGCGTGCTCCGCTACGACGACGTCGAGCTGCCCGAGGGCCGCCTGGTCGACCGGCTGCGCGGCGAGCAGGCCCGCACCTTCGCGGACGCAGTCTGAGCGCGGCCGTGCGCTTCGTTCCGTTGTCCCTGCCGGGCCCGTGCCTCGTGGAGACGGAGCCCTTCGCCGACGAGCGCGGCGCCTTCGCCCGCCTGTGGTGCCGCCGCGCGTTCGCCGCTGCCGGGCTGGACGCGGACTTCGTCCAGGCGAACGCGTCGTTCAATCCGGTGGCCGGCACGCTCCGCGGCCTGCACTGGCAGGCGCCGCCCCATGGCGAGGCCAAGCTGGTGCGCTGCGTGCGCGGCCGCATCCACGACATCGTCGTCGACGTCCGCCCGGATTCTCCCGGATTCGGCCGCTGGGCCGCGGTCACGCTCGAAGCCGCGGACGGGCGGTCGCTCTACGTCCCGGAAGGCTTCGCCCACGGCTTCCAGACCCTGATCGACGACGTCGAGGTGGACTACCAGGTGAGCGCCTTCTATGCGCCGGCGGCGGCCCGCGGCGTGCGCTGGGACGATCCGGCGCTCGCCATCGCGTGGCCGATGCCGCCGACGCGCATCTCGGTCGCGGACCGGAGCTGGCCCGCCCTCGCCCGCTAGGTCGGAGTCGTCATGCCGCAGCCGGATTCCGGTGGCTGCGAGCTCGACGAGGGCGAGAGATCATGGGCTTGTCCCGGAATGAGCTTCAGACGACGAGAAGGCCGATGGCATCGACCAGGGCATGGATCTTCGTCGTCGGCACGCCCCGCGAGCGCCCCATGCATGGATGCCGTTCGACAGCTCGTACCGACGCCGGCTCATCCGAGCTTCTCCTCCCGGGGCTCGAATCAGGTACCCTCCGAGCCGCGCTATCGCCTTATGGGTTCACGACCTAGCCGGGCGCCGCCCGGCGCCAGGGTGGCCGCCCGCTCTCCCACAGGCGTTGCAGCTCCGCGTGTTCGGCAGGCGTGTCCATGCACTGCCAGAAGCCGGCATGGCGGTATGCCGCCACGACGCCGTCCCGCGCCAGCCCGGGCAGCACGTCGCGCTCGAACGAGAGAGCGGCGCCGTCGGACAGCCGGTCGAGCACGGCACGTTCGACGACGAAGAAGCCGGCGCTGATCCATGCCCCGTCCTCCGGCTGCTTTTCAGCGAATGCGGTCACCCGATCGCCGTCGAGTCCGACACGGCCGAAGCGCTCCGGCCGGGGTACGACGGTCATCGTGAGCATGGCGCCGGCGCGGCGATGGCACGCCAGGAGCCCGCCGACATCCAGGTCGGCCAGCCCGTCCGCGTAGGCGAGCAGGACCCGGGCGCCGGCCAGATGGGCGGCCAGCCGCCGCAGGCGCGCACCCGTACCCGCATCCGCACCGGTGTCGACGAGACGCACGGACACGTCGCGCCCCTCGCCGAGCCGGTCGACGCGACCGCGGCGGAAATCGAGCTCCAGGTCGCCGTCGAGCCGGCAGAGCTCGGCGAGCGCCGACCTGATGGCGTCGCCGCCATGCCCCAGCGCCACCGCGAAGCGGCGGCAACCCGCCGCCGCGAACCCGTCGATCACGTGCCAGATCACCGGGGTTCCGCCGATCGGCAGCAAGGGCTTGGGCCGGCTCGCGGTCTCGGGCCAAAGGCGACTGCCGCGGCCACCCGCGAGGATTGCCACCTCCAGCCCGGCTGCGCCCTCGTCCGCCATCGCCACCCCGCGTGCCGCACCACCAACTCTACCCCGGCGCGAAACCTACCACGCGGCGCATTCCCAAGAATCCGCCGCTCTGCGTCGCCTGCGGCGTCAGGCGGGCGGGGGCGCCAGCGCCGCCGCCAGCCGCCGGCAAAGGTCCGCCAGCGCCGACTCGTCGGGATAGACGATGAACGCCCGGCTCACCCGGTCGAGCAGGCGGCGCGCCAGCAGGCAGCGCTGCAGCAGGTTCGCGGGCCGGCTCCAGAGGCCCTCGTTCTTCTCCCCCACCCGCAGCAGCGCCGCCACTTCCGCACGCATCTGCCGGCCATGCAGCCGGCGCTGCGTCGAGATGGCGATCCGCGAGAGGATCCCCTTCTGCTCGTCCGCGATGCCGGCGAGCGCGATCATTTCCAGATACGCCCAGGTGAAGTCGACGAACGGCATCACCAAGTCGAAGCGCGAGAAGATGCTGCCGGGGCGGGTGCCGTAGAGCACGTCCTCGGAGAACGCGCGGACGAGGTGCCCGACCTGGGGACGCCCGTGCCGCCGGATATGGATCAGGGTCGCGTCGACGAAGCGGATGTTGGCGTAGAGCGCCAGCTCGCACACGAACGCGACGTCGCCGCCGTAGAGGAACCGCTGCGGTTGCAGGCGTTCCATCACGCTGCGCCGATACATGCCGAAGAAATAGTTGGGATAGTGCCACGAGCGCATGACCGTGGCCGCGGCGCGGACCGGATCGGCGCAGTCCGTCTCGAACACGCGCTGGGGCAGCCACTCATCCTGCGGGACCGGTTGCGATGCGTCGTCGATGAGGGACATGCGCGCGGCGACCAGGCCGTTGGCGGGATCGCGCCGCATGACCTCCAGCAGACGTTCCAGGTAGGTCGGCTCGAGGATATCGTTCGCGCTCATCGGCACGACGAAGTCACCGCGTGCGACGGCGTGCACGCGATTGAAGTTGCGTACCGCGCCGATGTTGACCGCGTTCCGGTGATAGTGGAATCGGCCGTCGGAGAGAAACGGCCGGCAGATCGCGCCGGTCGCATCGGTCGAGGCATTGTCGAAGATATGCACCTCGAGGTCGCGATGGGTCTGGACCCGGATCGATTCCAGGGTCTCGCCCACATGACGTTCCTCGTTGAACGCGGCGATGCCCAGGCTCACCACGTCCGACGTGCCGACCATTCCCCGCTCCCGGCTCTGCGCGTGTCGCCGCCGCAACGCGCCGGCCGCGTCCTATTCAACATTCACGATATACGAGCTTCATGAACGCGATGATGGATTTGTCGGCGCGTCGGCACCGAAAACCGGTTCGTCGCGCGTCATCCGCGGCGGGGACGGAGCCCCGGGCCGGCCGGACCGCTTGCGGTTGCACCCCCCCGGCCTAGCTGATAGGTTCCGCGCCCTCGCCCGAACGGCGACCCCCGGAAATCCATGAAAATCACTGCCATCGACATCAAGCCCGGCAACGTCCTGGAGCATCAGAACCGCCTCTGGGTGGTCCTCAAGCGCGAGCTCATCCAGCCCGGCAAGGGCGGGGCGTTCGCCCAGGTCGAGATGCGCGACATCCGCTCGGGCAACAAGACCAACGAGCGCTTCCGCACCCAGGAGACGGTGGAGCGGGTGCGCCTGGACGAGAAGGAATACCAGTTCCTCTTCGCCGAGGGCGACCAGCTCACCTTCATGGACCAGGAGAGCTACGAGCAGATCACGGTCGACCGCGCCAAGGTCGGCGACCCGGCGGATTTCCTGCGCGACGGCATGGTCGTGACGATCCAGACCTACGAGGGCGAGGCGATGGCCGTGACGCTGCCGGCGACGGTGGTGATGGCGATCGTCGAGGCCGACCCGGTGGTGAAGGGCCAGACGGCGTCGTCCTCCTACAAGCCGGCATTGCTGGAGAACGGCCGCAAGGTGATGGTCCCGCCCTTCATCGAGTCGGGCACGCGCATCGTCGTCGACACGGCCGAGGGGACCTACGTCGAGCGCGCCAAGGACTGACGCGGCGTGGCCCGCCCGTCCCCCACCATCAACGTCATGACCGCGGCCGCCCGCAAGGCGGCCCGCGACCTCGTGCGCGACTTCGGCGAGGTCGAGCAGCTCCAGGTGTCGCGCAAGGGACCGGCGGATTTCGTCAGCGCCGCCGACCTGAAGGCCGAGAAGACGCTGCATCGCGAGCTGTCGCGGGCGCGCCCGGGGTTCGGCTTCCTCATGGAGGAGGGCGGCGAACGCGCCGGGGACGGGCTCAGCCGCTGGATCATCGATCCCCTCGACGGCACCACCAACTTCCTGCACGGCGTGCCGCACTTCGCCATCTCGATCGCGCTCGAGAGCGAGGGCGAGCTGGTCGCCGGTGTCGTCCACCAGCCGCTGACCGACGAGACCTACTGGGCCGAACGCGGCGCCGGCGCCTACCTCAACGACCGCCGGCTGCGCGTCTCCGCGCGCACGCGGCTCGAGGATTCGCTGATCGGCACGGGCATCCCCTTCAAGGGCGAGGAAGGACACGCCCACTATCTCGCCACGCTCGCCGCCGTCACCGGACAGGTGAGCGGCGTGCGGCGCATGGGCGCGGCCTCCCTCGACCTCGCCTACGTCGCCGCCGGCCGCTTCGAGGCCTTCTGGGAGTTCGAGCTGCGGCCCTGGGACATCGCGGCGGGCGTCCTGCTGGTGCGCGAGGCCGGCGGCTACGTGACCACGCCGACCGGCGGCCTCGACGTGCTGGAGAGCGGCGACGTGCTCGCCGCCAACGACCGCCTGCACCAGCCGCTCGCCGAGCTGCTGCGCTCGGTACCGCGACCGGTCGGCGCCGCGGCCTGACGCAGGGCCCGCGGCGGGTCGGGCGGTTGTCGCCGGACGTCGCCTTGGGCTACATATCCCGATGATCGATCGGCGGGGCGATGGCGGAGGTTCGACCGGTATGACACATCCTCGTTCGCGCCCTGTTCCCGCTCTCACCGCCGCCCTCGCCGTCGGCGCGGCAATGATGTTGGCCATGCCGACCCCGGTCTCGGCCCAGGGCACGCCCAGCGTCTTCGTCGATCTCGGCGTCCTCGACCAGCTCGGCAAGACGCCGGCGCCGCCGCGCGACGGCGAGCGCCGCCGCAGCGGCCGCGCGGGCAAGCGCGAGAAACCGACCGAACGTCTCGTCCTGCGCCCGCCGCGCGATCCGGCGGGCGCCGCGGCCGCGCCCGTCACGGCACCCCCGCCGTCCGCCGCAGCGCCACCGTCAGCCGCAGCGCCGGCGGCTCCGGTGGCCGCGCCGGCCGTCGCGGCAGCGCCCCCGCCGGGTCCCGCGGCGCGTCCCTCGCCGCCGACGCGCGCGCCGGCGGCGGTCGCGACGCCACCGTCTCCGGGCCAGTCCGTCGCCATCCCCATCCCGCAACCGGGAGCCGGCGCCGCCTCGACCCCGGCCGCGCCGCGCGCGACCGCCGCGGCACCCCCGCCGCCCGCTCCGCCCGCTCCTCCCGCACCGGCGGCACCTCCCGCACCGGCTGCCGCGGCGCGCCCGGCAGCGGCGCCGGCACCGCCCGCCACCCCGCGCCCCGCCCCGCCCGCGCCGGTCGCCGCCGCGCCGCCCGCTGCGGCACCGCCGCAGACTGCCGCGATGGCGCCGCCGCCGCCGCCCCAGCGGCGCGCCGAGACGCGCGTCGCCTTCGCCGGCAACAGTGCCGAGCTGCCGACGGCCGGCCGTGGCGATCTCGACGCCATGGCCAGGCGCCTCGCCGCCGACGAGTCGCTGCGCCTGCAGCTCAACGCCTACGCGGCCGATCAGCCGGGCGATTCCGGCAGCCAGGCGCGCCGCCTGTCGCTGACCCGCGCGCTCGCGGTGCGCGCCTATCTGATCGACAAGGGGGTGCGCAGCACCCGGCTCGACGTCCGCGCCCTCGGCAGCCCGCAGGATGGCGGTCCCCCGGACCGGGTCGACCTGGTGATCGTCGGCCGTTGAGGAGATCACGCTCATCGGGAAGCGGCGAAGGGCCGCCGAGGCGGCAGCCATGACCAGCCCGCGTCGCTTCCTCTTCCGGATGGTGGTGTTCCTCATCCTCGTGGCGGGCGCGATCGCGCTGCTCTACGTGGGACTGGAACGGGCATTCCTCGCCAAGCCGGCGCTCAACGGGATGATCGTCGGCATCATCCTCTTCGGCATCGCCTACATCGTCCGCCAGGTCCTCCAGCTCGAGCCCGAGGTCGCCTGGGCCGACACGCTGCGGCGCAGCGAGCCGGGCCTGTCGGTGATGCGCACGCCGCGCCTGCTCGGCCCCGTCGCCACCGTGCTCTCGGAGCGGCGCGGCAAGGTGACGCTGTCGGCACCCGCCCAGCGGGCGCTGCTCGACGGCCTCAGTTCGCGCCTCGACGAGACGCGCGACATCTCGCGCTACCTCATCGGCCTGCTGGTGTTCCTCGGCCTGCTCGGCACCTTCTGGGGCCTGCTGGAGACGGTGGGTGCGGTGAGCAAGGTCGTGTCGACCCTCAATATGGGCGGCGGCATGGACATGGGCGAGGCGCTGCGCAATCTGCAGAGCGGCCTGGAGACGCCGCTCGCCGGCATGGGGACCGCCTTCAGCTCCTCGCTCTTCGGCCTCGGCGGCTCGCTGGTGCTGGGCTTTCTCGACCTCCAGGCGGGGCAGGCGCAGAACCGCTTCTACAACGAGATCGAGGAGTGGCTGTCGAGCCTGACCCGACTGTCGGCCGGCGGCCCGGTCGGCGACGGCGAGCAGTCGGTGCCCGCCTACATCCAGGCGCTGCTGGAGCAGACCGCCGACAACATGGAGAACCTCCAGCGCATCCTGGCGCGCGGCGAGGAGAGCCGCACCCATGCCAACGCCAACCTGACCGCGCTGACCGAGCGGCTCGGCACGCTGACCGACCAGATGCGCACCGAGCAGACGCTGATGCTGCGCCTGGCCGAGACGCAGATGACGCTGCAGCCGATCCTCGGTCGCCTCGCCGACAGCATCGGCCGCGGCGGCCATGACGAGGAAGCCACCCAGCAGCTCCGCGCCATCGAGCGGCAGCTCGCACGCCTCATCGAGACGACCGAGCAGTCGCAGGCGGCGGCCGCCCAGGAGGTCCGCACCGAGATCCGCCTGCTGGCGCGGACCATCGCGGCCCTGGCGGAAGAGCCGGACCGCGGCCGGCGCTAACCGGGGAACGCCGCCATGCCGCGCGCCCGCGCATCGCGTCCCCGGGGCGGCTTCGACATCTGGCCGGGGTTCGTCGATGCCCTGACCCAGCTCCTGATGGTGATCGTCTTCGTCGTGCTGGTGTTCACCGTCGGCCATTTCTATCTCGGCTACACGCTGGAGGGCCGCGACGAGGCGGTGAGCCGCCTCAGCCGCCAGGTCGGCGAGCTCTCGGACATGCTGGCGCTGGAGCGCACCTCCTCGCGATCGCTGAAGGCGGAGGTCGACCGCCTGACGATCGCGCTCGACGGCGCCAACCGCAGCCGCGACAGCCTCGCGGGCCAGCTCACGGCTCTGCTCGCCGAGCGCGACGGGCTGGAGGACCAGCTCGCCAGGAGGACCGGCGAGCGCGATGCCCTGCAGCGCACGCTCGAGGGACGCACGGCCGAGCGCGACGGCCTGGCCCGCGACCTTGCGACCGTCGAGACGCGGGCGACCGCCGCCCTCGCGGAGGTCACCCGCCTGCAGGCAGCGCTGGCCGCCGCGGAGCGCACCGTCACCGCGGACAGGGAGACGATCGAGACGCAGCTCCGCGACCTCGCCCGGCTGTCGCGCGACATCGACGCGCTGCGCACCGTGCGCGCCGACCTGGAGCGCCGCGTCGGCAACCTCGCGGCGACCCTGGCGGAGGCGGCGCGCAAGGCCGAGGAGATCGAGGCGGCCCGCGCCGCCCGCGCCGGCGAGCTCGGCCAACGCACGGCCGAGCGCGACGCGCTGGCCCGCGAGCTGGCTGCCCGCGTCCGGACGCTGGAGGAGCAGGCGGCCGCCCTCGACCGCTCCGAGCGCCGCGCCGGGGCGCTCGACGCCCAGCTCGCGGCCGCGACGAAGACGCTCGGCGAGCGCTCGGCCGCCCTCGACCGCACGCAGCGCCAGGCGAGCGCCCTCGAAGCCGACCTCGCCGCCCGGATCAAGGCCCTGGAGGAGCGAACGGCGGCACTGGCCGCGGCGGAACGGCGGGCCGCCGGCCTCGACACCCAGCTCACCCAGCGCATGGCGGCGCTGGCCGATGCCGAGAAGCGGGCGGCCGGGCTCGACACCCAGCTCACCCGGCGCGCGGCGGCGCTGGCCGATGCCGAGAAGCGGGCCGCGGCACTCGGCGAGGAAGCCACGAAGCGCGCGGCCGAGCTGGCGCGGCTCGAGCGGCAGGTGCGCGACCTCGCATCGGCGGTGGCCGAGCGCGACGCACGCATTCGCGAGCTGTCGGCCGCCGTCGGCGAGGAGACGCGCCGGCGCACGGCCGCCGCCGCCGAGGCGGAGAAGGCGGCGGGCGCGTTGCGCGACCGCTCGAAGGAGCTGGAGGCGAGCCTCGCCGACGAGCGCGAGCGGACGCTGCTGGCCCAGCGCCAGATCCAGGAGAACGCGGTGCAGCTCCGCGCGCTGCTGTCGCGGGCCGAGCGCAGCGAGAGCGAGCTGGAGGCCGCCCGGCGCGCCGGCGGCCGCCAGGAGGATTCGATCCGGGTTCTCTCCGGCGAGGTCGAGAGCCTGCGGCGCGAGCTGCAGCGGCTCAACCTCGTGCTGGAGGCCTCGGAAACGAAGAACCGCGACCAGCAGGTGCAGATCGTCGACCTCGGCAGCCGGCTGAACCAGGCGCTGGCGACCAAGGTCGAGGAGCTGTCGCGCTACCGCTCGGAGTTCTTCGGGCGGATGCGCCAGCTGCTCGGCGACCGCCAGGAGGTCGAGATCGTCGGCGACCGCTTCGTCTTCCCCGCCGAGGTGCTGTTCCCGGTGGGCTCGCCCGACCTGACCGAGGCCGGGCGGGCGCGCATGGCCGAGCTCGCCCGCACCCTGAAGGAGATCGCCCAGACCATCCCGCCCGACATCGGCTGGATCCTGCGCGTCGACGGCCACACCGACCGCACCCGGGTACGCTCGCAGTTCTTCCGCAACAACTGGGACCTGTCGGCGGCGCGCGCCATCAACGTGGTGCAGTACCTGATCGAGCAGGGCATCCCGCCGCAGCGGCTCGCCGCCACCGGCTTCGGCGAGTTCCAGCCGATCGACCCCGGCACCGGCGACGCCGCGCTGGCCCGCAACCGGCGCATCGAGATCAAGCTGACGGAGCGGTAGGGGTCGCGCGGAACACGCCCATCGGAGGAAACCACGCCACGGCCGCCTGTCGGGGGATCACCCCAGATCGATCTCCGTCCCCGTCGCGGCGGCGAGGTCGGCGGCCAGCACGGCCTCCAGCGTCTCCGGCCCGCGGGTCGATGCCCAGACCGTGCCGTTCCAGGCGAAATGCCAGGCGCCGGAACGCGGCGAGGACAGCCAGATCTCGCGGTTGGGGCCGTGCTTGTTGACGACGAAGGTGCCGCCCTCGTCGAGCTCCAGCGTCAGGATGCCGTCGCGCAGCTCGGCGTCGGCGGCGTCGCAGCCCCGCTCGACGGCGTCGAGGATGCGCGCCAGCGTGCGGTCGGCCAGGGTGGCGAAGCTGCGGTCGTCCAGGGTCATCGGATCCTCCCGCGCCGCACCATAGGCGCCGGGGCGGCGCCTTGCATCCCTCGCCGCCTTCCGATATAAGCGCGCCCTTCCCGAGGAGCACCCCCGCGATGAAGCCCGGCATCCATCCCGACTATCACGACATCACGGTCGTCATGACCGACGGCACGACCTTCACCACCCGCTCGACCTGGGGGAAGCCGGGGGATTCGATGCGCCTCGACATCGACACCAAGTCGCACCCCGCGTGGACCGGCGGCCAGCACAAGCTGCTCGACACCGGCGGCCAGCTCGCCCGCTTCAACAAGCGCTTCGCCGGCGTCGGCCTGCGCAAGGCGGCGGCCGAGGGCGACGACTGATCGGCCGGCCGGCGGCGCGGTCTTGACTCGCGCCGCCCGGTCACCATCTCCGAAGGCGTCGGGCGCCACACGGGCCCGACGGAAGAGCGCCCAGCCCGGTTGCGGGTGGGCAATCGTCCCTTTGCTCATCGGAGAAGGTGGACCCATGACGACGTTCGATTTTTCGCCCCTGTTCCGTTCCACGGTCGGCTTCGACCGGATGATGCGGCTCCTCGAAGGGGCTGCCGGCGGCGATGCGCCGTCCTACCCGCCCTACAACATCGAGACGACCGGCGAGAACGCCTACCGCATCACCATGGCGGTGGCGGGCTTCGGCCCCGACGATCTCGAGGTCGTGGTGCGGGAGAACACCCTGACGGTCACCGGCCGCGGCAGCGCCGAGGCCCAGGGAGTGAAGTATCTCCATCGCGGGATCGCCCGGCGCGCCTTCGAGCGCCGCTTCGAGCTGGCGGATTCGATCAAGGTGGTCGGCTCGGCCCTCGACAACGGGCTCCTGCACATCGAGCTGAAGCGCGAGATCCCCGAGTCGGCCAAGCCGCGGGTGATCCCGATCGCCAACGCTCCCAAGGCGCTGGAGCAGCAGGCGGCCTGACCCGCCTCCTGATCCTCTCTGGCTCGACTCGCCCCGCCCGGGCCTCCCGGGCGGGGCTCTTCGTTCAGGCGACCGCGATGCGCGCCAGGGCCGCGCGCATGACCGGCGGGATCGGCGTCGGCCGGCGCGTCTGCCGGTCGACGAAGACATGGACGAAATGGCCGTCGGCGGCAGCCTCGTCGTCGCCCTGCCGGAACAACGCGATCTCGTAGCGCACGCTGGAGTTGCCGAGGCGGCCGACGCGCAGCCCGGCCTCGATCACCTCGGGATAGGCGAGCGCCCGGCGGAAGCGGCACATGCTCTCGGCGACGATGCCGATCACCGGAGCGGCATGGAAGTCGAGCCCGCCCTCGTGGATCAGGTAGAGGTTCACCACCGTGTCGAAGTACGAGTAGTAGACGACGTTGTTGACGTGCCCGTAGACGTCGTTGTCCATCCAGCGCGTCGGCACGAGGCGGAAATGGCCGTAGGCCGCCCGCCGCTCGATCACCGTCTCGGCCATACCCGGTTCCGTCAGAGGATTTCGGCGAGCGCGGCCAGCGTCTCGTCCGGCCGCTCGATCATCATCATGTGGCCGCAGCCGGGCAGCACGGTCGTGCGCGCGCCGGCGATCGCGGCGGCGAGCGGCTTCGCGCGGCCGGCCGGGGTCATGCGGTCGTCGGCGCCGAGCAGCAGCAGGGTCGGGCAGCGCACCGCGGCCGCGGCGGCGAGTGCGCCGTCATAGGCTGCGCACGCGCGGAGATCGGTCGCCAGCGCCGCCGGGTCCGCCTCGCCGATCAGCCGGAGGCCGCCGCCCACCATCCACAGGCCGGGCGCGCGGTGACCGCCGAGCTGCGCCCGGGCGCCGTAGCCCCAGGCGCACATCAGCGCCGCCGCCAGCGGCTCGCCCGCCGCGGCGGCCGCGATCAGCTCGGGATGGACCGGCATCTCCGGCGTGACGCCGAGCAGGGCCAGCGCCCGCACCCGGTCGGGCGCCGCCGCCGCCGCGGCGAGCGCAGCCAGCGCCCCCATGCTGTGCCCGGCCAGGGCGACCTGCCGCGCGCCGGCGGCGTCGATGAGCCGCACGACCCAATGGGCGAGATCGGGAATCGTCGGCAGCGCCGGCCCGGGCGAGCGGCCGTGCCCCGGCAGGTCGACCGCCAGCACCCGGCGGCCGTGATGGGCGAGCCAGCGGGTCTGCAGGCCCCAGGCCGTATGGTCCATGCCGGCGCCGTGCAGCAGCACGACCGCGGCACCGTCCGGGTCGAACGGCCTGCCGCCGGTCGCGGCGAAGACGGGGCGGCCGTCGACGACGAGGTCCATCGGCGGCTCAGGCCTTTTCGGCGACGCGTGCCGTCGCGCGCTCGGCCGCGCGCAGCGCCTGCTTCAGGTCGTCGATGATGTCGTCGGCGTCCTCCAGCCCGACCGACAGCCGGACCATGTCCTCGCCCACGCCGGCCGCCGCCAGCGCGGCGGCGTCGAGCTGCTGGTGGGTGGTGCTGGCGGGATGGATCACCAGGCTCTTGGCGTCGCCGACATTGGCGAGGTGGGAGACGAGCCTGAGCGAATCGATGAAGGCCCGGCCCGCCGCGCGACCGCCCTCGATGCCGAAGGCGATCATGCTGCCCGCCCCCTTGGGCATCAGCCGGCGGGCGAGCTCGTGGTCGGGATGGTCCGGCAGGTCGGGATGGCAGACCCAGGCGACCTGCGGCGCCGCCTGCAGGAAGGCGAGGACGGCGCGGGCGTTCTCGACATGGCGCGCCATGCGCAGCGGCAGGGTCTCGATGCCCTGGATGATGTGGAAGGCGTTGGTCGGCGACATCGAGGCGCCGAAGTCGCGCAGGCCCTCGGCGCGCGCGCGCATGACGAAGGCGAGCGGCCCGTATTCCTCGGCGAAGTCGATGCCGTGATAGCCGGCATAGGGCTCGGTCAGGGTCGGGAAGCGGCCCGATGCCTCCCAGTCGAAGCGACCGCCGTCGACCAGCACGCCGCCGATCGCGACGCCGTGGCCGCCCATCCACTTGGTGGCGGAATGCATGACGAGGTCGGCGCCATGCTCCAGCGGGCGGCAGAGCCAGGGGGTGGTGAAGGTGGCGTCGACCAGCACCGGCAGGCCGCGCTCATGGGCGAGGGCGGCGACCCGAGGCAGGTCGACGATCTCCAGCCCCGGGTTGCCGACCGTCTCGGCGAAGACGAGGCGCGTCTCGGGCCGGATGGCGCGGGCGAAGGCGTCGGGATCGCGCGGCGGCACGAAGGTCGTCTCGATGCCGAAGCGCGGCAGGGTCAGCTTCAGCAGGTTGATGCTGCCGCCGTAGAGCGAGGCCGCGGCGACGATATGGCCGCCCGCGCCCATCAGGGTGGCGATCGCCAGATGGAGGGCCGCCTGCCCGCTCGCGGTGCAGATCGCGCCGACGCCGCCTTCCAGCGCCGCGATCCGCTCCTCCAGCACCGCCACCGTCGGGTTGGAGATGCGCGAGTAGATGTGCCCCGGCCGCTCCAGGTTGAACAGCGAGGCCGCATGGTCGCTGCTCTGGAACACGAAGGACGTGGTCTGGTAGATCGGTACGGCGCGGGCGCCGTGGACCGGATCGGGCTGCTGGCCCGCATGCAGGCTCAACGTGTGGAAGCCCGGAAACCTGGCGTCGGCCATCTTCCCCATCCTCGCTCGCCCGATGCCGCTCGGGAGGGCGGCAACCATACACGGCGCCGCCGCCCCGCCGGAAGCGGCGCGACCATGATCGTCGCCGGGGTCGACGGCTGCCGCGGCGGCTGGATCATGGTCGCCCACCATCTCGCCGACGGGCGCCGCACGGTGCACGGCGCGGTACGCTGGGGCGAGCTGCCGCCGGCCGATATCGTGGCGGTCGACATGCCGATCGGCCTGCCCGACCGCGGGCGCCGCGGCGCCGACTTCGAGGCGCGGCGACTGCTCGGTGTCCGTCGCTCCAGCGTCTTCATCGGCCTGCGGCGGACGCTGCTGGGCTTCGCCGACTATCCCGCCGCCAACGCGTGGGGCAAGGCGGACGGCTGCGGCCTCACCAAGCAGGCATGGTTCCTGCTGCCCAAGATCGCCGAGATCGACCGCGCGATGACGCCGGCCGGGCAGGACCGGGTGCGCGAGAGCCATCCCGAGCTGGCCTTCATGCGGCTGGCCGGCGCGCCGGTGCCGGAGAGCAAGCGCACGCCGGCCGGCGAGGCGCGGCGCCGGGCGGCGCTGGAGAGGGCGGGGATCGCGGTGGCGCCGTTGCTGGCCGCCCTCGACCGCCGGCACGCCGCGGTCGACGACCTGCTGGACGCCGCCGCGCTGAGCCATACCGCCACGCTGATGGCGGCCGGCGCCGCGACCCGCCTGCCGGCCGGCGACCCGCCGCGCGACGCGCGCGGCCTGCGCATGGAGATCTGGTTCTAGCCGCGGCCCAGCGTCGCCAGCCAGGCGGCGAGCTCCGCCATCGCGCCCTTGACGTGGCCGGCGCCGGCTGCGCGCAGGCGGTCGGCGAGCTCCGCGTCGGCATGGCTGCCGCCGGTGAAGCCCACCACCGCCATGCCGGCGCGCCGCGCCCCGGTGGCGCCCGCGACGCTGTCCTCGATCACCAGGCAGTCGGCCGGATCGGCCCCCATCTGCGAGGCGGCGTAGAGGAAGACGTCGGGGGCGGGCTTGCCGCGCCGCACCTGGCTGGCCGAGAAGACCGCGTCGCCGAAGAGGTCGAGCAGCCCCGCGCTCGCGAGATTGGCGCGCAGGCCCGACAGGCCTGTCGAGGAGGCGACGCAGGTCGCGTGGCCGAGTGCCGCCGCCGTGCGCACCGTGTCGGCGGCGCCCGGGATCGCCGCCAGCTCCTCGGCGAAGCGCCGCCGGCACTCCGCCTCGATCTGCGGGAATAGGTCGTCGGGCGGCGCGAAGCCCAGCTCCGCGGCGAGGATGCGCCAGACGTCGCGGTGGGGCACCCCGGTGAAGCGCCGGGAGAGCTCCGCCGGCGCCGTCGGATGGCCGAGCGTCGTCAGCATCGCCGCGTCGACGGCGCTGTAGATGACTTCCGAGTCGATGAGGACGCCGTCGCAATCGAAGATGACGAGCATGGGAATCCGCGAGTGGCAAGGGCGGGCGGCAAGGACCGGGCGGCGACGGAACCACGGTCGGCCGGGGCGATGCAAGCACCGGAACGAATCATGTACGATATCCCCACGGGAGAAGCGGAGGAGCCCATGGAACGCCCGATCGTGAACCTCGCCGACCTGGAGTACCGCACCATCGGGCGCAGCCCGACGCCGGCCGACCCAGACCCGCGCTACGAGGCGCGCCTGGGGGCGGTCGGCGCCCGCATCGGGGCGCGCCTGCTCGGCTACAACGTCACCGTCCTGCCGCCCGGCAAGTCCGCCTTTCCGCGCCACAGCCACCATGTCAACGAGGAGATGTTCCTGGTGCTCTCGGGCAGCGGCGCGGTGCGCATCGGCGACGCCAGCCACGCGATCCGCGAGGGCGACGTCATCGCCTGCCCGCCGGGCGGGCCGGAGACCGCGCACCAGATCGTCAACACCTCGGCGAGCGACGAGCTGCGCTTCCTCGCCGTCAGCACCCGCATCTCGCCGGAGCTCGCCGAGTATCCCGACTCCGGCAAGTTCGGGATCTACGCCGACCTGCCGACCGGGCCCGGCGGCGCGTCCGAGCGGATGCGCTTCGTCAGCCGCCGGGAGGCCGGGCTCGACTACTGGGAGGGGGAGTGACCGGCGACCAGCTCCGCCACCGCGGCGACCACCGCCTGGGGCGCCTCGCGCGGCAGGAAATGGCCGGCGACCGGGACGACGCGGCGCGTATAGGGGCCGGTGAAGAAGCGCGCATGGCCGGCGGAATCCTCCGCCGGACTGACCCCGTCGCAGGCGCCGTGCAGCACCACCGTCGGCACCGCGATCGGCGGCGCGGCGGCCAGTCGTGCCTCGATCGCCTCCAGCGCCGGGTCGCCCGGCGCGGCCCCGTAGCGGTGGCGGTAGGACTGCACCGAGACGGCGACGAAATCGGGATTGTCGAAGGCCGCGCCGGTCGCGGCGTAGGTCGCGTCGTCGAATTTCCAGTTGGGCGACCAGAGCTGCCACAGCAGGCGGCAGATCTCGTGGCGGTTCTTCTCCAGGCCGGCCGCTCCGCGCTCCGTGTGGAGGTACCACTGGTACCAGTAGCGGTATTCCTGGAGGGCCGATGCGGGGCGGTTGGCGCGGGGGATGTTCTGGATGTTGTAGCCGCCGATCGTGACGAGGCCGGCCACCCGCTCGGGCCACAGGGCCGCGACGATGCAGGCCGCCCGCCCGCCCCAGTCGTAGCCGACGAGATGGGCGCGGCCGACGCCGAGCGCCGCCATCAGCGCCCGGAGGTCGTCGCCCAGCGCCGCCTGCTGCCCCGAACGCGGCGTCGCCGGATCGAGGAAGCGCGTCGGGCCGTAGCCGCGCAGATAGGGCGCGATCACCCGGTGGCCGGCCGCCGCCAGCGG
Organism: Alphaproteobacteria bacterium; assembly: GCA_020852355.1. Lineage (GTDB taxonomy): Bacteria > Pseudomonadota > Alphaproteobacteria > ATCC43930 > Allostellaceae > Allostella. The sequence goes on from JADZBA010000159.1 coordinate 17,565, forward strand.
CCCTGCGACGCCGTCCCAGGTGCGCACGTCGTCGGGAAAGCCGTGCATCAGGAAGACCGGCGCGCCGTCGGCGGGGCCGGATTCCTCGTAGGCGATCTCCAGGGTGGCGGTGCGCGCTGTCCTCATCCTCCCCTCCCGGTCGCCGCCTGCAGGCCCGCCATGCTACCCTCTCCGGATCGGTCCGTGGCCGGGAGAATTGCCCCGATCCGTCGTGCCTTGGTCGGCTCGGCGCGCGCGCCTCAGTTCGCCGGATCGAGCGTCGGGGAGAACGCCCGCCGCAGCCGGTCGATCGTCCGGCCATCGACGCCACTCTCCCCGTAGAAGGTGCGCCAGCCGCGCAAGCGGGCCACGATCGTCTCGATCAGCGCGCGTGCGGGGTCCTCGTGCAATCCGAACTCCCCGCATCGGGTCAGGCAGTTCGCGATGCTGGGGGTCGTCCCATGCTTGCCCACGGAGATCGCCTGGACCGGGTCCATGTCCGGCTGAGGCAGCACGTCGAAGGCCGGCGTCAGCCGCCACCCGGTCCCCGGCCGATGCATGATCGCGTGGTTCTTCAGGTGGTCGTCCCGATTGCCGATGAGGACGTTGAAGACCATGCGCCGAAACAGCTCCTCACGGTCGACCCGGTGGGCCGCGGAATGCCGATGGAGGAAGTCGGCGATCTGCGGGTAGGAGCCGTCGCCGGATGTCTCGTCGAGGTCCAGGGCGCTGAGCGCGCTGAGAAAGTGGCCCGTGGGGTGGTAGGGCGGCCCCGGAGACCGATCGAAGCGCCTCACCAGCACGACGCGGTGGGAGCCCGCCTTGCACATCCGGGTCTCCGCGGCGTCGATGCCGCAGCGCGCCGCCAGTCGCATCGCCGCATCCTCGGCGCCGCACTGGTCGAATTCGTCGGTCCGGCGCTGGAACTTGGCGATCCAGAGATGGCCCTCGTAATCCACGACGGCCTTCGGCCGGACGCCGCCGAGGCTGATGCCCGCCCTGTAGAGGTGCTCCGAGAGCGGGTCCGCCGGCTCGCCGCGCTCGATCCGCTGGAACGCCTCGGCGATCCGCTCGAGATTCATCACCGATCCGAAACTTTCGCCGACCGCGCCGAGGCTGGGCGTCTTCGAGAAGGCGAGGCATCCGACGCGGTCGTCGCCGGTCGCGAGCAACCACGCCGGCCCGTCGGCCGGGGGCGGGTTCATCGAGGCCGCGATGATGCGACGTCCCCAGAGGTCCGGTGTGGAATCCGCCAGGCAGCCGAGCCCGCCCCGTGTCCGCAGCGTGAATTGGCCCCGACGCAACGGCAGCAGGTCGGGGTGCAGCGGGAACGCCCGGCCGCTCTCCGTCCAGGACCTCGCATACTCGACGACGCCGAGGGCGCTCCCCATCATGGGGACGATCTCGCAGGCGCCGACGAGCCGGCTCGTGGCGTCCGCGAGCCGGGCGTGGATGAAGACCCTAGAGGTGGTCGAGGTCATGGTCGCGACGACGCCGCGCCCGTTTCGGGGCATGGAGCGCCTCCAGCGCACCGGCGATGCGATCGCGCTCGGGGCTCACCGCCTCCTGGACGGGCTGCAGCAGGTTGAGCACCCAGAGCGCCGTGACGAAGGTGCCCAGCGCGACCCCAGGGTCTCCCCGCTCGAGCTTCAGGAGGGTGGGGGTCGAGACGCCGATGCGGTCCGCCAAATCGCCGGCGGTCTGCTTACGGCGCAAGCGCGCGGTCCGCAGACCCTGTCCGATCTCGACGAGCGCTCTTGCGATCGAGGTGGGCAGGGGTAGCTTCCGATCAGCAGCCATGAGTCAGGATAATTATATTTAACGGGCATCAAGCACAATTATCCTGACAGACGGCAGCGATCGGCAAGAGGGGAGGACCACGCGCCCGGGCATTCCTCCTACCGCCGGAAGAACGCCTCGGCGGCGCCCCGCTGGCTCTGCTTGGCGGCGATCGCGGCGCGGACGCGCAGGATCTCCGCCTCCAGCTCGGCGATGTAGCCCTCCAGCTCCGCGATCGACATCGGGTCGAGGAGCTTGAGGGTGGCGGCGGGCTTGCGCGGGGCGAGGTCTTCGGGGTCGATCGCGGGCATCGGCGGGCCTCTTGTCCTGTGGCGGGCATCATACTATCGGGAGCCGCGAACCCCAGGGAGCCCGAGCCGATGCCCGACCTGCCCGAGACGATGCGCGCCGTCGAGATCGTCCGCCCCGGCGGGCCCGAGGTGCTGGTGCCGGCCCGCCGGCCGGTGCCGCGGCCGGGAGCCGGCGAGGTGCTGGTGAAGGTGGCGGCGGCCGGCATCAACCGGCCGGACGTGCTGCAGCGCAAGGGCGGCTACGCCCCGCCCCCCGGCGCCTCGGACCTGCCCGGCCTGGAGGTGGCGGGCACCGTCGCCGCGGTCGGGCCCGAGGCCGGGCGCTGGCGGGTCGGCGACGCCGTCTGCGCGCTGGTCGCGGGCGGCGGCTATGCCGAATACTGCGTGGCGCCGGCGCCGCAATGCCTGCGGGTGCCGGCGGCGCTCTCCATGACCGAGGCGGGCGGCGTGCCCGAGACCTTCTTCACTGTGTGGACCAACGTCTTCGAGCGCGGCGCGCTCAAGGCCGGCGAGCGCCTGCTGGTCCATGGCGGCTCCAGCGGCATCGGGACGACCGCGATCCAGCTCGCCAAGGCGTTCGGCGCCGGCGTGCTGGTGACGGCGGGCGGCGCCGAGAAATGCGCAGCCTGCGTGAAGCTGGGCGCCGACACGGCGATCGACTACCGGAGCGAGGACTTCGTCGCGGCGGTGGCGCGGGCGACCGGCGGGGCCGGGGTCGACGTCGTGCTCGACATGGTCGGCGGCGACTACACCCAGCGCAACCTGGCGTGCCTGGCGACCGAGGGGCGGCTGGTGCAGATCGCCTTCCTGCAGGGCAGCAAGGTCGCGCTCGACCTGGAGCCGCTGATGCGCAGGCGGCTGACCATCACCGGCTCGACGCTGCGGCCGCGCACGGTCGCCCAGAAGGGCGCCATCGCCGCCGCGCTGGAGGAGCGGGTGTGGCCGCTGCTCGACGCCGGCCGGATCCGCCCGCCGGTCTTCCGCACCTTCCCCCTGGAGGAGGCGGCGGCGGCCCACGCGCTGATGGAATCCAGCGCGCATATCGGCAAGATCGTGCTGCTCGCCTGAGCCCGCCCGGAATCGTTCCACGAAAACGGTCGCTTCTGGGCGCTTCCATGGCGTCCGAGGTGGCCCTATATACGGGTCTATCCATGCGAACGACGGCCGGATGACGGACCCCACAGGGTCCGAACCGGCCGACGCAACCAGAAGGAACGGCCCGATGACCCTGCCGTTGATGCCCAAGGCGACCGCCGTGTGGCTGGTCGAGAACACCGCGCTCACCTTCCAGCAGATCGCCGACTTCTGCGGCCTGCACGAGCTCGAGGTGCAGGCGATCGCCGACGGCGAGGTGGCGGCCGGCATGCAGGGCTGGGACCCGGTCGGCAACGGCCAGCTCACCCGCGAGGAGATCGCGCGCTGCGAGGCCGACCCCGACGCGCGCCTCAACCTGGTCAAGTCCGGCATCCCGCTGCCCCAGGCCAAGGGCAAGGGGCCGCGCTACACGCCGATCAGCCGCCGCCAGGACAAGCCCAACGCCATCGCCTGGCTGATCCGCAGCCATCCCGAGCTGTCGGACGCCCAGGTCTCCAAGCTGATCGGCACGACCAAGCCGACCATCGAGAAGATCCGCGACCGCAGCCATCCCGAGAGCCAGAACATCAAGCCGCAGCATCCCGTGACGCTGGGCCTGTGCACGCAGATGGAGCTCGACGCGGTGGTCGCCCGGGCGCAGCGCGCCAAGGGCATCCATCCCGCGGCGGCGGAAGAGGAGGAGACGGCGGCCTGAGCGCTCAGGCGCCGTCCACCACCGGCACGGTGTAATTGAGCCCGAGGCGGCCGCCGTCGGCATAGATCGTTTGGCCGGTGACGTAGCTCGATTCCTCGCTCGCCAGGAAGAGGACGACGGCGGCGATCTCGTCCGCCGTCCCGCAGCGGCCGAGCGGCGTGCGCGAGAGGATGCGCCGGCGCGTCGCGTCGTCGTGCATCACCACCTTCAGCATGTCGGTCATGATGCTGCCCGGCCCGACGGCGTTGACCCGGATGCCCTTGTCGGCGAGCGCGATCGCCATGACGTTGGTGAGCTGCGTCAGGCCCGCCTTGCTGACGGCGTAGGGGACGGCGTCGGGGATCGCCAGGCGGGCGTTCACCGAGGACATGTTGACGATGCTGCCGCGCGACCCGTCGGCGGCGAACTGGCGCGCCATCTGGCGGGCCGCCGCCTGGCCGACCAGGAACGGCCCCTTGAGGTTGACCCGCAGCACCCGGTCGAAGTCCGCCTCCGCGAGGTCGAGGAAACCGGCGGTGTGGATGATGCCGGCATTGCACACGGCGACGTCGACGCGGCCGAAGCGCGCGACGGCGCCCGCCACCAGGGCCGTCGCGGCGGCACCGTCGCCGACGTCGCACGGGATGAACGCCGCCCCGCGGCCGAGCCGCTCGGCCGCCGCCCGCCCCTTCTCCAGGGCGACGTCGGCCAGCACCAGCCGCGCCCCCTCCGCGGCGAACCGCTCCGCGATGGCGAGCCCGATGCCCTGCGCCGCGCCGGTGACGATCGCCACCTTGCCCTCCAGCCGCCCGCCACTTGCGCCGTCCATTCCCTGGTCCTTCCCTAGCCGAGGCCGTCGACGTATCTCATGGCGCCCCTCCACCGGAAGCCCGCTTCGCCGATGATCCTTCCCGACGGCTACTCCGACGTACCCGCCGGCAAGCTCGCCGCGGTCGTCACCTCGCTCGCCATGACCGCCCGGCCCGCCCCCCGGCGCGACCCCGACCCGGCGCCGTGGACCCTGCGCCGCGTCCCCCGCCCCGACCTCGCCTGGTACCGCGACCTCTACCGGCGGATCGGCGAGGACTGGCTGTGGTTCTCGCGCCTGCGCATGGCCGACGCCGAGCTCGCCGCCATCGTCCACGATCCCGCCGTCGAGGTCCGGGCGCTGGAGGTCGACGGCCGCGCCGAGGGACTGCTGGAGCTGGACTTCCGCGAAGCGGGCGGCTGCGAGCTCGCCTTCTTCGGCATCACCGCCGCCCATCTCGGCACCGGCGCCGGGCGCTGGCTGATGAACCGCGCCGTCGAGATCGCCTGGGCGCGGCCGATCGCGCGCTTCTGGGTGCATACCTGCACGCTCGACCATCCGGGCGCGCTCGCCTTCTACGTCCGCTC
>JADZBA010000160.1 GCA_020852355.1 Alphaproteobacteria bacterium
GAATCGGTGCGCCAGGTGCGCGGCGAAGGCGCGGGCCGGCAGGTCGCGGGCTGCCGCTTCGTCCACTACGTCTCCGACGTCGCCGGCAAGGTCGTCTCGCTGATCTACGGACCCTGAGGTATCGCCATGGCCGAAGCGTTTCCCCAGCCCGTCCTCGGGCTCTACGACGGGCCGATGTGGGAGTCGATCCGCGCCCGGGGGATGCGGCTGCAATGCTGCCGCGCCTGCGGCGCCTACCGCTATCCGCCGGGCCCGGCCTGCCCGAAATGCCTCTCGCTGGACTACGACTGGAAGCCGCTCAGGGGCACGGGCACCGTCATCTCCTGGGTCGTCTTCCATCGCCAGTACCTGCCGGCCTATCCTGCGCCCTACAACGTGATCGCCGTGCAGCTCGACGAGGGGCCGATCATGATCAGCAACCTGGAAGGCGAGCCGCCCGCCGGCAGCTGGGTCGACGCGCGGGTCGCCCTGACCTACGCCGAGGACGGCACGGGCGCCGTGTTGCCGCGCTTCACGCTCGCCGCCTGACCCGGCGGCGCGCGGCGGGGCGCCGCCGTCGGCGCGTTCAGCCTCGCCGACCCGGGTGATCGCCGCGCATGTGTCGACGGCGCCGGAGCAGCCGATCCGGTAGCGGCGGCGGCAACTCCGGCGGGATCTCCCTATCCACCAAAGGTTTCCCCGGCGTGAGCGTCGAGGAAACCAAATGGATGGATTGTCGCACCCTATAAGCGGCACTAATATCGTCAATCAACGGCGAGAACTTACTTCGCCGCGTACATGGTCATGTCGGAACGACATGGCCGCATGAAGTGCCTTTCCTGAATCCGAGGGGGTCGATCCGAGAGAATACGCCAATTGATACTGCGGAGGGAGCGATGCGCAACTTGGACGGTGATTCGCTGGTCGCGAACGTTGCCAGGATCTACGCAGCGGCACGGCAGGCACCCGACGGCCGGCGATGCGGCGTCGCCCCGCATCCCGACCTCCAGGCCAAGCTGACGAAGGAGCTGGCCAAGATCCGCAAGGCCGCGAGCGATACCATCCAGCCGCTGCTGCAGCTCCGGCAGGCCAATCCGGTCGGCCTGAACGACGGGCTGAACGTGCCGGGCGACATGCTGCCGCTCGGCAGCCCGCCCAGCGTCGCCCGGGCGGTGGCGCTCGACCGGGCGCCGCTGCGCGGCGACCTGCGGGTGGTGGTGGTTCTCGTCGACTTCTCCGACCAGCAGATGACCAAGACGCGCGATCACTTCGAGAAGCTGTTCTTCTCGACCGGCGTGCTGCCGAACGGCAGCGTGCGCGAATACTACAGCGACGTGACCAACGGCCTGGTGCGCATCACCGGCGAGGTCGTCGGACCCTACCGCATGCCGCGGACCATGGCGGCCTACGCGCACGGCGCATCGGGCATGGGCGGCACGGCGCCGAACGCGCGCACCATGGCCCGGGATGCCGCCGAGGCGGCCAACCCCAACGTCAACTTCGGACCCTACGACAACGACGGCAACGGCTATGTCGACGCCTTCATCGTCGTCCATGCCGGGCCGGGCGGCGAGGTGACCGGCAATGTCGGGCATATCTGGTCGCACAAGTGGGTGCTCTCGGGCGGCGACTACAACGCCGACGGCACCAAGATATTCGCCTACCTGACGGTGCCCGAGGATGCGCGGATCGGCGTGTGCGCCCACGAGCTGGGGCATCTGCTGTTCGGCTTTCCCGACCTCTACGACACCGACTACTCGTCGAGCGGCATCGGCAACTTCTGCCTGATGGCGGGCGGCAGCTGGAACGGCGGCGGCGACATCCCCGCGCATCCCTCAGCCTGGTGCAAGTGCAACCAGGGCTGGGTCTCGATGGTCAACCAGGCCGCCAACGCCCAGGTCACCATCAACGACGTCAAGAGCGGCCGGCAAGTGTACCGGCTGTGGAAGGACGGCGCGCCCGGCAACGAATACTTCCTGGTCGAGAACCGCCAGAAGGCGGGCTACGACCGCGAGATGCCGGGACAGGGCCTCTTCATCTGGCACATCGACGAGGCGATCGACGGCAACAGCGGCGAGACCCATCCCAAGGTCGCGCTGGTCCAGGCGGATGGGTTGAAGCAGCTCGAGAGCGGCGCCAACCGCGGCGACCCGGGCGACCCGTATCCCGGCAGCACTGGCAACGCCACCTTCAACGCGACGTCGAACCCCAACTCGAAATCCTACGGCAACGCCGACACCTGCGTCGCGGTCACCGGCATCGGCGCGTCGGGTGCGGCGATGTCGGCCCGACTGCAGGTCAAGTGCGGCAAGCCGATCCTCAAGGATGCGGCCAAGGAGAAGGTCGAGATCGCAGAGAAGCAACTCGCCGACAAGTTGGCCAAGGAACGCATCAAGGACACCAAGGAAGGCAAGGAGATCAAGGAGAAGGAAAAGGAGGTGGCGGTCGACAAGGACCTCCGCACCGAGAAGCTGTTCTCCGAGAAGCGGTTCGAGAAGCGCATCGAGAAGCCGGTCACCGACAAGTCGACGGGGCGCGACAAGGGCTTCACCGAGAAGCTGAACGAGAAGCTGGCCGACGGCGGCCGCTTCGGCGCGGTGGCGGCGGAGGACCCGATGGCGACCCTGGCCGCGCGGGTGGCGATGCTGGAGGAGGCGATCGCCGGGCTGGAGCCCTTCATCACCGGCCAGCTCCGCCCCGACCTCTCGCAGGGCGCCTATTCGGGGGAGACCGACCTCGACGAGGCCAGCGCCCGGCTGCTCGAAGGCGATGCGGGCGCCAAACGCCTGATGGACACCAAGCCGGCGGGTCGCTAGGCGCCGCCGCCGGGTCATGGGCGCGATGGGAACGGTCGTCGTCATCGCCAGGCACGACGATCGTTCCGCGCTTCGGGTTCATGCCGCGCTGGGCGGACGCGGGCACGCCGTGCGGCTGGTGACCCCGGAGGCGCTGGCGCTGGCGCCGGGCTGGCGCCGGCGCAGCGATGACGGCGAGACGGACGCCGGCATCGGCCTCGCCGACGGCACCCGGCTCGATCCCGGCGCGGGCGACGTCGTCCTCAACCGCACCGTGCTGGGCGCCGTGCCGCAGTTCGCCCGTGCCCGTGCGGCCGACCGTTCCTACGCGCTGGCGGAGATGCACGCGCTGCTGCTCTGCTGGCTGGCCGACCTGCCGGCCCGGGTCGTCAACGTCGCCTCGCCGCGTGGGCTGGCGGGGGCCGAACGCAGCCTCGCGGAATGGCTGGTGTTGGCCCACCGGGCGGGATTCGCGGCGCGCGGGATGGCCGCGGTCGGCGACGGCCGCCGCGCGGCGCGTCCCGGCTGGCTCGCCCACGCGCCGGCGGGGGGCGGCCTCCTGGCGCCGGGCGAGCCGGTGCCTAGGCCGGCGCTCGCCGGCCGCGTTCCGCTGCTGCTGCTGGAGCCGCTGCCGGCGCCGCCGACGCGCCTGGTGGTCGTCGGAGGGCGCGTCGTGCCGGCGATGCCCGAGGCGGTCGCCACCTGTTGCCGCCGGCTCGCCGCGGCGGCGGGGGTGGAGCTGCTCGAGATCCATTGCGTCCCGCGCGACGGCGCGCCGCCGGTGTTCGCCGCCGCGACCGTCTTGCCGGAGCTGGACGGCGAGGCGGCGGCCGCCGTCGCCGATCATCTCTCGGCACAGCTCCGGGCGGTGCGAGGTGCGGCATGATGCTGTTCTGCGGCATCCCCAGCGAGCCGCCGCTGGCGCTCGCGATCGCGGCCGCGGCGGCGGCGGGCTATCCGCATGCCGTCTTCAACCAGCGCGACAGCCACGCGGCATCCATCGAGCTGATGGTCCGGGACGGCCATGTCGATGGCCGCCTCGACCTCCGCGACGGCCCGCTCGAACTCGACCGCGTCACCGGTGTCCTGACCCGCCTGGTCGAGCCGGCGTCGCTGCCGGAGAGCCGGCGGCGCCTCGCCGATCCCGTCGCGCGCCGGCGCGCCGAGACCGTGGCGGCGGGTCTGTCGGAATGGCTGGAGCTGACGCCGGCCCGCGTGCTCAACCGCAATGCCGCGGGCGCCAGCAACATGTCGAAACCCTACCAGGCCGCCATGGTGCGGCGCGCCGGCTTCCGCTCGCCGCCGACGCTGCTGACCAACGATCCCGACTGCGTCCGCGACTTTCGCCGCCGCCATGGCCGCGTCGTCTACAAGTCGATCAGCTCGGTGCGCTCGATCGTGCGCGAGCTGACCGACGCCGACGACGACGCCATCGCGCGGGTCCGCGCGCTGCCGACGCAGTTCCAGGCGCTCGTCCCGGGCGTCGACATCCGCGTGCATGTGGTGGGCGAGCGGCTGTTCGCGACCGAGATCGCCTCGCCGGCGGTGGATTACCGCTATGCCGCGCGGGACGGGCTGCCGTGCGCGCTGGCGCCGACGGTCCTGCCGCCGGAGGTGGCGCAGCGCTGCTTCGCGCTGTCACGGCTGCTCGATCTGCCGCTCTGTGGAATCGACCTGAAGCGCACGCCCGAAGGGGACTATTATTGCTTCGAGGCCAATCCGTCTCCGGCGTACAGCTATTTCGAGGAGCTGGGCGGGCAGCCGATCGCGCGGGCCATCGTCGACCACCTCGCCGGCCGCTGACGCTCCGCCTCTCCAAGGCAGGGTCCCATGGTGCAGATGATCGAGAACTGGTCCGACGTGACCGCGACCGTCGTTGATGCGGCCGCCTCGTCGGGCCACGCTACGCTGAGCCTGCGCGTCGAGAAGGCCGACGACGTGCCGCCCTTCGCCAATCTGATGGGCGACTTCGTGGGCCGCACCGTCGCCGTCCGCGTGCCGTCCGACCTCATGGCGGCCGTCACGCCGCGGCCGGGCGACCGCGTGCGGTTGCGCGTGCGGCGCGGCGGGCCGGCCGGCTTCTTCGCCCATCCGACCGAGATGCGCCGCGCCTGAGGTGACAATTCGGCTGGCGACGCCGCCGCCGTCCGCGTATGTCGTGCCGCCGGCCGGGCCCGGCCGGCGGCATCCGCGGAGAGCGAGCGATGATCAAGCGCAGCAGCCCTTATGAAGGCATCCTCCACGAGGTCGTGGAGCACAACGGCGTGCTCTATCTCGCGGGCGTCGTCGCCGAGGACGTCTCGGCCGACATGGAAGGCCAGATGCGCAGCATCGTCGCCCAGATCGACCAGCTCCTCGCTGCGCACGGATCGAGCAAGGATCGCATCCTCTCGGCCACGCTCTACATCACCGACGTCGCCCAGAAGCCGGCACTGAACAAGGTGTGGAAGGAATGGCTGAACGCCGCCCACCTGCCGGCGCGGGCGGGGATCGGCGTGGCGGACCTCGGGCCGGGCGTCCTGGTCGAGGTCATGGTGACGGCGGCGAAGTGACGTCCGCGCGATAACCGGCCCGCTGCTCTTCGCGCCGGTGACGCTGCCGACGGCACGGCCGGCGACCGGACGCCGGACGATACGCTCCGACCGTCCCGGCACCGAGATCCTGCACACCGTGGCCGTCGCGATCTTCGGCGGCCTCGTCGGCTCGCCCCTGCTCGACATGCTGACCAAGCCCGTGCTGTTCTCCCTCTACGGTGAGGAGGCGCTGCGCCGGCTCGCCGCCGCGAGCGGCGATGCGGCGAGGGTCGAGGCGTTCCGAGCCGCAGCCGGAGGTTCACATGGGTTTCACCTCTCCGATCGTCCCGGACTTCGTCGCGGGCCTGGGGTTCGAGCTCGCGTTCAACGCGGGCTGGGACAATTCCTATGAGCTCTATGGCGACATGTTCTGGGCGGCCAAGACCGCGGCGCCGTCGGCCGACCCGTCGCCGATCGAGGCCCTGTCCGACTATCGGCGGCCGATCGTCCCCGTGGACGAGGTCGACTCCGCCAAGCCGCTGGCCATCGAATACAAGTGAGGCGCGCCCTGCCGCAGGTCGCGCTGGCGGCGGCGCTGGCGCTGGCCGCCGCCGACGCCGGGGCGGCGCCGCAACGACCGCCCGAGGACTATGACGGGACCCTGCTGGACAGGTACAGCCGCCTCATCTTCCGCTTCAACACCGGCGCCTATTGGGTGCTCGACGCCGCCGCCGGCCGGCTCGGTCTCCCGTCGCCGGCGCCGGAGGGCCGGGCGCGTGAGCCAGCCGCACCGCGGGCCGGCCTCGGCAACGTCGCGTCGAACCTGGTGAACGAGCCGGTCACCGCGTTGAGCGGCCTGCTGACCGGCGACATGGCGACCGCCTGGCGGGCGACGCAGCGCTTCGCGATCAACTCGTCGGTCGGCGTGCTCGGCTGGTACGACCGCGCCGCCGAGTGGGGCCTGGAGCCCGTCCACGCCGATATCGGCCTCGCACTCTGCCGCGCCGGCGTCGGCGAAGGCGGCTACATCATGCTGCCCTTCGTCGGCCCGCGCACCGTGCGCGACGCGATCGCGGACATCCTGCTGGTCAACGCCGTGCTGCTGACGGCGACCGGCGCCACTCTCGGCACCGGCGCGGGCTGGCAGACCTTCTTCATCGCGGAATCGGTGGAGATCGCCGCCGACGTCCTGGCGACGCGGCAGATCGACCCCAACGCCAAGGCGCTGACCTTCGACGACTACGAGGCGATGCGCCGCGACTATCTGGAGCAGCGCCGCCGGCGCTGCGGCCTCGAGGAGTAGCGGCCGGCTGCACGGCGGCCGCCGATCAGCCTATCATGGCCCCCCGTCCGCGCACCGACCATCGACGACTTCCCGGAGGCACCACCATGACCAGCGGCTCGATCTTCGCCGAGGGCTTCAAGACGACGCCCTGGTGGTGGGAGTGGGCACCGCCCACGGCCGAAGGCTCGGTGCCGCCGCCCAGGGAGACCGAAGTCGCGATCATCGGCTCGGGCTATGGCGGCCTCTCCTGCGCGCTGGAGTTGGCGCGCGCCGGGGTCGGCGCGCATGTGCTGGAGCAGGAGGCGGTGTTCGGCGCCGGCGCCAGCACGCGCAACGGCGGCGGCGTCGGCTTCGCGACCAATCTCGGCAAGGGTCGGTCGGGTCAAGGCAGCGCGATCGAGCAGCAGCTCGGCCCCGAGCGCATGCAGGCGATGCTGCTCGAATCCCAGGAATCCTTCGTCCACCTGGAGCACCTGATCCAGCGCGAGAGGATCGAGTGCCACTACTGGCCGACCGGGCGCTTCGTCGGCGCGGCGGTGCCCAGGCACTACGACCGCCTCGCCCGTCAGGCGGAGAAGCTGAACAAGACCGTCGAGGGCGATTTTCGCATGCTGCCGCGCGAGCGCCAGCACGAGCAGATCAAGACCGACCTGTTCTATGGCGGCCTGATGTCGGAGCGCTCGGGCCGGCTGCATCCGGCGCTGCTGCACAAGGGCATCCGCGACGCGGCGCGGCGTGCCGGCGCCACCATGTCGGCCGGCACCAAGGTGACGGGCGTCGAGCGCGATGGCGCCGGCTTCGTCGTGCGCACGACCGCGGGCGACATCAAGGCACGCGAGGTCGTGGCCACGACCAACGGCTATACCGGGCCGGAGCTCGCCTGGTGGCGTCGGCGCCTGGTGCCGGTGCGCAGCTACATCATCGCAACCGAGGAGATGCCCGAGGAGCGGGTGCGCGCGCTCATCCCCCACGGGCGCACGATCGCCGACACCAAGCGCGTGCTGTCCTATTTCGGCATGTCGCAGGACCGCCGCCGCATCCTCTACGGCGGCCGCGCCAGCTTCGCCGGCGACACGCCGGAGAACACGGCGCGCACGCTGCACACGATGATGTGCGCCGTCTTCCCCGAGCTCGCCGGGGTCAAGATCACCCACGGCTGGACCGGCTTCGTCGCCTTCACCTTCGACGCGCTGCCGCATTTCGGCCAGCACGACGGCATCCACTACGCCATGGGCTGCAACGGCTCGGGCGTCGTCAACATGACGTGGTTCGGGACCCAGCTCGGGCGCAAGATCGCGCGCACCCAGAACCGGCCGTCGGCCTTCGACGGCATCGGCTTCCCGACGCGGCCGCTCTACACCGGCCGGCCGTGGTTCCTGCCGATCGTCGGCGAGTGGTACCGCTTCCGCGACCGGCTCGACCGCTGGCTCGCCTGACGCGGGTGCCCGTGCTAGGTTCCGCCGCCTTTCGCAGACCCCATCCTGCCTTCGGAGAGGAAACACCCATGCCCGTGAAGCGCGGCCGCATGTTCTTCATGAATCCCGGTCCGACCAACATTCCCGACCGCGTGCTGCGGGCGATGGACCGGCCGGCCCTGGACTTCGCCCAGGCCGAGTTCAAGGCGATCGCGCTCGAATGCTTCGCCGGCCTGAAGCGCGTCTTCAGGACCGAGCAGATCATGGTCGTCTACGCCGCCTCCGGCCATGGCGCGTGGGAATCGGCGCTGGTCAACGTCTGCTCGCCCGGCGATACGGTGCTGGTGCCCGAGACCGGCCATTTCTCGCTCTCCTGGAGCGAGATGGTCCGCCACTACGGCGTCGAGATCGAGACGGTGCCCGGCGACTGGCGCAAGGGCGTCGACCCGGCGGCCGTCGAGGAGCGCCTGAAGGCCGACAAGGACCACAAGATCCGCGCCGTCCTGCAGGTTCACAACGAGACCTCGACCGGCGTCGCCCATCCCGTCGCCGCCGTGCGCAAGGCGATCGACGCGGCCAAGCATCCGGCTCTCTACCTCGTCGACACCATCTCCTCGCTCGGCTCCTTCGACTTCCGCATGGACGACTGGGGCGTCGACGTCGCGGTCGGCGGCTCGCAGAAGGGGCTGATGCTGCCGCCCGGCATGTGCTTCACCGGCATCAGCCGCAAGGCCCTGGCGGCCAGCCAGTCGGCGACCCTGCCGCGCGAATACTGGAACTGGCGACGCATGCTCGACGGCGAGCGCCAGGTGCGCTTCGCCGGCACCGCGCCGGTGCATCACATCTTCGGTCTCCAGGAATCCCTGAAGATGATCGAGGAGGAGGGGCTGGACGCCATCTTCGCCCGCCACGCCCGCCTCGGCGAGGCGACGCGCCGCTGCGTCGCCGCCTGGAGCAAGGGCGGCGGGCCCGAGCTGTTCTGCACCAATCCCGAGCTTGTCTCGAACTCGGTGACCGCCATCCAGGTGCCCGACGGCCATGACGCCAACAAGCTGCGCGACGTCTGCCTGGAGCGCTTCAACGTGTCGCTCGGCGGCGGCCTCAACCGCCTCAACGGCAAGGTCTTCCGCATCGGCCACATGGGCGACCTCAACGAGCCGATGCTGATGGGCGCGCTGTCCGCCGTCGAGATGGGCTTCGGCGTCGCCGGCATCCCCCACGGCGCCGGCGGCGTGAACGCCGCGATGGAGTACCTCAAGGCGGCGTAGCCGGGCGACGCGGCGCGCCTGCGGCGGCCCCCGCCGAGGCGATGGCGGCCGGGCCGGCGAGGTTGCGCCGGCCGCGCCCTTGTGTGTTAGGGTCGACGCAGAGCGGGGCCGCCTCGACGCGGCCACGAACGGACGAGCATCCGGCACGCGCGACCGTGCCGCCCCGAGACGGGCGGGCGGCGGTCGCGAGCGCAAGCCGGACCAGATCGGGAGGAGGTTCGCGATGCACATCCAGTCGCAGCGATCGGCGTTGGCCGGTCTCGCCCTTGCCGGCCTCGCCGCGGCCGGCGCACTCGCTCCGACGGCGGCAGCCGCCGAGGAGCCCAAGCGCGGCGGCGTGCTGAAGTTCTATCACCGCGACAGCCCGGCCAGCGCGTCGATCCACGAGGAATCGACGTACTCGACCAATGCGCCGTTCATGGCGATCTTCAACAACCTCGTCATGTACAAGCAGGACGAGCCGCAGAACACGCTCGACTCGATCGTGCCGGATCTCGCGACGAACTGGGCGTGGAGCGACGACAAGACGCGGCTCACCTTCAAGCTGCGCGAGGGCGTCAAGTGGCACGACGGCAAGCCCTTCACGGCCAAGGACGTGAAGTGCACCTGGGACATGCTGCAGGGCAAGGCCAAGGACAGCTTCCGCAAGAACCCGCGCGAGGCGTGGTACGGCAACGTCAAGGAGGTCGCCGTCAAGGGTGACTTCGAGGTGGCCTTCCAGCTCAGCCGGCCGCAGCCGGCGCTGCTGGCGCTGCTGGCTTCCGGCTACACGCCCGTCTACCCGTGCCACGTCTCGACCCGGGACATGCGGGTGAAGCCGGTCGGCACCGGGCCCTTCAAGTTCGTCGAGTTCAAGGCCAACGAGTCGATCAAGCTGGTGCGCAACCCCGACTACTGGAAGAAGGGGCGGCCCTACCTCGACGGCGTCGAGTTCACCATCATCCCCAACCGCTCGACGCGCGTGCTCGGCTTCATCGCCGGCAGGTTCGACATCACCTTCCCGATCGACATCACCGTGCCGGTGCTGAAGGACGTGCAGGCGCAGGTGCCGAACGCGATCTGCAAGCTGGTGCCGATGAACGTCAGCACGAACCTCATCGTCAATCGCGAGGTGGCGCCGTTCGACAACGCCGACATCCGCCGCGCGATGGCGCTGGCGATCGACCGCAAGGCCTTCGTGGATATCCTGTCGGAGGGCAAGAACGACGTCGGCGGCGCCATGCTGCCGCCGCCCGAGGGCGTCTGGGGCATGCCGCCCGAGTACCTCAGGACGGTCGCCGGTTACAGCCCCGACGTGGGCAAGAGCCGGGCCGAGGCGCGGGCGATCATGGAGAAGCTGGGCTACGGGCCCGACAAGCGCCTCAAGGTCAAGGTCTCGACCCGCAACATCGACATCTACCGCGACCCGGCGGTCATCCTCATCGACCAGCTCAAGACGATCTATATCGACGGCGAGCTCGAGGTGATCGAGACCAGCAACTGGCACGCCAAGGTGTCGAGGAAGGACTACTCCGTCGGCCTCAACCTGACCGGCAGCGCGGTCGACGACCCGGACCAGAACTTCTACGAGAACTACGCCTGCAGCTCCGAGCGCAACTTCACGCAGTACTGCAACAAGGAGCTGGAAACGCTGTTCGACAAGCAGTCGATGGAGACCGACCAGAAGAAGCGCAAGGAGATGGTGTGGGAGATCGACAAGAAGCTGCAGGAGGACGTGGCGCGGCCGATCATCTTCCACGGCCGGCAGGCGACCTGCTGGCATCCCTACGTGAAGGGGTACACCGCGATGGTGAACAGCTCCTACAACGGCTACCGGTTCGAGGACGTGTGGCTGGACAAGTAGGAGCGGGGGGAACGCGGCGCCGGGCGTAGTCGGAGACGGGCGTGGGTGCCTATCTCGTCCGGCGCTCGTTCCTGATGATCCTGACGCTGTTCGGGATCTCGGTGATCATCTTCGTGCTGCTGCGGCTGGTGCCGGGCAACATCGTCGACATCCTGTTCGACGCCGCGGGGATGGTGAACCCGCGCGAGAAGCTGAAGATCGAGCGCGAGCTCGGTCTCGATCGCCCGCTGCCGGTACAGTACCTCACCTGGATCTCGGGCCTCGCCCAGGGTGACTTCGGCTACTCCTACGTGTCGGAGAAGCCGGCGCTGGAGGAGATCGGTCCGCGCATCCCCGTGACCGCGAAGCTGGCGGTGCTCGCCCTCGTCGTCTCGGTCCTCCTCGGGGTGCCGCTCGGCGTCGTCAGCGCGGTGCGTCAGAACACGCCGACGGACTACGTCCTGCGCGTGCTGAGCCTGAGCGGCCTGTCGATTCCCGCCTTCTGGCTGGGCCTGCTCATCCTCATGGCATGCGTGGCGTGGTTCGGCGCGATCCCGATCTATACCGAGCCGCCGGCCAGCCTGTGGGACGAACTGCTGCTGCTGAGCGTGCCGGCCGCCGCCGTCGGCTTCCGCAGCTCTGCCCTCATCATGCGCCTGACGCGCTCCTCGATGCTGGAGGTGCTGCGCCAGGACTACATCCGCACCGCGCGCGCCAAGGGTGCGGCCCCGCGCAGCGTCAACTACGAGCACGCCTTCGCCAACGCCATCCTGCCGGTCGTCACGGTGATCGGCATCGAGGCCGCCTTCCTCATCGGCGGGCTGATCGTCACCGAGACGGTGTTCAACATCCCCGGCGTGGCGCGCTACCTCGTCGAGTCGATCCGCTGGCGCGACTATCCGATCGTCCAGAACCTGGTGATGCTGATCGCGGTCGTGGTCGTCGTCGTCAACTTCGCGGTGGACCTGCTCTACGTGGTCCTCGACCCGCGCATCAAGTATTCGGGCTAGGCCATGCACGGCGCCGACTACGAGGCCGAGCTGACGCGGGCGGGAGCGGGGATCCGCGGCGCCGGCGGGCACTTCCGCCATCTCGTCCGCCGCTATCCGCTGGGTGCCGCCGGCGCGGTCATCGTGACCCTGCTCGTCTTCGCCGCGATCTTCGCCGACGTCATCGCCGGCTTCGACCCGACCTCGACCGACGCGACGCGGACGCTGGCGCGGCCAGGCGCTGCGCACCTGCTCGGCACCGACTTCATGGGCCGCGACCTGTTCGCGCGCATCGTCCACGGCGCCCGCATCTCGCTCGCCGTCGGCATCGGCTCGACGGCGCTCGGCTGCTTCTTCGGCGTCGTGATCGGGCTGGCGTCGGGCTATCTCGGCGGCTGGGTCGACCTGCTGGTGCAGCGGCTGATCGACATCCTCCAGGCGCTGCCGCTGCTGGTGCTGGCGCTGGTCATGGCGGCGGCGCTGGGGCCGTCGCTGGAGAACACCATCGTCGCCATCGCCATCCCGCTGATCCCCTCGGTCGCGCGCGTCATCCGCTCCAACACCCTGACGCTGCGCGAGCTGCCCTTCGTCGAATCGGCGAAGACGGTGGGCATGAGCGAGCTGCGCATCGTCCTGCGGCACATCCTGCCGAACACGATGGCGCCGCTGATCGTGCTGGCGACCGCCCAGCTCGGTGCCGCCATCCTGACCGAGGCGTCGCTGTCGTTCCTCGGCCTCGGCATCCCCGAGCCGCATCCGTCCTGGGGCCGCATGCTCTCGGAGTCCGCCGCCGAGTACGTGCGGACCGCACCGTGGCTGGTGCTCTTCCCCGGCCTCGCCATCAGCCTCGCGGTGTTCGGCACCAACCTGCTGGGCGACGCCGTCCGCGACATGCTCGATCCGCGGCAGCGCGGCGGATGACCGCGGTGGCGACCAGGGTGCCGGCGGCGGCGAAGGCCGCGCCGGCGGCCGGCCCGGTGCTGGAGGTGGATGGGCTGCAGACCCTGTTCTTCACCCGCCAGGGCGTCGTGCGCGCGGTCGACGACGTGTCGTTCGCGGTCGGCCGCGGCGAGACGTTGGCCATCGTCGGCGAATCCGGCTGCGGCAAGAGCATGACCGCGCTGTCGATCATGCGCCTCGTGCCGACGCCCCCCGGCCGCATCGTCGCGGGGACGGTGCGCCTGGAGGGACGCGACCTGCTGGCGCTCGACGAGGAGGCGATGCGCGCGGTCCGCGGCAACGAGATCTCGATGATCTTCCAGGAGCCGATGACCTCGCTCAACCCGGTGCAGACGATCGGCCGGCAGATCCGCGAGGCGCTGACGCTGCACCAGGACCTGTCGCGCCCGGCGGCGGCGGCGAAGGCGGTGGAGATGCTGCGCCTGGTGCGCATCCCCGAGCCCGCCCAGCGCGCGCGCGAGTATCCGCACCAGCTCTCCGGCGGCATGCGCCAGCGGGTGATGATCGCCATGGCGCTCGCCTGCAACCCCAAGGTGCTGGTCGCCGACGAACCGACGACGGCGCTCGACGTCACCATCCAGGCGCAGATTCTCGACCTGGTTCTGGGCCTGCAGCGCGAGCTCGGCACCGGCGTCATCCTCATCACCCACGATCTCGGCGTCGTCGCCGAGACGGCGCAGCGCGTCATCGTCATGTATGCCGGACGCAAGGTCGAGGAAGCGGTCGTCGAGAGGCTGTTCGAGGCGCCGCTGCATCCCTACACCAAGGGGCTGCTCGCTTCGATCCCGCGCCTGGCGATCATGGCCGGCAAGGGGGCCGTCGCACCCGAGCGGCTGCAGGAGATTCCGGGCATCGTGCCGCCGCTCACCAGCCTGCCCGCGGGCTGCGCGTTCGCGCCGCGCTGCGCGTTCGCCGATGCGACGTGCCGGGCCGAGCGCCCGCCCTACGCCGAGCGCGAGGCCGGCCACTGGGCGGCCTGCTGGCATGCCGACGCGCTGCGGGGCGCCGTCCCGTGACCGGCGTGTCGCCCGTCGTCGAGGTCGCGGGCCTGAAGACGCATTTTCCGGTGCGCCGCGGCCTGCTGCGGCGCACCGTGGGCCATGTCTACTCGGTCGACGGCGTCAGCTTCTCGATCGCCGAGGGCGAGACGCTGGGGCTGGTGGGGGAGAGCGGCTGCGGCAAGTCGACGGTGGCGCGCACCATCCTGCGCCTCGTCGAGCCGACGGCCGGGACGATCCGGCTTTCCGGGCACGACATCACCCGCCTCGGCAAGAAGGCGCTCCGGCCGCACCGCCGGCAGATGCAGATCATCTTCCAGGACCCGTTCTCCTCGCTGAATCCGCGCATGACGGCGGGCGACATCGTCGGCGAGCCGCTCAAGGTCCACGGCCTCGCCCGCGGCGCCGAGCGCGAGGCCCGGGTGGCGGCCCTGTTCGAGCAGGTCGGCCTGCGGCCGGGCCAGATGCGCAGCTACCCGCACGAATTCTCCGGCGGCCAGCGCCAGCGCGTCTGCATCGCCCGCGCGCTGGCGCTCAGGCCGAAGCTGATCATCGGCGACGAGCCGGTGTCGGCGCTGGACGTCTCGATCCAGGCGCAGATCATCAACCTGATGAAGGACCTGCAGCGCGAGACGCGGATCTCCTACCTCTTCATCGCGCACGACCTGGCGGTGGTCGAGCACATCAGTCACCGCGTCGCGGTCATGTATCTCGGCAAGATCGTCGAGCACGCGGCCAAGGACGATCTCTTCCTGCACCCGCAGCACCCCTACACCGAGGCGCTGCTGTCGGCGGTGCCGGTGCCCGATCCCCGGCTGAAGCGCGAGAAGCGCATCCTGCACGGCGACGTGCCGAGCCCGATGCGCCCGCCGAGCGGCTGCGCCTTCCATACGCGCTGCCCCTATGCCCAGGACCGCTGCCGGCGCGAGACGCCGCAGCTCCGCGAGATCCGCCCCGGCCACCTCGTCGCCTGCCACCTGCGCGGTCCCGCCTGAGGAGCAGCCCCCAGGCGGTGGCCGCAATCGGCGGCGGTGTC